>NZ_CP133151.1:0-300000 GCF_036488675.1 Sinorhizobium chiapasense
GTGCTCTACCTTTGGCGGGCAAACGCGGGAAAACCGGCGGAGAGCCGCCAAGAGGGAAAGATGGCGATAGCAAACCGAGTAGAATCAGCTGTTGGCTTGCAGGAAGATGCTGGCAGCAAGATCATGCGCCATGCCGGGATTCTGTCTGGGCAATTGCAGCAGCTCAGAACTCGCATGTATCCGCCAAGATCCGAAAAGACGCTTCGTTCATTTTCGACCAACGAAGTGTCAAAGCTGACCTCGATACCCGATTCCACCCTGAAGCTCATGTCCACCGAAGGACGCGGACCGGTCCCTAGTCGGTTGGAGAATAACCATCGCCTCTACACGCTGGCCCAGATCAATGAATTGCGTGAATTGTTCGCGAAGCAGAAACCTGCAGACGCCTTGCGGTTCCTCCCTCGCCGTCGCGCCGGCGAGCATCTTCAGGTCCTTGCGATAGCCAACTTTAAGGGCGGCAGCGCGAAGACGACGACCTGCATCCATCTTTCCCACTACCTGGCTCTTCAGGGCTATCGCGTCCTTGCACTGGACTTGGATCCTCAAGCATCCTTGTCCGCCATGTTTGGTGCGCAGCCAGAACTCGACGTTGGGTCGAATGAAACGATTTATGCCGCACTGCGCTATGACGAAGCCGAACGTCGTCCAATCCGGGATATCATCCGCAAGACATATTTCGAAGGGGTCGACCTAATCCCGGGCAACTTGGAGGTGATGGAGTATGAGCACGAAACTCCCCGCGTTTTGGCTAACAAGTCGAGCTCCGGCGCAATCTTCTTCGAGCGACTGAAGCTCGCCCTTTCCGAAGTTGAGGCGGATTATGACGTCGTGATCCTGGACACTCCGCCGTCGCTTGGCTTTCTGACTTTGAGCGCAATTTATGCCGCGACCAGCATGATCATAACGGTGCATCCAGCCATGCTTGACGTCGCGTCGATGAGCCAGTTCCTCCTGATGATGGGCGATCTGATTAGCGTTCTGAACGAGAGCGGCGCTCAGCTGGACCAGGACTTCATCCGGTATTTGATCACACGGCACGACCCCAATGACGCGCCGCAGTCGCAAGTCGTCGCGATGCTTCGACACTTGTTTGGTACCGACGTCTTATTGCCAACTGCCATCGAGAGCACTGCGGTCGAGGCTGCTGGCCTTGGGAAACGTTCGATATACGAGCTCGAGATGGGGCAGATCGGACGCGATACCCATAAGCGTGCCCGCGAGTCGGTAGACGCCGTTAACGAGGCGATCGCTCGCCTTATCAACGACAGTTGGGGGCGGACATGAGCAAATCCTCTCGTAAGTCAATTGTCGCTAGCTTCGGACTGCTTTCCGCAGAACTGGAGAACAAACTAGCAAGTGATCAGCAGCCGGCGCCCCCGGCTCCGCCCTCGGGCAAACGCGTCGGAGCTGGTGTCATCGGCGCGGCGCATCGTGCGATCGACGACATCCGGTCAGAGCGGGACCGGTTGAAGGCTCTCGTCGAATCTGGCGGAGGTGCGGTTCGCGAGCTGGATCCTTCTCTCATCGACCCCTCCCCTTACCCGGACCGACTGCCGGACGATGACGAGACAAGCTTCGAGGCGTTCAAGCGTTCAATTGAGATCGACGGGCAAAAGGTCCCCGTCCAGGTCCGGAGACACCCCGCGTCGCCTGGTCGCCATCAGATCGTCTACGGTCACCGGCGCTGGCTTGCTGCCAAGCAACTCGGCAGACCCGTTCGGGCCATTGAGGTTGAAATTTCCGACATCGATCTTGTCCTCGCGCAAGGCATCGAGAATGCAAGCCGTCAAGATCTAACCTGGATCGAGCGCGCTCTGTTCGCGTCTCGGATGGATGATGCGGGGATTAAGCCCCGCCATATTTACGCGGCGCTTTCTATTGAGGACGCTGAACTGGCGCGTATGCGGAACGTCTACCGCATCGTTCCGGCGGATATCATCGAAGCGATCGGGCGGGCGCCAAAGATCGGCCGGCCTCGCTGGCTCGACTTTGCCAAGGTAATTGCCAGCGACCCGCGTACCCTCGATTCCATACGGGCTGAGCTGGACAGCAAGGGCAGTGCTCCCGAAACTTCTGAACAGAGGTTTCAGCGCGTCCTGAACGCCATCAAGCCAGCCGCCAACAAGGCCGTTGAAGCGACTCCGATTTCGGACGGAAATGGCACGAGGCTTGGCGCGTTGGTGACGTCCCCGAAAGAGGTTCGAATTTCGGCCGAGGGATCGCTTGGCATCGAGTTTTTGAAGTTCGTTGAGGCGGAACTGCCAGGACTTGCTGAGCGCTTCGCCCGTCAGCGAGAACACGAATAACCCTGACAGCTGTCAGGGTCTTAAAGCCTATTGAGGAAAGGAAACGCAGCAAAAGAAAAAGGCCCCCCAAACGTTGCCGTCGTGGAAGCCTCTCTCTGATTTAGCACCTCGAGAATCGCATTTCCACGAATCCTAGTCAAGAGTGTTTGGCGTCGTTTTCGGCGGTCGGATTTCTTTTGCCTTTCGAGGGTGAAGGAAAATGCAAAGTGGAAATGTGACGACGCCTTTTGGGCGGCGGCCGATTACGCTTGCCTTGATTCGGCAACAAATTGCCGCAACGGAGATCAAGCCCGGCAAATCGGCTGACAAATGGAAGGTCTTTCGGCACGCTTCTGAAGCGCGGAAAGAGCTTGGACTGCAGGACCGCAGCCTCGCGGTACTTGACGCCTTGTTGACCTTTTATCCTGACAATGAACTTCGCCACGACGGGCAGCTCATAGTCTTCCCGTCCAATGCGCAGCTGACACTCCGCGCCCATGGCATTGCTGGCGCCACGCTTCGCAGACATCTAGCGCTTCTGGTTGAGGCGGGTCTCGTTGTGCGCAAGGACAGCGCCAATGGTAAGCGATACGCTCGAAGGGACAGGTCGGGCGAGATCGAACGTGCCTTCGGCTTCGATCTCTCACCACTGCTCAACCGCGCCGAGGAGCTAGCCCAGATGGCTCAGCAGGTCGCTGCGGACCGAGCAGCGCTCCGGAGGGCGAAGGAAAACCTTACGATATGCCGTCGAGACGTCCGGAAGCTGCTCTCCGCCGCAGTTGAAGAAGGCGCCGACGGCGATTGGAACAAAATTGAATCCATGTACGTCCAGCTAGTCCACCGTATACCACGCAGCCCAAGTCTGTCTGATCTCGTCGGCCTGATTGATGAACTGAACGTATTGCAGGAGGAAATTCTCAACACGTTGGATTTGCAGCGAAAAGCAGAAATTGATAGCACCAATGATGCTCACAATGAGCGTCACATACAGAATTCACATACCGAATCCATACATGAACTTGAACCTAGCTCTCGAGATGAGCAGGACGCGATGCCGAGCCAAGTCAGCCAAGTTACGAGCGAGCCGATAAAGAGATTCCCTTTGGGAATGGTGCTAAAGGCCTGCCCTCAAATTGCCGATTATGCTCCAGGGGGCACGGTCGCGGGCTGGCGAGACCTAATGTCAGCGGCTGTGGTGGTCCGTTCCATGCTCAGAGTTAGCCCCTCGGCTTACGAGGATGCCTGCGATGTGATGGGTGCGGAAAATGCCGCCGTCACGATTGCCTGCATTCTTGAACGGGCAGAGCATATCAACTCGGCTGGCGGATATCTGCGAGATCTGACTTCAAAGACAAGGCGCGGCGAGTTTTCTGTTGGGCCTGTTTTGATGGCGCTTCTGAGAGCTCGCGGGCAAAGTTTGAGGGAGGTCGGGTGATGGGGAAGGGCTGTGGCCAACCCTGACAGCTGTCAGGGTCCTAGGTTTCGGTTTTTTTACGAAAAGATAGGTGCAGGGCGGGCCGCCCGGCTACGCATAGGCGGCCGGACACATCCACGCCTAGCACCGGATTCTCAGCCGAAGTCTGGGGAAATTTCTCCCGTTTCTGTCAGCGGCTTAGCACGGGACCGGATGAGAAGGATCGCCTGGCCGGAACAGGTGAACGAGATGTCTTGGAAGCCATCGCAAACGTAAGCCTCAGCGACGCATCCAACTGCATCCATAGGATTGGCTGAACGGAGCCGACGATGTCCTTGAACCTCGTGAAAATGCGAAAATGACGGAGGTGAGGCGAGAGGCTTCTGACTCTGGAGTGCACCTGTCGAGGCTGCGACCGAAACGTTGTCGCTATCGACAGAACACGAATCCGTCTCTCACGGAACTGCCTGAGTCCACATCCATTCGTTCACGATCAGTGGGTGACGATTAAAGAATCCGCAGACGGGGCCATAGCATGTCGATCGCCTTGGGCGCATTTGACCGGAGAAAGATACTCGACCAGAGGAAGTCTTGCGGCCCTAATCACTCCACGTGACCGGGGTCGGATCTTCGAGGCGCGGGCGTCTTAGACATACTTTGCGATTGGCGCAAGGCATGGGCTTGGCGTGTCAGCGCTTGCGATGAAAAATCTGCAGTCTGGAAAAATCGCAACTGAACTTGGGGTGCACGATGTTGGACGGCCTTAAGGAGGTTGAGATCCCGCGATAAGTCTGCGAAAAATATCGAGAAATGGGCAAGATATCGTGAGCCGAAATATCTTGGTTACGAGCGGGAGCTGCCCCAATTAGGCAGCGTCCCTACGTGGCCTCCGAATTGAGCGCCCGGAACCCTCTCCTTTTCGCGGAGAACCAAAACCCTGACAGCTGTCAGGGTTTTGGACCGGCCCTCGAGCTCAGGATTGCCGGCAAGTCTTCCGCAGGCCTTGGCCTCCTTCATGCCGGACTTGGTCCGCTCCGCAATTAGCGCTCGACCACCGGCAAGGAAAACATCTCCTGCCGTGTCAATGTCTCGATGGGCCGCGCTGGGACTGAAATGCGCACCCTCGTCCGTGAGTTGGTCGATGACCTCGAGGAGATCCCTACCGAGCGCGCCACGTGGTCGAGCCGAACCACGACGCGCGTTTCGCCGCCGTCGACATCATGCAGCTTTGCGAGGGCAGGGCAGGCACCGGAGGCGCCGCGGAGCCGTGCTCCGCGATGATCAGGTGCCAGCTGCGGGTCGTTACTCCATCTCCTGCGCTTTTGTCGCCTGGTCGTCGGTGGAGACGCGTGCATAACCGATCATCCGGCCACAGGGAATAGGTGTCATTGCGGGCGGTTCCCGGTGAGGAGCTCGAGTAGGGCGGGATTGATATAGAGATTCTCGCGGCCGGATTTCAGCATCAACCAGGGCCTTCAGGTAGACCGCCGCGGCTTGACGCTTTGCTATATCGGCCGCCACGACGTCGGAGATCCGGCAATAGGGGTTGACGAAAATCACCTCCGCCAGCTCGCGTGAATAGATCTTGGGCAAATCGCGACGCATCCTTGCGCCCGTCTGATCGAGGAGATCGCGGATCGCGTGGATCTTCCTGTTTGACCACTCCGCGGTTTCGCGTATGCCCGCGAGCATGTAGAGGATCCAGTCCTCCCAGGCGCCTTCGCTAGTCCCCCGCCGGAGTCGGTCGTAATAGGCTCGTTTGTTGCCGATGATATAGCGGCTGAGAAACAGCACGGGAATGTCGAGTAGACCCTTGTCGACGAGATAAAGGAGATTGAGAACGCGTCCCGTTCGGCCATTGCCATCGGTGAAGGGGTGAATGGCTTCAAACTGGTAGTGCATGACTGCGAGGCGGATCAGTGGATCGATGTCTTCGGCCTCGTGGATATAACGCTCCCAGTTCGCAAGCTTGTCCCGTAAGAGGTCGCGACCCTCGGGAGGCGTGTAGATGACCTCCCCCCGGTGGCTTCATTGTATAGCGCGGTTCCCGGCGTGGCGCGTATGTCGAGTTCAATGCCCTTGATCGTCCGGTAGACTTCGATTGCCATTGCTGTCGAGACTGGCCGCTCTTGAAGCAACTGGAAGCCTTGATGCAGCGCGGTCCGCTAGCGCAGAGCCTTCTTCGTCGCCGCGTCGGGCGGGTTTGCCGCATCGCCGGCAAAGCGAAACATGCGGTCCGTCGTCGTAACGATGTTTTCGATCTCTGAGCTCGCTTGTGCTTCAAGCAAAGGGATGGAATTGATTAGCACAGACTGGTTTGGAATGAGTTCTCCGGATACCTTGAGCTCTGCCAGAGCAGCGCGAGCGGTGATGCAGGCCATGAGGACGGCCTTCGTCTCAATGTCTTCGCTCGGCGGCAATGTTGGCAGATCGTTGTAAGGGCGGTCGGGCCGGAACGCCATGCTAAAACTTCCATTGTTCCGGCTGACTTATCTTCGGATATGTCGTTGGGGACGACATATCGCCTAAACGTGTCGATAGAATCGCAATTTATCGACATATCCTGCTGCCTGCAATGTACAAAGTCGCCAGACGAAACCTATCGTTTGTGAACGTTTCTGGTGGAGTACCCGCGCTCGGACTGGAGCCTCCAAACTCGTCAACCCAGGACTTGCCGCGGACGGTTGGTGACGCGCACCGGGAGCCGGATCGCCGATTTGAGACCATGGCGAATGCGCCGACAAGTCAGCGCCATTGTGGCTATTACTTCCCGATTTCAATTGAAGCGCTAAGCTGAAAATTTAACGTCCGACTTTGACTTAATGGCTTCACGTCGAGCAGGGGAGGGGAGGATAACATTCGATATCGTTGCGGTGGGTGGAAGCGTGTTGGAAGAATGCGCGCATGGTTACAAAACCGGCTTGCAACAACGATAGGATTCGGGATGAGCTGGAAGCTGCGGCGGGTTAGGCAGTGTGCCAAGTGCCCTTGGAAGGTGTCGACGAACCCTCATGATATTCCAGATGGCTATAGCGAGGAACTGCATCAGGCTCTTGTCCGCACCATCGCCGAGCCGGGATCGCTAGACGGCAGAGGTCATGTCATGGCTTGCCATGAGCATCCCCCAGGGGAGGAAGCTCACTGTGTCGGCTGGCTCATGAATCAGATCGGGCCTGGCAACAACATCCCTTTGCGTCTTCACGTGATGTCTTGCGAGAATATTGATGCGGTTATCCTGGAAGGTCCGCAGCACAAACGGTTTGAAGATACGCTGCCGAAAGGCAATGACGTGGCAGTTGGGTAGGTGTCACCGGCTGCGATCGCCGAAAGGCTGGATCGGCGGCCGCAGCACCTTGGCACAGCTCTGATTGTTGCTATTAAAGTCCCGAGGCCTTGGTGAGGTTGATCCGGAAGCGGTCGCGGCGCCGCTGATACTTGCGGGTCATTTCCGCACTGGCATGACCGAGCTGTTTTTGGACGTAACGCTCGTCGACCTCAGCCGAGGAGGCAAGTCCGGCGCGCAACGAATGGCCCGAGAATTTTTCGGCTCGCTCACCCTCGCTGAGGTCGCCACGAATGCCGGCGGCCAATGCCGCCTTCTTGACGAGCCGCGCGACCTCGCGGTCATTCAATCGATCCGGTCCAACATTCCTCCCTTGGTCGCGGACGCGGCGGAAGAGGGGACCCTTCGCAACCCGGGCGAACTTGATCCAGGTCTCGACGGCGACGACCGGGCAGGTCGCATCCGACGAGCCCCTGCCGATTTCGACCTCTCGCCAGCCGGTCTTGCCGCGCAGGGTGACGAGCAGGCCCTTGTCGAGGATCTCGATCCAGCCACGGCCGTCTTCGGTCTGGTCGCGGTCGCAATCCAGCCCGACGATCTCCGAGCGGCGCAGGCCGCCGGCGAAACCGACCAACAGCATCGCCCTATCCCGCATACCGCGCAGAGCTCCCCTGTCGAGCGTTTCGAGCATTGCAATCAGGTGCTCGGGCAGCACCGCTTCCTTTTGCCGGGGAGGGGCGGCATGGGTGTTGCGGATGCCGGCCAAAACGGTGGCGATGTGGCGATCCTTGCGGTCGAGCGGCGTGCCGCGCTGAACATAGTTCCAGGTGATCGCGGAGAGGCGCCGTTCGATCGTCATCACTGAATGGGGCTTACGGTCGGCCGTTGCGGCCCCTGACGCGCAGGCGGTGATGTAGAGGCCGACGGTCTGCGGATCGGGCGGCATATGGGCGAGACTCTGACGCCGGCACCAGCCCGTGAAATGCTTCCAGTCGGAGGCATAGGCCTTGCGGGTGTTGGCGGAGCTGGCGGCCTCGACATAACCGCGGGCCCGATCGGCGAGGCGCTCGAGGTGCGCCGGCAGGGCGGTGGTCGCGTCCGGAAGAGGGGAGGGGAGTGCAGCGCCCATCAGGCTCGTGTCGGCCGACCGCTGCACCGCGGAAACATCATCGCCGGCGGCCGTGCTGTCAGACGGAGCTGAGCTCTTCTCGACGTGATTTTCGCTGTTCTGCTCTGTGATTTGGGCCATTTCTTATATAAAGAGCATAACGTCCGATAATGCAACATTATCGGCCGTTTTGTGTAATCGACAAGCTGTGCGGTTGGTGTCGAATTTGATGGCAATAAGTGCACACCCGGCATAAGCTGGCGAATATGGATTCGCGCCCGATTCAGTCGCTATCGACATCCCTTCCGTTCGCTCAGTTGCCCGGCTGGACGACACCACGCGGCCGTGAGCCAAACGAGTCAGATGCCGCCTTCGCCGCGGGCATCGCCCTGAAATCGCTCGATGATCTCGTCAAAGCCGAACCGCACTGGGTCGGCTGCTGGCGCGCGCGCCAAGCGCTCAAATGTGCCGCCGTGGCGGTGCGGCTGATGGGGCGCAACGAGGATGAAGCGGCTTTGCGCGACGCCGTTCTGCTGACCGCGGCGGGCGACGATCCTGGACCGGCCGGAAAGGTGTTTCTGGCCTACAAAAGGTTTTTCAGCCGAAAACCCGGTTTCTCCTCGAAAAGTCTCGTCGAACTGGCTGAACTGCTGAGTCTGCCTTGGGACGACCATCTGGCGGCGGCCGTTGATCAGGCAGACACTGCCCTGCAGTCCGGGCGTGCCGCGCCCTTTGCCGCGGCAGACCTGGTCAGCGCCATCTACGCCGCCCGCCCGGATGCCGAGCCGCTCGCCTGGGTACTCGCCGATGCGTTGGTCGCCTCAATGCTGAACTGGCCGACCTCCATGCCGCTGCTGATGGGCGAGCGCAATGGCCCGGCTTTCCACAGCCTTGGGGGCAGGGGACGGGTGCGACCGGGCGAGCCCGCATTCCCACGTGCCGTGTGCCTCGCCCTGGTCGAAGGCACTGGTGCTGCGTTGCGCTCGGCCGGCGAGATTGCCCGCCGCGCGGACCTGCTTGCCGCGACTGCGTCGAAAGTGCGCACCAAGGGCGCCGAACCCGTCATCCGCAAACTGCTCGATGAAGATGCCGTGCCGATCTCGGCGCCGGGAACCGGCCTGTCCCGCTGGGCGAGCAAACGCCTGTTTGAGCGGCTGGAAGCCGCCGGCGCGGTGCGCGAACTGTCGGGGCGGCCGTCCTTCCGGATATATGGGCTGTGACCATGACCGGAGCGCACGCACCCGGCAAAATACGGACGCCTCGGACGAAGGACGCAAGCGAACGCTTGTTTGACCGGGAGCTAGATGATCTGCCGGCGGAGCTTCGCTGGCGCGAATGGATGCTGCGCGTCGAGGCGGTAATCTTCGCTTCGGCTGAACCCGTCACCCGTGAGACATTGGCGCGTGTGGTTGGCAAGGACTGCAGCATCGACCTTCTGATCGATGACTTGCGCGAGGAACTGCGCCCACGTCCCTATGACATCGTTGCTGCCGCCGGTGGCTGGCAGCATCGAAGCCGGTCGGCTTACGCGCCGGCGATCCGGGCGTCGCAAGCACCGACCCGCTCAGGAGGAACGCGCCTTTCAGAACACGAAGCGGCCGTGCTGATGGCCATTGCCTATCTGCAGCCTCTGACGCGCGGGGAGTTGTCAAAAATCTTCGGTAAGGAAGTCAGTCGCGATACGATTGCCAGTCTGCGCGACGATGGGTTTCTCGCCTCCGGACCGCGGAGCCCCACGCCTGGCGCGCCGTTTACCTACGTGACGACGAAGCACTTTCTATCGGTCTTCGGCATGGAAACGCTCCGTGACTTGCCCGACCTCGAACGGTTGGAGGACGCAGGCCTCCTCAGCAACGAGACGCTGCTTGCGGACGATGTTCGCATCGCCGACCGCGATCCGGGTGACGATGATGACGACGTTCATGATGAATACAGGGGAGAAGCGGAGCACGGTGCGGCTGACGAGTAAGTGGTCCACTTGCCCGAAGAGAGTTTTCGTTTACCGGTCTTTCAAGCGGTCGGGGTCTACTCCGTCGGCTGTGCAGGGCGCGTAATCTTGGCGAGCGAGTATAGGCGCCGAGTTGAAAGCTGGGGATAGATCGTCTCGGCACAGGTGGCTGCCCCCGCATCGGTCTTCGTGCTTTGCTGGCCGGTGGGGCTCAGGTCGGGACCACCTCTAGTGTAGGCGCTGTGCGTTGATCATTGATCAGTTAGAAGCCGCGCGCTCGGAGACGGGCGAGTCTCCAGTAGAGCGCTTCTGCGTCCGGCAAAAAGACTAGCAAGATAACTCTGACGCTTCCGTGATGCCTAACCTTGGGTTATGCTGCCCGCCAAGTGCAATCTGGGGCCAAGCCATGGGTGTCGAGCTTATCTTGTCCGCATTGATCGCCGGCGCAATTGCGGGGGTGTCGGCGACCGCGACCGAAGCAATCAAAGACGCATACACCGCCTTTAAAAGTTTGATTGCGTCGAAGGTAGGTGACGATGAACTGCGTCCACTCGAGGAAGCGCCGAAGGTGCCTGAAAACCAGCATCGTATTCAGGAGTTGCTCGAGAGGGCAGGGGTAGCCGGCAACGAGGTTCTGATCGCTCAGGCGACTCAGCTTCTGGAGATAATCAAGCGCGACGCGCCGTCTGCCCTTCATGAAGCCGCTATCGATATCGACAAATTCACATCTGGTTCACTGCGCGTTTCGAATTCCGATTCCGTACGCGGGAAGGAATGGAAGGTCGAGCGCGATGCGGTCTTCGATAACGTCGGAAAAAAAAACGAATAATCCCAGACGGATCTGAAACGGCTTCTCCAGATGGCTTTTCGATTGGCATTCTGACCGTCGGTCGTGATTTCATTTACGCAATGGGTCTGGGACGTTTTGCCGACCTGCCCCGTTGGGCGAAACTGGGCTCTGGATTTGTCGCAGCATCTTTGATTGTCTTTCTAATCGCACTCGGTCTCTACCAGGTTGATAAGTATTATCGTCTGCGCGAAAATTTTGACGCCATTTATAACCAGGCGATGCGAACTGGTGGTAGCCAGTTTCAAAGCTCCCATAACAGGCTGCTTGAGCTACCCCAACATATTCGGCAGTCTAACGATGGGCGCAAATGGGCCGACTTATCGAACAGTTTTTCAAAACACGTCGAGAATATCCAGGAGTTCTATAAACCCATATCGGAATGTCTTTCTGCCGGGACATGCTGGCCGCGCGAACTCCACGGAGAGTTTTGCAGAGTGGCTGCAGCCGAGGCGCTCAGCGTGGAAGAAATTACACGCCGCCTTCAACTCGTGCTCGGGATAAACATAAATCTGACCAACGACGCGGATGCGTTCGGCGGCGCGTTCGGCCCCTCGTTTACAATCCCGCGCCTGGATAGCCTTAAAACAATTGCCGACGGCCCTTGCAGGACAGAGGTCGACCTGCAGCGCAAGCAAAGAATGGCGGCGCGCTCTCTGAACGATGCTAAGGCGGCATGGGTCGCTCTCGTGGAGCGGGGCATGCCGGTCGAAATGCGGGACTTCCCCTTCGACTTCCCTGATTGGGAGCAAGTCGTCTCGGCCGAGGAAATCGATGCGGCTATAAGAAAGGCCGCAGACTCCCTTAAGTCCGATATTCGACATCAACTCTGTGAGCAGCAGCAGGATATGCTTGCTGGTTCAGCTGGTTTCCAAGAGGAAGAAAAAGAATTTCCTGGCTACTACCTGTCCCCGAAGTGCCGACTGGAAATTGACGGCAGTCGCAAGTGCACTTGGTGGGGATTTTACAAGAACACGCAAAGGCTACTCACCGGACTGAGCTATGACGCCGATGAGGAGCGCCAGATCAAATACCTTTCTGATATGTTCGACCAGTGCCCGGTTCCCAGGTGCTCATTAGACCGCAAGGTGCCATCAGGCGGGCAAAATGCACTTGGCTTCACCTGCAAAGCATTGTTGCGTCAGTATACCTGTAGCACCTCGCGTGACCGCTTGGCCATAGAATTGATCTCATGCTTTGACGCGGCGGCGCTGAAAATCGGAACTGCCGGAAGATAATTTGTCCTGCGTTCATGCCAGTTAAGACCGCCGTTGTGCCACGGCGTTTGTGCGACCGGCCACTAACACAATGTTTTACGCCAGCCGAATTTTGTTACTCAGTCACTTCTGACGAAGAAAGTATCTCGTTCTTGATGCAACCATTGACTGTGGCAAGCTTTCGTGAAAGTATCATCCAGGACATTTAAGTTGTAACAGGGTAATGTCGGCCGGTAAATTCTCTAGTCAAAGCCGTGATAGTCTTATCATAAAGGCCCAGTAGCTTAGATTCGCGTGGGAATTCTTGAATGCTGCATAACAGTCGCTCGGATTGAAGCATTCAGAGAAGTGATAATCAATTCTTTCTAATGGGTTGCGCATTGGGGGCGATGCACTATGGGAAAGATCGATGCCGAGTTATTTCATTTATCGATACTGGGCGATGGTACAAGCGAAGTGTCTTGCGAGCTGGTGGGGCGCGCTGGAAACACTTACGAACGGCTCAGGATCAGCTCCGGCTCTACCGACAGCATGGAATTTACACTGGTCGAAGCTGTCCATGATGACGACCTCAACGCTGGTCTCGTTCTATTCAGTCTCGACCTCAGTGTCGCGGAAACCCGCGATCGGTTCGCGCGGCATGGCCTCATCGGCCTCAAGTTTGCGGCCGAGGTCGCGCTCAGTGGCGTTCGCATCGCTGTGCGCAGCGCCGATCGGCCGAGCAGCTATACGCCGGAGCACCCGTTCTTCGCACTCTATCTCGATTGGGTTGTCACTGCCGTTGCCGCGGACGGCACGCAATGGTCAAACAGCAGCGCAGTCGGAGAGGTTCAACTCAGACTGCCGCTGACGACAGGCTTTGCCTGCGTTCGTCCACCGACCCTGCCGGATATCGGCATCGACGATCTGAATTTTCGGCTCGACCTCGACGGCATTGTCGTCACCACCGGCTGGCTGCCGCCCGGTTTTCCGAACCTCGCGATCACGCTTCCGCAAATCGGCGCCTGGTTCGGCTGGCTCGCCGGCATCAATCTTTCCGCTCCCCTGCCGGCCTGGAATGTCGAACTGCCCGTCATTCCCACCATGCCGCTCGGCGTCGGCTTCAGGACCGCCGGCCTGATTCTTGAAAATACCGCTGCCGGCCACCGATTGACTGCGACTGCTCAAACCCTGCAGCTGCGCTGGAAAGGCGAAACCGTCCTCGAATATGAAAGCTTCCAGGCGAGCCTCAGCTTCGATGGCGCCCGCTACGTCCTCGTCGTCCAGCTGATCGAAGACCACTATCCCGCCGACGGCGTCAGCACCGATCCGGACACGCTGTCGCTGCCCTTCGGCGCGCTCGGTGTCGATTGCGCGTGCTGGCAATTTCGCTTCGGTCTGTTTGCTGAAACGGGTGCGGACGGCGTGACCCACCTCTGCCCCGAATTCATTGTCGAAATCGGCGGGCTCTCCCTTACCAGCCGTTGGGCGAGACAACCGCTCTGGCAGGCCAAGGCGATCAGGCTGCATCTGCGTGGAACCGGTGTTCTCACTTGCGAGGCGACCTCAGGCGACTTGTTTGAGGATGTCGCCGGTACGGCTTTCGATCCCTATCGCCTGCCGCTTTCAGGCCACGGCCTGACCGAGGTGTGGTCATCCGACAACGTGCTGCCGGCTGAAGATCCGAGGATTGAGTTCGTCGACGGCAGTTTCGACCGCAGCGGGCTGCTCACGATTTTGTGGAAGCAGGACAATGATCGTGTGCTTCACGCAATCCTGAAATCCATTCCTTGGATCGACAAGCAGACGGCCGAACCGGTGGCTGGCGCAATGACGCTCGTCGCGCTGCAGTTCGCCCGCTTCAACGCGGACCGGCAGCTGCGCCTCGAATGGCGTCCGGAAGGCCCGGCGCCGGTCACAGGAACTGAACTTGCGCAGCCTCCCGCCGGCAGCGAGGTCTGCGCCGTGGTGAGCGGGGAGGAGATCGTCCTTTTGATCCCGCCGGCCGCCTCGGGCGGAGCGCCGGCGGGACCGATCGCCGATCCCGATTTCAGCGTGACGCTGCCTGGTGTTTCGGTCGCGCTCGCCAAACCCCAGTTGCGCTCGCTGCTGTTTTATGAGAGCGCGGGCAAGTGGACCGCTTCCCTGCTTCACGGCTATGATGAAACCGCACGAACCGTCGCAAGCGCCAGCTTCAACGCGATGCGTTTCCTGACGCGGGGATCTTCCGAGAGCGAGCAGGATTCGTTGCCCGCCATGCCGGGCACCGGCAGCAAGCCCTTCGCAGCCGCCCATCTCGCCAGCGACGGGAGCCGGTGGCAGGCGCTCGCCATGCTCAGCTGGACGGACGGAGAGATGCCCCGCGTCCTCCAGGCATTCGAGGGCGACAGCACCGCCTTTGCGCCACTTTATCCCGACAACGCCGGTGCGGGCGTCGGTGACTGCTCCGGATGCCCGGTCGAGGCCGCCAAGCCGCAGCCCGTTCCTCTGCCTTTGTCGCCCGCGCGCTTTTCCAGCCCCGGCCTTGACGCCGCTCGGGGCTGGCGGTTCGACATGGCGGTGCAGGCGGCCAACGACCTGTTCAGCGACAAGGGGGGCACGATCGGACCGGTCAAGATCGCTATCGATCGGATCTGCCGGCCGGCAGACGTCAACGCCTTCGATCTTCATGCGACGTTGAATTTCGACGTCCTCGGCAACAAGGTCGAGGGCACGACCGTCCTGCGGCTCGACCTCGGCGACATGTCCGTGCGGCTTCGCGACAAGGCCGCATTTCCCATCAAGCGCAGGATAGCGGCCCCGCCATCCGATCATCTTGCGGCATTCAAGCTCGAAAAGGAGCTGCGCGCCGACATCAGTGAGCCGTTCGAGCTTTTGGGCACCAAGATATACCTCGTTCGCACGATCCCGGTGAAGGGCAACGAGACGCTGCCCGTTCCAACAGAGCTTCCGTTTCTGCAGCTGACACTCGACGGCGGCCTGTTTCTCGTCGAACTCAATAAGGGCACGCTGCCCGGCGAATCCTATCGCGCCTTCGTCGTCAGCGAGGAGATCGGTATCCTCGCCTTCGAGGTCTGCAAGTTCCGTATCGGGTCCGGGGGGCTTGATCTTTCCGCCAGGCTTCTGGCGACCCAGATCAAGGTCGGCGCGCTCAACGAGCCGTTCCTGCTCAACGATGCCTCGCTCGAGATCGAGGGCAATCGTATGCGCCACCTCTCGATAGGAGCCACGGGCAAATTGCCCGAGCTGTTGTCGTCGGCGCCGATCAGGCTCGCCATCGGCCTCAAGCAGGAGGATTCGAAAATCGTCCTCGACGAACTTGTCTGCGAACTCGCCGACAAGGACAAGCCGATCGTCACGGGCGGCGTTCGCTTTCGCTTCGAGATCTCGCAGCTCGAACTGCGCTACCGCAAGACAGCCGATCATAAAAAGCTGTTCTTTTTTGAGGTCTCCGGCAAAGCACAGTTTGAACCCGAATGGGCTGAGTTCGATGGAAAGATGCTGGAAAACCTCGAGACCGCAACCATCGAATTCAACCGCGCGCCGCTGAGCGATGATCTCATCGAGCATGTCGAACTGACGGTCGAGTTGCGCGAGCCCGTCGTGTTCGACGTCTTCAACGTCTTCCGAATGGAAATCCGTTCGCTGGGTTTCCATCCGAGATACGATTTCTCAGGCATCAGAGACGAAAAGCGGATGCGTCCGGCACTGATTGTCGGCGGCCAGTGCCTGTTTGCGGATACCGGCGACGTGATTTCGGCGGAGATCGACTTCCATAAACTCTATATCGGCATGCCCGCTGACGGGGCGGTGGTACCGCAGATCGAGTTCAAGGATCTCCGCGTCGAGGTCCAGGCCGCCGACGGCTTTCGCCTCGGCGGTTCGGTCGTCTCGATCGACGAGCCGACCCGCAAGGGCTTCAAGGGCGATGGCGTCATTACGATCCCGGGCCTGCCCGAACTCGGGGCGGCGGTCGGCTTCATGGAGCTGCGGCGTGCCGACGACGTCTGGGTTCGCGCCTGGATCATCGCAATCGAGGCGTCGAAGATCAGTTATCAGATCCCGCCTTTGCCGATCTATCTGCGCCAGATCGGCGGAGGGCTTGGCGTGCGCATGTTCCCCGTCATCATGCAGGGTATCGACGAGGACCAGCCGCTTAGCAAGACGATCGAGCGGATGAACGCCAATATCGACGCGCATGTAACGCTTGCGCGCCAGGAGAGCTGGTTCGACAAGGTCGAGGAGCCGGGAGAGCCGGCGCAATGGGTCGTGGCGCTGGAGGCCGCGCTGACGCTCGGCACCACGCAGGGTCAGGGCGGTGCCTACAACGATACTGACGAGCAGGGGCTTCGAACAATCGTCGTGCAACTATTCGGCGCCATGCGATCCGATCTGACGATGGTCACCGCCATGAGGGCCTGGCTTCCGATAAGCGTCGACGATTACTTCAACGATGTTGAGAACATGCATCAGCGCCCTTTGGTCAAGGGCTTCATTCTCTATTCGCCGCGCCAGCAGCGCCTGCTAGCCTATGCGACCAAAGGCAAGAACGTCTATTATGGCAGGAAGGGCGACAAGCTCGCCGCGCTTTTCAAGCTTATTCTCGACCCAATGCCGTTCGAATTCGTCGCTCTCATCGAGCCCAATCGGGTGCGTGGCGAGATCGGCTGGGTCGACCGGCTCGTCTTCTCGCTGAACCTAGGCCTTTTGACGGTCGAGTGCCGCGGCGGCATCCTCTTTGCCATCGAAAAGCGCATGATCGTCCATGGGATCTATTTCTCGGCACGCGGCAAGCTCGGCCTGCGCGGCGGCGCCGGCGGCGGAAGCCTCGGCCTGCGCCTAGTCGCGGAGGCTGACGTCAAATTCGCCACGAGACTGCTTGTCGGCCAGCATATGCTGCTGCCTTTGCCAGCCGGCATCTACGGCCAGGTCGGCATCAGTATCAATGTCGTGCTCAAGATCCAGGCGTGGCTCCATATCGACGCCAAGTTCTTTTCGATCGATATCGAACTCGAATTTGCTTTGACGATCCAACTGCTCTTGACGCTTGAACTGGGTTTGACGGGCTCGACCGATCTCGGCTTCAAGGGCTACGCGCAGGTCGGTATTTCGATTTTCGGGCGAACGCTGAGCGCGCGCATCGCCGTCGGGCTGAACGAGGGCGCCGTCGGGAACGCCCGAGGGCTCATGGAGCCGTTCCTGTCCTCGATCCTGGAACCCGGCAAAGTTCCACCGATCCCTGGCGAAGTTTCGGCTCCCACCCTGGCATCCGCGCGCCCCGCTCTTTTGGCAGCTATCGAGAACAGTAGACCCGGTGCTGCGTCAAACGCTGAGCCTTTCGCCTTCTCGGTGATCGAGGCAGGCTCTGCCGGCGGCGTACCGCGCTGGGTGATCTGGATCATGCCGACGCCGCAGGACGGCGTATTCTATCCAGTGCCGGCACCAGGCCTGGCAAACTATGCAACGATCACCGGCCTTGTGGGGCAGGGTGCGACACTCAAGGTCTTCGATCAACAGGGCGACCTCGTTAATGTCCAGAACGAGACAGCGACAATTGTCGTGGACGCCAACAGGAGGTTCGTCTCGAACGATGCTCCCAGCGGGGTGACGCTCAGCCTTCGCACCCTTTTGGCGGGAAGCTACACCGCGGAGAACGCCGATCCGGGATTCCCCTTCAATATCGGAGCAGATCTTCCGCCGCTTCACGGCGTCGCACTGCCCGAGGTCGGCGCACCCCTCGTCGACGATCGCGTCGCCCTGGGGCCCCGCCACGCCGACCCGGACTTCAATATCGCTCACCCCTATGACAAGGCGTTGAACGACGACACACCGTCCGACGACTTGAGCCCGCAGGCGCAGGCGCTTGGCAACCAGGCGTTCCTGATGCAGTGGCTGCAGGACGGTGTCAGACGGCTCGCCGGCGATCTTGCGAGCGTAGGGACGCCACGCGCGCCCGTTAACGTGGCATCCCTTGCCCATTTCGGCATGGTGGTGGTCGCCGAAGGGGCGCTGCCGGACTGGGCGACGAAACGGGATCCTTCGATCCCGCGGCCCGAAATCAGCTTCGCTTTCGACGAGGGCTTTGCAGTCGAGCATACGCTGCACAGTTGTTCACTCCAGCCGCTTGTAGAGCCCGACCGCATCCGCTTCAAAAATGGCGTCAAGCCTGCCTTTGATCCGATCGCCCATTTCGACGACGATCTGCTTGCGCTCACCTGGGACATCATCTGGGAGAAGCCTTTCACTCAAAACGACGTCGCGCCCGGCATAGGCATCGCAGTGCGCGACTATCTTCAGCATTACCATGTCGAGATTTTCGACCTCGGCAGTATCGTCGAGAAGCCTCTCTTCACGTGTGACGTGAAGCCGGTCTCGCGCCTGACGGCCAACCGTTCCCTGCCGCCGCCGTATAGCCTGACCGTGCCAACGGCGGAACTGTTTCCGCCTCAACTGCGCGACGCCGGCGTGATCCGTCAGCTTCTCGTGGTCATCAAGCCCGTTAGCCAGGCGGGAGACGAGGGCGAGGCCTTCACGGTGACCGCACAGTTGCGCCCGAGCCTCACGCCGCTTCCTCCCGAAGACGCTGAAATCGAACTCTGCTTCGAGGAAGGTCATCTCGTCGGCGTCATGAAATGGTCGCAGCCGCCGATTCCGAGCAAGCCCGGGATCGCCAATCCGCGGGATTGGGAAATCATTGTTCGGCAGTTGCCGCAGATACCGGTCGGTCACTACCCCAAGGCAGCGGCCGCTGTGGGTGAGGGCGAGGGCAGGATGGTGACGGACCGCACCTGCCGGCCGGGCGATCTCATCATGCGGGTGAGCCGTCAAACGGCTCAGATGCGGTTCAAGCAGGCCGTTCAGACGCACGGTCCGGATGGCCGCGAGCTGTTCGAATTGTCATTGCCGAATAACGGCGCAAGATGGTTTGACTACACCGGCAAGCCGATCGACGGCACTCACGACCTGGCCGCGGTGCGCGACGCGTTTCAACGTCGAGAACCCGAAATAGGCTGGCAACTTTTCATTCGTACTCGCGCCGCCGGGCCTAGCGATGACGAACCGGATGCGACCTATTCCTCGATAAGTGCCGTGCGGCTCTACGCTCACCTCGAAAATAGGAGTTCGCCGCCACCGAAACGGGCTGCCCCCGCCGCAGACACGCAGAAGAATGACAAAGATCGGATCGTCCTTGGGCATCTCGAATGGCCACCGGTACCGGTCCAGTCGCCCGCGGCCTCGCCATCCCCGGACGTTGCGCGGCTGCGGCGACCGACGGCGGTCATGGGCTCCTTGCACGTACCGCTGCCGGTGCCCGATGGCGAGGAGTCAATCGTCGACTACGTTAAAGCTGGCGACACCCGCCGGGCGGTGACGGTAAGCTGGTCGGGCTTTTGGGATGCGACGGCGCCGCTCGCTCGGCTGGCCGGGTTTCGCATCCTCGAGGCGCCCGACGAGACCATGCTTAACGCCGACGTCGCGCGCGCCTCGCCGGGCTTCCAACCCGTCTGGACCGAAATCACCCGGTTCGATGCGACCGATCCTGAACTCGCCGGACAGTCGCCGGCAAGCCTGCTCGATACCAAGAACTGGCAGGCCTGGCCGCCGGCGCTGGCCCGCACCCTCAGGAGTGGGCCTTCCAAGGACGATCTCCCATCTGAGATCCTCAAGCCACCGCTACCACCGGCACTGATCTGGCCCCCCGAACTCGAACGCTCAGCCTTTCCGGTCCGTCCGCCCGCTACGCCCCCAGAGCTACCGCTCGCCGACGGCTCGCAAATTGCCGGGCGGCGACTGCACGCTGCGCTCGATTGGTTCCTCGGCGAATTGGACGTGGCAGTCGTGGAAAAGGGCTGGGCGCTGACTGCGGCCACAGGAAAGCCGTTGAGCGGCGGCGCTTCGGTTGCCGACTGGATGGACGGCAACACCGAGGTCGACGATCCCCAGGGCTGGGCTGCGCTCTGGCAACTCGGACTTAGCGTCGAGCTTTCCGCGCGCCATGCCGCGACCGGAAAGGCTGTCGACCAGACGAGCCTCCTCGACATGGTCAAGTCGATCTTCCTGTCGCTGCGCAACGGACCGTCTCATCCGGCCTGGACGCTTATCCGCAACCACCTCACGCTCGATCTGCCGATCAGGGCCGCCGATGCGTTGCTCGCCAAATCCGGACAACGCAGGCTGACGGAGATCGCGCTTGACCGACTGCAGATCAGTCTTCGCCCGATCGTAGCAGGTGACCCGAGCCCGACCCTGCCCGCACCTCTGGAGGACCGTATCAAGGCCGTTGACTGGCCCTGGCACAAATGGGGAGACAAAGAAAGCCAGGCTCTGCCGGAGACGGAGAAGGCCAAGGCGAACGATCGATACGCCAACTGGGCGCGTCGTTTCGTTGCAGCCTCACCCCTTGGCGAGCGAGGCGACGGTCCGATTTTCGACGCCAACAACACGACGACCATCGCGCCGCTCGCCGCAACCGTCGAGACACTTTGCGCCGACGCCGCCGGCGAGTACCGTTTCACCCGCGAGGTCAATCAGCAGTGGGCGATGAGCCGGCTGGTACGCGTCGTAGTCGAACAGCGCTACAATCGGCTGCTGGCCGCAGTGACAGGCGATACGACGGGGGCGACCGACGATTGGACATTCGAAAGTGTTGGCGGCTATGTCGGCGATCGCGTTCGGCGTCTCGAGCCGCCCCAGCTCATAGCCGAACGTCTGATCCAGCAGCAGGGCGATGGTCCGTTCTTCCACGAGGTCGTTTTCGCCCGTCACGCAGAAGCTGCGCTGAGTGCCTCCAACCTGCCCTCTTACCGGCAGCTGCAATATGTCGGCACAGAGCGACGCTATCAGCGCAGCTTCTATGACGCACCCTGGGCGGCAAAACTCGACCTCAACCCCAGGCCGCGCCTTTCCACGCCGCCTGTCGACGAGATCGATGAAGCCTGGAGCCCAGCCTTCCCGCAAGACACGGAGTTCCTCAGGACCGTACCCACGGCCCGCTTTGGTGCGCTCGCTTTCCTGACACCGGCTGAGGCATTTCTCTACGACACCCAACTCGACGTTCGTGCGCGTGCGATCGCCTGCAAGTCGGCGATCGTCCGTGTGCCCATGAGCCGCAAAAAGTCGTCTGCTACGAAAGCTCAGACCGACCCCGGGCTGCTGGCCCTGCGCGCGCATGGCGGCACCTGGTCTGCCGCTCTGCAGGCGATCTACCGGCGCTGGAAGGATGCGCTTGCGCCTGACGATCCCGTATTGCCGTTCCTGACCCCAAGAGATCACCGTATCTCGATCCGCTTTCCACGCTACTTCGAGAGCCTCGAAGGCGACGAGCGACGTCGAGAGACTGTTGCCGGCACGGTCGCCATGCTGCCCGACGGCGGGGCGACACTTCAGTTCTCCCTCAAGCGGATCGGCATGGAGGAGACCTTTGCCGCGGTTCGGACCGGTCGCGGCGCTCAGGGCGGACCCGAGCCGTTTGTGCTCATCCAGACCGGCCCGGACGTTGAGGTCTACGAATTGGGCCAGAGCTATTCGGGCGACTGGTGGGACGGTCTGCAGGTCGCGTTCAGGGCTGGCCTCGACCCCGCCGAAGTCCGTGCGCCGGTCGCTGAGGGGCGCCCGATAGCACCGCGCGAACCGTGCCCGGCCGACGCCTGGAGACCGGGCCGTCTGCCGGACGAGGGGCCGCTTGCACGGGCAGTACCGATCGCACTGCGGCTTGCGACGCCCGGGGATGCGACGGCACGCTTGGCAAATCCTTTCCCGATCGCGCTCGCCATGGCGCGCCCTCTGACCCAGGCCGAAGTCCCTCTCGATCCCGCGGTCCCCGCCGGCAAGGAGGATCTGGCCTTCGGGATCCGTCTGCTGCTCGATCCCGAAAGGTTGGCGGCGGCCGTAGCATACGGTCTGGTCTCGCAAGAGGCGGCGGTGCTCGCGCTCGCCGATGCGATCGAAACCGCCCCGGCAGTAGTGCTGCGCCGGCATAGCCCGGCCATCGATGCAACCCTATGGGACGAAATGAAGGACAGTCTTGCCATCTGGATCCTGACCGACGCTGCGGATGCGATCTGGACGCCTTGCGGGCCCGACGATCCTCCTCCCGGCACGGGCGACGCGCTCATCGTCGCGGCGACGACAGGCGCGGCGGACTGGCGGCCTGCGCTGACCGGCTTTCTCGCGCATGCCGGTGACGACGGCGATCCAGAGCGGATCCGCAATGTTGTCGAACTGGAGGCGCTGACCATGATCGCCGAGCGTCTGGCGGGTGCCGCTCTCGAACCGCTCGATGAGCCCAAGATAACCGCCTGGGTGCAGCGCGAGAACAAGACGCGTGAACTTTGGGGGGAAGAGCATGGCTGAACTACCCTGGCTGACGGCGCTATATCCGCAAAGATATACAAGCAGCTGGTCCTTGCCGACAGGAGCGATCCGCCTCTTCGGCGACGGCTGGGCCTTCTGCGTCGTGCCCGCCCCCTTGCCGACCAGTCCCTATGGGGGGGCCGATATCGTCTTCACGGTCGCCCGGTTTGCAACCCCACACCGAACGAGTCCGAACCGCCAATGGTACCGACGCAACGTCCTTGCGCTCGATTACGATCAAGAGCGTTTCAGGCCTTATACGCACGGCCAGCCAGATGCCCACTTCTATACCTATAACCCTGTCGACAACGGCACGCCCGCTGGCGCCAGCAGCACGCCGCTTGTTGCCCGTTTCCTTCCCAATGGTCCGGGCCGGGCGCTCTACGAGCTGCTGCAGGGTCGCATCGAGGTTCCGCAGGAGAATTCGCAAGCAGCGCGGACCGGGCGCCAGAGACTGTTGATGGCTCTGCGCCGCGAGTGCGGCATCAGGGCGACCGAGGGCACGCCGCAGCGCTCAATATTCCTCTACCCCGACGGCATCTGCCTGTTCGGCCGCATCGCGGTTCCGGGTCAGGCGAACGAACTCAACGGGTGGTTCAAGATCAGCACGCGGGCCATCGCGGTTCCAGCCGTCGCCGTCAGCGAGGTCGGACGCGGGCTCAGCCTGTGCCTCGACGAGACGCTGCCCGGCAACGCCGGGCCGAACGGCCATATCGCTCGTTGGCAAAGCGCTTTCGGGACGTTGCGATCGGCGTTTTCGAAGAGCGCATTCAAGGATACGAAATGGCTGTCTGCCGAAGACGTCGGCACCGCCGGCCCCGAGGCTCTCTTCTGGCCGGGCGTCAATCAGGCAAGTCAACCCGATTATTTTCGCCGCGAAGTAGGTTCGCCGCTGCACATCGACGGCGGTATCGCTCGTTTGCGACTCTGCCCCGACGGGCTGAGCGTCCAACCCAATCGTCTCGAAGTCGATGGGAATGCCACGGAGCTGCGCTTCAGATCAGTTGCGAGCGCAGACAGCCATGCGCGAGACTGCCCGTCGCTCCGCTACGGCTATGTGCGCAGCCAGCCGCGCGATGAAGGGATCGTCGTGGCAGGCAATCGCGCCGACCGGTCCAAACCTTGCGCAAACAACCCGCAGGCGGTGAAACTGACCGTCCCGCTCATCGAAACCGCGCAGAAGCTGCGCCGCGAGTCAGGCATGCCCGAGGGCGGCGAGGAGGGGCTTGACGTTCTGCGGCCGCTCTGGACCTTCACCCAGCTCGACAACGGCCTCCTCCACTGGCCCTTTCCGGACGCGACGGCCGAGGCGCTGAGCGCATTGCTTGAACATGCACCTGAAGCCCCAACGACCGGCACCGGGGTCAACCGACCCGACGATCCGGCGGGGGCCATTCTCCTCGGAAATCGACCTGATCGCGAGGGCTTTCGTGACGATCAGCGGCCGTGGTCGGTCGCCCTAACCGAATGCCGCGATCTCGCGCTTTCCATCAAGCTGGTGAAAGTCGGGGGTGCCTTCGTGCTCGACGATGCCGACATCCGGATCGGCGAGCACGAGATGGTGATCGAAGGCGCCCTGCAGGTCATACCCTTCCGTCAGACACGGGAACGTCTGTTGCCCGATCACGACGAGCGCGCCATGCGCTCAACGTCGCTGCGCGCGGTGTCGTCCGGAATGCTGCAAGGCCTCGAGCAGGCCACGCAGCAGCGCCTGCGCGAGGAGGTCGGCGCCATCATCGAGATCGAGGATCTGCGCCTTTCTCCGGGCACGGGCATTTCTTCGGGCCGTGTCCTGTTCAACGTCACGCTGCCCTGCCGCAATCCCGGAGCGCTTTTGCCGAGTGAACAAGAGATTGCGGCGATCCGGCCCTGGATCTGGCCATGGCACGACAAGATTCCGACCGTCCAGGCGCATGCGCTCGCAGAGGCGGGTACTGCGCTATCGCAGCCCTCGGGCCTGCGCCAGCTCGCGCCCTTCCGCCGCCTTCGCGGCAGCCGCAACCTGACCTACGTCTTTGAAAACGCGCTGGATCCCACCCGGCTTGCGCCGCTCCTGCGGCTCGATGAACAGGTCGGCGACGGGGAGGGGGTCTATGCAGCCCCCGAGATCGACCCGCGCTATGCCGGTGAGATCGGCATGGCAGCGCTCACCATGCCAAGCGTGACGTTTTTTCCCGGCCATTACGACGCCGGTGAGGCAGCGATGCCCGATCGCCTGCCCGAACCGGGCACCGTCCAGCCGCCCCGCTGGCTGTGGCCGATCGGCAACCAGACGCTCCCGTTCCTCGTTGAGATGCGCCAGGATATCGCGCTGCGCGACGAATTCTACGCGCAGGCGGCCGTGGCGCCGGAAAAGGCCGACCCTGCAGCCGGCACGCCTGCCGCCATTCCACCGCAAGATCGTTTCGAGCCGCTCGATACGAACGGCCCGCAGGCCTGGGGCGGGACAGCCGGCGAACTTCATAGCTGGAAACGCCTCTGGGCTTTCCGCAACCGTCAGGCCGCACTCGCAGCCACCGAACCGCGCGCCCTCATCACCCGCAGCGGGCCGCGGCGACTGCTGGCAAACCTCCTGCCGGAAAACGCCAAGCGCGTCGATCTGAAACTCAGGCTGGAGCGCGTGGGGGACAATATCGGGGCGGTCGAGATCAGGGATGCCGGCGGCACGGTGATCGCGGACATGCCAGGCCTTCCCGCTGCAGGGGACCTCGAGGGCGTGACGGGTGTCATCGACGGCGTAACACTCGAACATGGAACCGCCAGACGTGCGCTGGAGGGCGTCAACTGGAGCTTCACCGACCAGCGCGGGCTGACGACCTCCGGTGTTCGGCGCAACGGCGTGACCCTCAGCCGTGTCATCGGTGCCGCAACGCTCGTGTCCTGCGTCTCATCGCGGAGGGCGTCGACCCCGGCCGGCATCCTACCGATCGATTTCTGGTTTTCCGATGTGCCCACGCCGATGGAGGGCGACGTCGCGACGCTGGCGCGCAACGATTTCGAGCACAATCACCTGCAGGGCTATCGCTGGGCCGTGTCGCAGAGCGGGAGGCCGGACAATTCCATCGGACTTGGCGGATGCCTTGACTTCGTGCCGCTGTCACTCGTCGCGGCGACCGGCGATGCAGCGGCTGCCGGACTGAAGCTCAAGGGTTTTCTGGAGGTCAGGAGTGGGTCCGGCACCGTCCCGCAGCGCGCCGATGATGCCGCCGCATTGCTGGCGCTCGCGACCAACACCTTGCCTGTTCTCGACGTCGGACCCGACCTCGTCCTTCGGCTGACCGATCCGGGCGTCACCGGCGCGGCTCCGGTCGTGCTCAAGATCTTGCCCCCAAACAGGGCGATACTCCATGTCGAACTGCTTGGCCGCAACTTCGAGTTCACGCTCAGGCAGTCCCAACCGCTTGCAACAACGCCAACCCATTTTGTGGGTTTGCTGCCACTCGACTTCACTATGGATGCAGGGGAATCGGACGCCCCCCTGGCGCTTGCCGCGATCAAAGTAAGCCTCTCGGACCCGGCGGGCCCACAGGTCGTCCTGTGCTACGCGTTCAATTTCAAGGTCGGTGAGGCGGTGCTGAATGGCGAGATCAACGCCATCACGGGTACCGTGGAGACAAAGCGGGCGACCTTTACTTTGCCGGGGATCAACATCTCGCCCTTGCTTGTCCTGCGCCTTACAGCGGACAGTCTGCTCATGACCTGGCGCAATGAGACCCCCGGGGGCTTATCTGTGAGCGGTGGGCTTTTTGATGGCGCGGAGGTGACCGCCTATGGCGGTCATCTGGTCGCAACGCTCGACGGGAACCTTGGGGTGCCCTCGCTTGGGTTCAACCTCGAATTCGAGATCCAATTTCGAACCCCTGTGAACGGCAGGCCGGAGCGGCTCGTCCTGGCCGGATCCTCGGCAGGCCTGTGCCTGTCGGGAAGTGCTTCGGTCGTTGAGGGGCATGGCATTGAACTGACATGGCGCGGAGAATGCCTGAAAAGCCTTGCCAACGCTTCCGTGACGGTGGCAACGCACGTCGTTCATAGCCTGGACGCCGAACCGGGCAGACTCATGGTCCTTCCGCAATACGTCGTCCTTGCGCGAAGCGCTGCGGGGCTGAGCGTTAATTGCGACACTGTCGCCGTCTGCAGCACCGGTCCCTCGACAAACTGGCTTGTCCAGCTGCGTGCCGGCAGTCTGACGGGCGCCGAGGTGGCACCCCTCACTGCCGGTCAACGGACACGGGCGCTCGCACGCCTAAGTGAGGCCCTTGGCGCAGGCAGCGGATGGGTGAGCGACTTTCTACCGACCAACGGGTCGCCGATCGTGCGCGATCTCGGCCTTCCCGCACTCGCGCAGGACTGGACACCGAGCGAAGCCTACGGGCTTTCACCTGCGCTCGCCGACGCACTTGCGCGGGCACCGCACTATTCCGATGTCCTGGCAATTTTTGCAAAGTCACAGGCGGGGGCGCTCATGTCGGCGCCACGCAGCCCGCCGCAGGCTGCCGACCAGTCTGGTTATCGGCTGCTGGCCCCAGACAGCAATCGCAGAAAATTCGTCGATGTCGGTCGCTTTGCGTCCAATATCGTGCCGGATTCGACCGGAGATACCGCCCTGCGCCAATGGGCGCTCGCAATCCTCGCCGATCGTGCGCCGTGGGCAAACGGTGCGCTGCTTCAGATCCGTCGGACCGATGGGTTGCCGCCGCGCAGCCTGGTGGTCGATCGCGAAATGGGCGCGAAGGAGAACGAAGGTGGGAGCCACAAGCTCGGCGTTCGCTCACGCCCACAGCCCTCGGTCTTCACCGCGCGTGCCGACGTTCCGGTCGTAGCCGATCCTCGACGCATTGACGTGCCGAGCGGTGCTTCCAATCTGGTCGGCGGTTTCCGCCCGGTCCACGCCGCGTCGCTGACCTTCACCCATCACAAGGACGGTATAAACGAGGATCTGCTCTCGGTCCGTTCCATGGAGCGGGCGTGGCGCCTCGATCGTGCGGGGGATGTCGGGGCGAGCGCCTATGGCGAGAATGCCGAATATTGGCTGCAGGACCGCAATGACACGAGTTTTCGCAACGCCGCCAGCGCGCCGCGCGGCCGTCTGGCTGCCGAAAGCCCCGTTGCCGTCCCCGAAATGATGGGATCGGGTGCGCTCTACCCTGTCGCGGCCGATGCCGCCGAATGGGTCGTTCCGCCGGCCTCACTAACGCAATTCGTCATTCCGGAATACAGCGTTACGAGAGACATCGCACCAAGGCCGGGGATCGCGCAGGTGGCGCGTCTCGGATTGAGCGGGCGAAACGTCGCCCCCGCTCGAAGCCCCGAAGACAAAAGCGCGGGGGCGTACGCACCCGAAGTGCCGGTCCACACGTTCACGCCGCGCCCACCACTGATCGGGGTCAACGATCGCTTGCGCAGCGACGAGTTCATGACTGACGTGGCCGCCGCAATCGGGCCGCAGCCAAACTTCCTGCTCTTTGGTCCATGCACGGAACCGCCCCCGCGCATCGCCGATCGTCCCGGCCTCGATCGAAAGCCGCTCGCGCGTGACGCCGTCCTCGTAACGCTGACCAACCCTAAACGCGGCGCAATCGATCGCAGCTGGGACGGTCACCTCGAGTTCGCACTGCCCGCCAATGCTGCCCGGGATATCGAGGCGATCTGGGTCAGTGTAGAGATCAATGGTCGCCACTTCCACGGTAATCTCCTTCCCGGCCATGATCTGAAGCCCATCAGCTGTTTATCGATCACGGACGTGGACGCTCCAAAGGAGACGCTCGGCGGGCTGTTGGGGGGCCTCGTCCTATCGACCCGAGCTCGCTTCGAAATTGGCTTCCTGGTCAAACCGAAAGCAGAAAGCGAAGACAGGCGAGAGATCGGTCGGCTCGCGGTGCTCGATCTGCCGGTCTCGCCGCGCTCGGCGTCGCGCATCGAGCACCCGCGCCATTTTCGCTTCGAGGACCCAGAATATAATGATCTGATCGAAAGACGTTTTGCCGTGAAACGTCAGGGCGGAATGACGGTCGTCGTCGACCGCGACAAGGTTCGCCCCGACGGAACCGTGATCATTGTTGCCGGGCAGGACGTTCCGGACGACTGGAAGCCTGGCCTGGCACTGAAGAGCTTCGACGAAAATGGAATTCCCTTGCAGACGCCTATCCCGCTCGCACCGCCTTCGCCGTTTGGCGACAAGTGTTGGCTTATCGACTGCCGCAGGCTCGTCGCTGCGGCTCCGACAACGGTACGACCGAAGCCGAAGCCGCGCGGGGCGCTGCTGGTAATGCTCGGTGGAGCAGCACCGATAGCAATTGAGATCACCGAGGAAGAGCCTTTCGCGAAAAACCCGGCGTCCCTAGCCGTGCTTCAGGGGTTTGACGCCGCCGATCGGGTTCCACTGTTTTCCTCCATGAGCCGGCCCGATCTGGTTGAGTTGATCGATCCCCATGATCTCTTGGATGGGATGGCTCGCTACCGGTCAAGCTATGTCTGGCGGCTGTTTGCGCCGAGCAATCAAGCATCCTACCGCCTGCAGAAGATCGGTGCGAGCGGGTCGATGTATCTGTCGCAGTCCTTGGTCGTGTGATCCGGCCAGAGGGAACCAGGATTGGAAGAGGAAGTCCATGAGCGTGAACTATGAAGTTGCTGGGACAATCAACCCCGTCGATCAAAATGACGGCGCGCTATGTTGGCTTGCCACGACAGCGACGCTCCTGTCCTGGTCGCTCCTGAGACCAATGAGCCTACGGGAGACGGCCAACCACCTCGGATCACCGTTTAAGGACTATCTTACGAGCGGCGATGCGCTTCGAGCCGATGACATCCCGTTGTTTCTCCAGCGGTCCAAACTGATCAGCCTTCACGGCCAATCCCGAGATGCCAAGGCCTGGGAAGCGCTTCTCAAGGCGCACGGCCCTCTCGGCGTCGGGGTGGATGCAGACGATCCCGACAACTACATGGCGCATCTCGTCACGATCTATGGCATCTCAGGCGACGAGACCCCGGAAAAAACGAACGTGAAACTGATCGTGTGTATTTCAAGGCGGGCCCCTCTTCAGATATGGACGTTATTCGGGATGAAGTGACGAATGCTATGATGATCCAGGCGTTTACGGCTCTGGACGAGGAAGAGTAGGTATCGCGGTCGCCCGCACAGCTTAGCAACAAGCAATTTGAGTCAGCAGCTTGATCGTCTCCTTGAGGCTCCGGTTGGCGCACGTGGCGCCGGTTCCGCCCTGTCAAAAGAGAATGTTCCCTAGGCAGGACCCAATGCGTTGCCATCTGTGCACTTGTGCTCGTTAGGTAACTGAGTTCCGGGCATCGTAAGATGTGGTCCGATCGGGAGATGTCTTGTTTGATCCTTTGATGGATACGATATATGTGGCCTCAGAGTACTCGTTTTTCCAATTTGTCAAAGGGCACCTAGCCGACTCTTCAAGTTCGTGTAATAATGTGTACCATGAGTGCACAAAGAGAAGATAGATTAAAGGGCGTCTTGGACGCTGTCCCCGCTGGTTTTGTCGTAGACGCAGGCTGGCTTGCGAACCAAGGCGTCAGCCGCTTTCTCACCCGAAAGTACATAGTCAGCGGCTGGCTAGAGCGTGTTGAGCGCGGCGTGTTCCGTCGCCCGGCGCCGCAGTCGGCTCCGCTCGACTGGCAGACCTGCCTGCTCTCTCTCCAACATATCATGAGCTACAAGATCCATGCCGGCGGCATCACTGCCCTCGGCGAGCAGGGCTATCGCCATTACCTGCCTCTGGGCGCTCCTGCACCTGTGTGGCTCTATGGGGATGATATCCCGTCATGGCTACCGCGCCTGAAACTCGACGCACCCCTGACTACCCGCGGCACGTCTCTGTTCACTGACCCTGGTTTAGGCCTCACCGAGAACAAATCTGGCAACGCTCTTACGACGCCATGGGGCTGGGCGCTTCGGATGTCCTCCCCGGAGCGCGCCATACTGGAAGCTCTCGACGAACTGCCCGCTCACGAGAGCTTCCACAATCTCGACATGGTGTTTGAGGGGCTAGCCACACTCAGTCCGCGCCGCCTCACGGCACTGCTACAGAGCTGCCGAAAGATCAAGGTCAGGCGCCTGTTCTTTGTATTCGCGGACCGCCACAAGCATTCCTGGCGCGAACGCCTCGATCCCGATGACTTCAAGCTTGGAGCGGGCGACCGTGCCCTGGTGAAGGGCGGCAAGATCCACCCCCGCTATCGCATTATGGTTCCTTCGGAGTTCGTCGAAACCACAACGGGAGTTGCCGATGGCCCGTGAACCCTATGCCACCCAGGTCGCGCTGCTGGTGCGGCTTCTCCCCTTCATATCCGCGGAGAAGGTTTTCGCGCTAAAGGGCGGAACCGCGATCAATCTGTTTTATCGCGACATGCCGAGGCTCTCAGTCGACATCGACCTGACCTACTTGCCGGTCCGCGACCGTGTTGGGAGCCTGGCCGAGATCGATGAAGCGCTGGATCGCATTACCGCTGCCGCCAACGGCGGTATTGCGGGGCTTGACGCCCGCCGCATCACCGGCGGCGGTGGGGGTGCCACCCGCATCCGCGCCCGGCTCGGCAGCGCCGAAGTCAAGATCGAAACTTCGCCCGTCACACGTGGAGTCGTCCACGACCCCGAGCCACGGGGTGTCTCGCCCGCGGTCGAAGATGAATTCGGATACGCGTCTATTCAGGTCGTATCATTCGAAGACCTATTCGGCGGAAAGCTCCATGCAGCGGTCGATCGCCAGCATCCGCGTGATCTCTTCGACGTCAAACTGCTCTACGACAATGAAGGGCTGACCGATGCGCTTTTTCGTACGTTTCTAGTTTACGTCTCCAGTTCGCCGCGCCCGGCGCATGAACTGCTCTCACCGAGCCTCAGTCCTCTGGACGAACCCTATGCCTTGGAGTTTGTCGGGATGACGACCATCCCAGTCGCTCTCGATGACCTCGCGACGACAAGAGACCGGCTTATCGCAGATATCCGCGCTCGCCTTGCTGACAAGAGCACGCAGAAGTTTTTGCTGAGCCTTCATGACGGCGCGCCGGATTTTGACGCTATCGGCCTGCCGCAGGCGGCCGCACTCCCGGCGGTCCAATGGAAACTCTTGAACCTGCGTAGACTCATTGCGGAAAATCCCGAAAAGCATGCCGCGCAAAGGGCCGATCTGGAGCAGCTCTTTGCATGACGATACGAAAAGAGGGTAGATCATGAAAATGGAAGGGTCCTGGAGGTTCGACTCACCGGGAGCGTTGCCGCGAGAAGCCGTAATCGAATTCGACACACTCGTAGGAAAGGTGGCGGCACAGGGTAACAGATGGGCCATCCTCGAACACTTCAAACGGTATTTCGCGGGCGCTTGCGGCAGTACAGCTAACCGTAGCTCGTCCGAGAGCTGGGCGGAGTCCGACCTCAACAATCTTATTTGGCAGGCGGCCGATAATGCGCCACTTTTTATCGAAGCTTTTTATGAGGGCTGCGAGGCGCTACGCGGCGACGACTTTACTATCCCGGAGGTGGGGCGCATCAATCGCATCCTCGCGGACCACCAGGCCGGCTTCGAGATCAGGCTGCCCGCCATTGTCGCGGTCGGAATTCATGAGCCGGTACCTGTGCCCGAGCGCTATCAATCGCTCGATCAGCAGGCGCAGGACCTTGTCCAACAGTCGTTCCGCGACTCTGAGCGGTTGCTTTCCGAGGGGCATCCGCGGCAGGCTGTGCAGGAGATATTATGGCTGATGGAGTCGGTGCTTACTGCATTTAAGGGCCTGAGCACCGGTGAAGCCACGATCGAAGCGAAGTACTTCAACAAGATCGCCATCGAACTCCGGACAAAGATGAAGGGACAGACCATCGAACAGGTACTGACTTGGCTAACCACACTGCACGGTTACTTGTCGTCACCGACCGGGGGCGGCGTTCGCCACGGCGTTGACCTCAGGAGCGGGATCACCATCAATGCAGATGAAGGCCGCCTTTACTGCAATCTGATCCGCAGCTATGTGACCTTCCTGATAGCAGAACACGAACGTTTGAGCCGTACTGTTCCGGGCTAGCTTCCCCCACGCTCGCCATAACGCTCGTCCGAGCGACCTTTGGAAATTCGGGGACGAAGCGTCGGTAGTTAAACGATCGTTCTGACAAGGGTGATCAACATCGACACGTGCAACTACGTCTATGATTTCCTTATCGCAGTTTCTCAGACGCAGCGGTTCGGTTCCCATCACGACCTTGCTGACATTAACGCCCGAGGGGCAGGCCGGTTCAGTAGGTCGTCTGGGTATGATCGCATGCAGGATACTGATTGCATCCTATAAACCGACTATTGTTACGGGCTTTCTTCGCGACAAGCTGTCCGACGCGGCATTTGGGACATTGATGTAGAGGATCGCCATCGATGGTTTCGAACCGCAGATTGTCGCCGGCGATTTCGGACAGTTCGCGGATATATCTGGACGGCTCGCGGCTATTGGTGAGTAGGAACACAGCACGACTTGCGCGCGTCAACGCAACGTAGAAGAGGCGACGCTCCTCGGCAAATGCAAACGTCTCCGGTTGCGGCATGACCAGATTGAGCAGTTCGTCATCCTCGATCCGGCTTGGCACTCCGTAGTCGCCTTCGCTGACATCGAGCAGAATCGTGTAGTCGGCCTCCAGCCCCTTTGCGCGATGAAATGACAGTCCCGAAACCTCGATATGCTCGAATTTTGGCGGTGCCGCCTTCAAAGGATCGAGTTGGTTATAGCGCCACAACACCATGACCTTGAGCTTATGGTGCTCGTCGCTCCGCCATTGCCCCGCAATCCCCTCAAGGAAGGTATCGAGGCGCTTCAGCAATCGCAGGCAGGCTTGAGCGAAATCTGGCTTGCTCCCTTCACCATTGACCGGAATGACCCGGATCGATCGTGGGATGGGGGGCCTCGTCGAGCGCACCGACTTTTTCAGTTGAGCGGCATTGCGTTGGACGAAGCTGGCGGCTGTCTCGGCAATCAGCTGGTTACAACGATAGGTTTGCTCCAGCCGGCCTTGCCAGCTTGTCCCGAAATTCGCCTCGAACTGCGTAAAGATCGTTATGTCCGATCCGGCGAAGCGGTAAATCGACTGCCAGTCGTCGCCGACGGCAAAGACCTTCGTGAACGGCTTCTGGTACTTCAGCGCCTTGATTAGTTTCGCGCGCGGCTCCGAAATATCCTGGAACTCGTCGACGAGGATCAAGGAATAGGGGCTCTGATACCGTCCGGTCTCCACAAGTTGCGTTGCATTGGCGATCATCGAGTCGAAGTCGATGCGATTGCTTTCTTCGAGATTGCGGGAATAGGTTTCGGTGATCTTCCAGACGACCTGTGCAAACTCCCTGGCGCGGGTCCGGTCGTGGAGCGATTTGGCCCGCTCAAGCAGCATGTCCAGAGTGAGGTGGCTGGCGCGGATGTGTTTGATGCAGATGGCAATCAGCTTGTGATAGTGCTTGATGACAACAGGCTCGAGGGCTTTGACGATCGCCGTGTAGCTTTTTCGTTCGAACGGAATGCGCCGTGTTGTAAGCTCTGCCTTGAGTTCCGCAATCAGCGTTCCATTGTTCGCCTGTGCCGAGGTGGTTTGAAAGACGTTCATCCCGGCCTTTCGGTAGGCGGCCATCTTGTTTTCGGCATGGGTGACATAGTCTGTGAAGGGTGACGAACCATCGGCATTGATAGCTAGGTGCTCGTGGATCGTCTTGCTGGCGGGGTAATAGAAGTCCGGATGGGCGTACCGGATCTGCCCGTTTTCCTCTTCGATCGGGATCTGACGTTCGTACTCGAACTCGACGGAATTGAGCCACAGCCAGTTGACGATTCTCTGCTCCTGTAGCGACTTCACATAGATGCCGGCCATCGTGCCGATGGTCGCATTGCCGTCTCGGCGGCGCACCGACAGGTAGCGCTCATAGTCTTCCTTGGAGCCGAACATCTGGGCCGGGATGTCCGCCTTGGGATGAAGGACGAGGAGGTTGACCCAGAGTTCTGCGAATTCCGGATCCGATCGCAGCAGTTCGCCAATGATCTGCTCGATGACTTTCGCTTCGCCGGCGGGGTGTTCAACCCAGTCGGCAAGCTGTGGCGGCCGTCCTTCGATCTCCCGGATGATACCGAGACCGAGCGCATGAAACGTGGTCACTTTGCATTCCGGATTTCCCGGATCGATCGCGAGCTGCCTGCGTATCCGTTCTTTCAGCTCGTCGGCGGCGCTCTTGTTGAAGGCGAGCACGAGAATCTCTTCTGGCCGATAGAGCTGCTTGTCGACGACATAGGTGACCTTGCCGACCATCGTGGCGGATTTTCCCGATCCGGCTGAGGCGACCAAGAGATTGTTGTCCTCCAGGCGAATGCATGCCTCACGTTGTTGGTCGGACAGTGATCGGCCATCCAGATTGTCGAAGAACGAGCGATATCTCGACAGTTCTGCCGAAACGAACGCGTCATTGTATCTATGACGCACATCCGGATCGGTGATGAAGGCGAGGGACGGGGGGAGTGCTGCTTTCAGCGCGGCCGGCATCAGTTCCAGATCGAACAGAGGATGCGAGAGCGCTGCGGCGGCGTCACCGATTACGCCCGCAATGACCCGGCCGAGGTCGGCTTGGGCCAGATATTGTCGGTTACCCTCAATGATCGCCCGCAATTTGGTATCCACCTCGCTCAATCGACTGATGTCTGCGCCGATCAATGCGAAGAGGTGGTTGTTGATGAAGCTGTGAAGATCGGCCGCCAACCGTGTGGCGGCTTCTTCTCCAAGGCAGGACAGGTTATCGATCCGATCGCGCGACCGGACTTCGACGGTGTGCCACAGCAATGCCTTGCTGACGGAAATGGCGACGACATCCAGACAGGGAAGTTTAACAGCGTCGCCGACTTCAAGACGTATGGATGCGGGCGAGGACGCGGTCAGCGTCATCTTCCATTTTCCTTGAGGAAGGAACCGTGCAAAAAATCCAGGCCGGTATGTTCGAACGCGATCAGACATCAGGGCTCACGCACTACCAGCAAATTCAGTCCGGCAGCCATGCGCAATCGACCCATTCCCGTTCGTAGCGCTTTGCAAAATCCCGCATCTCCCGCGCATTGGCCTCGGGTGTCAGGCAAGCGCGGGCGCAAGTCGTGACCACGTCGCGATAAAAGGCCGGCGAAACCGGCCGGATGCCCTCGTAGTTCATGATCAAGTCGGGAAGGCGTTCCGTGATCGCCTCGCCACGGGGCGCCATGACAAGGGTCGGCGGTGTCCCAACCGCATTGATCAAGACGTATCTCCAGCTCGGGTCGGCCTGTCCCCGGGCGGGAACGAGTTCGCAAGGACAGGCATCACCGCCGCCGGAAATCTCCTGATAGATCGCTTCGATTGCTTGGGCTTTCCTTGCGATTAGAACGTAAGGCCCGGCAGGCGTGTAGCCGCCCATCCGCTCGTCGTATTCGATGCCCAATAGACGTTCGAGGTCGAAGCGCGCCGACCGGTCGAGGGTGGAACGCTCCGAGATGAACCACTGGAGCTGGCGCAGGGTGATTCCAGCGGCCGCAGCGATCTCCTTCGGCGGATGGGTCCAGCAGGCGACCAGGTTCTTGGCGATTTCCGCTACGTTGTCATACTCGTCGTAGGCCGGGATGTCGTCATCGTCATCGACGTCTTCCGATGGGTCCTCTCCCGAATACAGCCACATCCTGCCGGTAAATCCGTCGTGTTTGAAATAGCGCGGCCGGTCGGGTGGGAGTGAGGTTTCCCAGGACGACAGCCATGGACCGGCTTCCCACTCGACGTTATCGGGAAGAATGTCTGCCGGGGGTCGCATCGGCAGTTCCAGCCACCGCTCGATGTTGTCCTCGAGTTTTCGATTGCTAAGCCCGCGAGGACCGCTGCCTGCCCGCCAATCGTGATCGTCATGTGCATCACGACAAAGGGCTTCGACGGACGTGGCCACAGACAGATCGACCGGATTATGCCGTTTCGATAACCACAGGGAGGCATCGTGAGCCGAGCGTAACGATGCCGGAGCCGCTTTGTCCTTGGGGTCGGCAACCTCAAGCCGGATGCCGATCTTAGCAATATCCGCCGCCAATGATGGGTCGGCCCGTTCCACGTAGCGGTTCACACGCAAAACATCTGGCAGTCCGCGCAAACCCTCGGCGTTTCTCCATGCCGTCAGCAGCACTTCGCGCAATGATTTGCGCTTCTCCATCGTGGAGAACGTCAACCAGCGGATTGGCAGGCCGGCAACGGTGAGCCCGTAAAGTACGATGGGGCCTAGCCCATGCCGTTTGGCGTCCGCCAGTCGTATCGGATCGCGGACAGCCACAATGCCGTGTTGAGGGTGGTGGAACAGGAATTTCGCGGTTGAGACATAAAAATGATGTTCTCGGATCGGCTGTTGCGCCTGATTGTTCATGGCTGTTCTCAAAATCGTCAAATCGTTGTTCGGCATCCTACGATTTCGACGTCAGTACCCAAAGTAGTTCTTTGCTTTGAATAGTGCTTGTCTGCAGTTCCTCCACCGCAGTGCGACGTGCACCCGATCGGGGCGTCGTTGCTTGAGCCTATGCCCATGCGTATTGTGCGCCGGCCATGCCGCAATCGGATCGGAATACAATGACCTCGCAACTCGACTTCTTTGCAGCTGCTGTTTTGCCGGCTACCACGAAGGTGGCCAAGCCGCAGGCTGTTGCTGGAAGAGGGCAAGGCCGCTTCGATCGCAGAGGCGCGGCTCTCCTTGCCGCAACCGGGAAAATCGCTGGCGCTCCTGTCGACTTTGTTGCCGTGGATATGCCCCTTTCTCTCGAGCCGATCACAGCGCGGCGAGTTTCGGACAATCTGGTTTCGGCTGCCTATGGCGCCCGCCATTGCAGCACGTACACCCCGAGCGCGATCAGGCCCGGCAAGATCAGCGACGATCTGAGGGGCGGTTTCGAACGTTTACGGATATGGACTGCTGACGAAAGAGGTGGGCGTGCCGGGCCTGTTGGAAGTCTATCCGCATCCGGCCTTGGTCGAACTGATGCGCACCGAAAAACGGCTTCCTTGCAAGCAGGGCGAGACCCGCGATTACTGGCCAATGGAAACCCCTGCCAACCGGCGCACCAAACTCTTCGAAACCTGGCGGGTGATCGTCGCCGGCCTCGACCAGGAAGTACCGGGCGCCTCTGAGGTTTTGCAGCTACCTCCGCTCGAGGCTCCGTCATGGCAGTTGAAGGCGTTTGAAGACATGCTCGATGCGGTCATCTGCGCCTGGGGCGGGATATGCGTCTTCGAGGGAAGCGCCGTGCAGCACGGTGACGACACCTCAGCGATCTGGATCCCCGGGCAGAGCTTCTGGCGTCGCAGGGGGGCCGGCCGTGATCGGATTCCTGCGGCAATGGATCGAACACCGGCGAGCGATCCGCCGTCGTCGGAAGACGCCAAGCGGCTTGCTGCAGCTGACCCGGTCAACGCCTACTACGAGGCGCAGCGAAGAGCCGCCCGCAGCCGGGCGAACGGTGATCTCGGAGAACACTGGCACTGGGCGCCAGCGAAGTGGCCCGCATCGAACCGCATGCCGTAATGGACTTTGAGGTCGTCAAGGCGATTGCCGATCAGGAAACTACCGGTCGCCGCTGAACACGTTTTTGGTACTTCGCGGTCAGTAAATCATCCAGTATTTTCAAACGTCTGGTGAACATAACAGGGGCGTTGGTTCGACTCCTTTCAAGACCACAGGTTCAAATCCTGCCCTCGCAACCAATTTCAACATAACTCGATCGCCATCCCTGTCTAACCGATGGGATATTTTTTAAGCCGGCAAGTCGCCTGCCGTCATCGTGACTGTAAGACCCAAAACTGCTGTTTGTTGGTCGCGTAGATGTTGGAAGCAGCCGAAAGTACGTTGTAGGCGTCTTCCCATCAAGTCAGAGCTTGCGATAATAGAATTATGTATAATACTCCGCATGTCTTCGAATATATACGCGCAATACAATGATTATCGATACTGGAAACCTATCGATAGTGAAGGGACGCGGAAAGTAGCGTCCGAATGACGGAAGCATTATGTCTCTTCGCTTCTGTTTGTGAAATTTAAGGCGTTAATACATACGGTTAACGCGATGTAAATTTGAGCAACTGCTGCTATGCTGCCGCGATGTAGCGAGGCAAGTTGGGTGCCAAGTGACGAAAAATCAGAAAGGCCCGGTGGCGGTTGGATGAAGGCGACCTTGTAGAGCTACAAGGGCATCGCCACCAAGCTGGAGAGCTCGTTCAATGCTGGCGCTTGCAACACTGTCGCCGTGTATCGCGGCATTCGCGATCGGCCAGAAATCGCGGAGGAGTGCAAACGTTGGGAGCAGCGTGGGATCGAGTTTGACTAGGTTCTCTGCCAGTTCACGTGACGACTGAAATCTTGCTGATTGGTTTTTGTTCAGAGCACCCTGAACGATGCGCTTGCCTAAGTTTTGGAGCGTCCGATCAATCTCGCTTCTCAAAACGACGAGCTTCTCAATGTGCGAGGTAACCTTCTCATACTCGACGAGAGTTGTTCTGCCCTCGATAAAGCGCACCGTAGCGCGGAATACACTACCTAGGCGATCTTCCAGAATGAATGGCTGATCGACAGCAAAGTCCACGGGCTGCCGTTTTCCACCGTCTATGGCTATATTCTCCGCGTAAAGATAGGTGCGGTCGAGCGTGTCCATTACTGGATTCAATCGGCCTTCAAGTCCAGGGATGTGACCGGTCGAGTGCAGAATTGACGAGCCTGCACCACTTCGTCGTTCTAATCGAACGCGCAGCTCTTTACTTGTATCAAAGGCGGTGATGATCCTCGGAAGATAAGACGAGTGCGCGAGAAGAAGGCGATATAGGCGTGCCGTCCTGAGTTCAATATCGGCATGGCCCGCGCTGTCCGACTTCGTTGTTACCGTAGTTCCGTTGTCCGCGATTGCGCACATTTCGACGCCGGCTATTGGTATGTTGCCCTCTGCAGTGAAGTGTGCCCGAATAATTTGGGCATCTGCGCTTGCAGTCTTGGTTGGGCGAATAAGCTGAATAACTTTATCAGCCGCGGCATCTGCATCGTCGCTTAGATCATAAAACTGGAAGTGCCGAATGAGTGGCGGCAGATCCTCGACGTCTACATTACCGATCCGAAAGGGTATGAGCATCCGGGGCGATTCATCCGAGGCAGATTGTCGAAGGAAGGTTCGCGTCTCTGCATCCAAAACACGATTCGGCTTGCTCCCGGGACCGAGTAGCAAAACGAAGTGGTGCGCGGTGGCGACGTCCTCTGCGTTGCGATTAGGCCAGTGCTCACCTGCCTTAAGCCGTTCACTAGAACGCACCTTTAAGCCACTGCTTTGGAGAGCGTGTTCAAGTCTGAGCGCGATTGAGCGAGACTCTACCGAATAACTGAGGAATATCGAGACTTCGTCAGGATCGCGAGCGATGCGTCTGGCTGCTCCGACAAACTCGTCGCGAGATGCGACGAGCAATCGTGTCTGGCCCAGTTTATGCGCGAGAAGTGCCGCGATATTCTCGAGGGCAAAATTAATGCTCGACTGATCCGAGCTAGGATCTTCGACCACGGAGATCTTTTCGCCGAAACTCCAAAACGGCACGTAAGGGATTGTTGTCGCAGGGACAAGTTTATCGATAGGGACGTCCTGACCGGCCCACCCCGCGTAAAACTCCTGCAACTCAGTAACAAACCGCTCACGCCACTCCTGAGAGATGCGATGCTCCACTTGCGCCTCAAACCGTGCAGGGATTGGAAGGGTTAGGAGCCGCGACCGATCGAGAGCAATATCATTCCTAATCTTAACCGCCCGACGTGCTACCGTGGACGCGCCAATGACGCTCTGTTCATTCGCCGTGAAAAGGAATGCTAGAACGTCGGGGAGCTGGGCCGTGATCACACCCGAAAAATCAGTGACCCCAGTTCGCGCGTCAACAAGAATGAAATCATAGATTTCCCGGAACTCGTCAAACATAGTCTCAAGAGCTTCACCAAGACCTTTCTTGTACAGCCGGTCCCAATTTAGCTGCTGAACACGTCGGGTATATTGAGCATCGGCAAGCCCAGATTTTATTAGCTCAACGCCGGGGAGAGCTCCGGGATCGAGAGGGCAGATTAGTTCTCGCCAAAGAAGCGGAACTTGGGCGCGCTTGTCGAAATCTTGGAAAAGCTCGACGAGTCCTTTCCTGGACGAGAGTTGTTTATCCAGACCGTAGGGCCGGAAATAAGCCTCGAGGCCTGGCGCTTCCAAGTCCCAATCGATGCATAGGACGCGAAATCCCCAACGACCAAGCAGCGCTGCAACATTAACGAGGGCGAACGAGCGCCCTACGCCGCCTTTGTACGAGTAAAATGTAACGACCGACCCACGCATCTCAGAGCCTCGGCAATTTCAGGCGGGGATTGCCTTGAGCGGCTTGCTGTACGTCTGCGAGAGGAAAATCCGGCTCCCAAGCTGGCGCGCTGTTGAGACGAGTTTCCACTTCCTCTGCGATAGCGCGCACGGCGTCGTCGAAGTGCATATAGGATTCCGTATCTCGAAAGCTGTCGTAAGGATAGGCAAACTGGCTCAGGTTCCTCGCTTGAACTCGTTGGGCTCTGTCGTCGAAGTTCTTTCCGTCCGAGTAAACGACCGGATAAACAAGCCACGGCGCGTCAGGAGTGCCAGCGGCACGATAGCGGTTCTCGCGAGCCATCATGCTTTCCCATTCGGCGATACACCAGGGTGAGCGAAAATACGGCGGTGTCCAAATCGCGACCATTATTTTGCTACGCTGGATAGCGGATCTGATGTTGTCCGGCCAATCAACTCCAGTTGGCTGAGCCGTATCAACAAAAATTCTGGGCTCGTCGGGTAGAAGTCCATCTAGATGGCCATGGAGAACGGGAAGGAAGTGCTTGTCTACCCAGGGCTGAACATTTCGAGCGCGGGGGTAACTCAGAAAGACATCCCATTCGTAACTCACGTCAGCCCCATCAACTGAGATAAAATCGCCACAACTTTAGCGCCCCCATCGACCACGGCTTGGGATCGTCGTCAAGGTTTCCCGCTGGTGCTCCAAAATTAGCTTCTCTAGAAAGAAGTGAGAAGAAATCTATCGCGACGCAATCAATTTTGGGTTCGCTTAAAAGTTCTGACATGCACGAACGGCGACGTTCGACGAGCGTTCTCAACTTCAGCCGGGGCTCTGATCAAGGAAGCTTTTCCCCAAACCGTAGAACCAATTTTCCAAAAGAACATCGCTGGTATCAGCAAGCCCGGTAATCGCAGGCAAAAACATCTTGTCCCCGACGTGTTCGCCCAACGCGCGGTAGGCTTCGAACTGAACCTCCGTGAAAAATTGATTTGCTGTAGGATGATGAGGGAACGCGGGTTCGTCAAATTTGTAGCGACGTATGAACTCTCCTTCGTTGCCTGTAAGTGAGAGCTTCAGATAAATCATATACCCAATTTGCTCATGTTGATCGCCTGAGCCCGCTGGATACCTAATTCGGCAGAATCTAAAATGCGATCGACTGAGGCCCTTTTCACTTAGCCGGAGGTCTTCGAGGTTGGCCTCGATTACTATGCCGTGGTCGATGTACGCCAGGCGCTGCAGGTTGGTGAGGGCATGAAAAGTCATCTGGCTGTCGTTTTCACCATCGATGGCGACAATGAAGCGACAGCGGCGTCGCAATAGTTCGTACACCCCGAGGTTCTCGATGTGACCGCCGTCAGAGATGTTAACGAATGCCCCGTTTTCGCTCGCGGAAGCCAATAGCTCCTTCTGCAGATTCCAGAGGTTGGGATAGCGTCGAAGAGTCCCTCCTATAGAGGGCCTACGCAGCCATAGATTTAGTCTTATGTTCATAACTGTTAACCAGAAGCTGCCATAGCGGCTGGTCCTGAGCCCCATCTGAGGTGATACGGCAGCGCCGGATAGTGCCATAGCGGTCGCCAGATCAAGCTGTGGATTCTTGCTTTCCCAATCCGCTATGGGGAAGTGACCAATTAGATTTGCTCCAGCCGACACGGGGGTAAAGGAAAACAAATCGGCGTGGCGGCCACGCATTTCGGGCATTTTCGAGCCAGGAACGTTTAGGGCACAGTTTATGATAGGAAACATCGCGCGCGGGGCGGAAAATGCACTGAGTTTAATCGGGAGCGTCGGTTGCGCGTGCTTATCCAGCAGGAATGCTTGTAAAAGCTTGGTCCGATAATAATGGTGGAGGGAGGTGCTGTTCGCGTTGAACAACACAAACAAGACAAGCCCCACGGCGAGCAACGATATCATAACCTTCAGGGCCGTGATCTCATCCAGTCCGCTAAAAACTTGGAAAGCAAATCCTTCGCAAAGGAAAACAAAAACGACTGTGAGCCCCGTCATCAATAATGGTCGGATTCGGCTGAAGCCGATGAAGAGAGCAGCGGCGATCGAGAAGACTGCTCCGAAAATCAAAAAGAAAACAAACGCGAAGCCGGTTAGACGCGTCTCATCGGGTACTAGCCACTCTCGAAGTAAAGTGGCTACGGCGTTCGCCGCCTGCAGTCCCGCCCAAATTGGCGGAACGAGCAGAAGCGCGCATACCCATGCGTTTATCTTATTGAATAGGTTTAGCCATTGATGCCCGAATGTTCGAGAGACCGGCAGCACTAGTGCCCAGGCGAAGAATGCAATGATGAAGGCTAATGCCACAGAGGCTCGTCGATCAGGTGTTAAGGCGTAATTCAAGAGAATCTGAATGTATGCCAGTATCGAGATCAGGAGCACGCACATCAAAACGTTGATGAATATTCCTTGTGCCTGAGCCATCGCGACTGCAAAGCGTTCCCACGGACCGGCAGACAGGAAGCTGGCGCCGTGGCGAATGCGCTGTAGTAAAAGAGACTCGCCTTCCTCCCGCTTGAATGGGAGGTCTGATGATCGGAGCGTAAGAGCAGATTTCTCATCGGGCGGCGACCCAAGTAACTGCGTCAGGAACGAGCTGATGTACCCGCCCCCGGATACTGACGATAAATAATCGAACTGTGTTAGGAGGTTTCTTTTCGACAAGGAAACGAGAACGCCCATCGCAAACGTTGCGCTTCTAATTCCGCCGCCAGAGAGCGCGATTCCTGAGGCCCAATCGTTGTCGCCTATTCCATAGAAGGTGCGTCTTTCCTTTATGAAAGCTGCTTCCGCCGTCTTCAGTTTCTCAAGCCTGGTGGCTTCATCCTGAGTACGGGGGCGGGCCACCGCCACGGAGGAAGGTTCGCCCATGGGCTTCCAAGAGACCGGTTTCGTCATCTCCCTCATGACTGCCGCATCTGCCGGCCTGCCTGTCACCGGAACGGAATAACACTCGCTCTCGGTGATTTTCGCAAGAACGTCATCCAAAGCAATTAGGCGTCTTTGCAGGTCAACGAGTTCGGCGCGGAATATATCGCTGCTGTCAAGCGCACGGAGCTCCCCCGTCTTAGCTCTTACATGCCATTTTGCGGTGAAGGGCCGCACAAATGTGTTTAGAACGTGCCAAACGATTGTCTCAAAGGTTGGCGCCTCCGGAGCGCTCCTGGTGAGTTCTCGAGCCACGGCGAATAGGCTAAACACGCTTTCAAGTGCCCGCTCTTCGCTGCCTTCATTGTAGCCTAACGGATGGGTCGCCACGCGTGAAACAAGCTCTATGTGAAGCGCGTGCGCTGCGCCGAGCTCGGATGTTTTCACGTCCCACACTCGATCGCCGTATGCTTCAAAGAAATGGTCATCAAAGAGTAAGTTCTGTCCCTCCCACCGGGACAATGCAGTCCGCCACGGAAGTTTCTCACTTTCTTTGTCTTTCATGGGTCGTTCCAGAAAATCGATGAGTGTTTGCGGGGCCAAGCCCATAAAAATATGAATCCATCAGGTTGTTCAACTACTACTTGCTGCGGTCAGGGCGCCTCCTCCTCGGAGGAACCAGCTCTTCTCCATAGAGTCCCGCTTCGTCAGGAAAGCGCCTCTTCATCTCCCATTGGCTGCGGTTCAGCTACTGCGATTACCGAAGAATGTACAAGTTAGCGTTGCAATGCGCCTATTGGAATGCTTGAATATTTAACTTTAGGATGAAAGAGAGCATTATGGTTTCTTGGAACAATATTATTTCGGAAACTCCGGTCCGTCGTAAGGTTTTCATCAGCTATTATCACGGAGGTGACCAACGATACTACGAAGATTTTTCCAATTCATTCGGGAAGTCTTACGAGGTATTCTCGGATAGATCGTTAGATAGAGCGCGTGACAGTGGCGACCCGGAATACATAATTCGTTATATACGTGAAAACCATCTTTCAGGGTCGTCAACACTCATTGTGTTGTGCGGCTTGCAAACCGCTTATCGCAAGTACGTGGATTGGGAGATTGCAGCGGGTCTCCGGCGGGAAATGGCCCTTGTTGGCATCAAGCTGCCCAGCCTGCCGGTCGTAAACGATGCGTCCAGCAAGCCAGCTCGCCTTCAGGATAATATTGACAGTGGATATGCAGAATGGATCTGGTGGGAAAACGCTCAAGACGTAAACGCCTTGCGTGGCTGCATTGAGAGGGCCAACGGGCGACGGAAAGCACTGATTCAAAATTTCCGGCCACGAATGGTGAGAAACGGCTAGTCGAAATGGCATATCTTTCCGAGTCTTACGTACGGAATGCTGCAGCGACGGCAAGGACGTCTGCAAAAAAAACAGCGACCGAGATGTTGCGCGACGCCACAGCAGCAGCTTCCCCTCGCGAGCGCTTTGATGTCTTTGTTTCTCATTCAATCAAGGATGCAGAGATCGTGCTGGGGGCCAAGTCGATATTGGAGCGATCTGGCTTGTCCGTCTATGTTGATTGGATTGTGGATCCACATCTTGATCGCACGAGAGTCTCTGGTACGACTGCAAAACGTCTCCGCGAGCGAATGAGACAATGCTGCTCGCTAATGTATTTGCACTCGCGGTATTCAACCGTCTCGCGCTGGATGCCCTGGGAGCTAGGCTTTTTCGACGGAGTCAACGGGAATGTCGCTGTTCTCCCGGTGGTGCCGGATGCAGGAAGTCTTAGTTTTGCGGAACAAGAGTACCTGGAAATCTATCCTAAGGTGGATTTTATCAATCTCGACAAGGCGAAACATTCGCCTTTCATAAACAAGACCAAACAACTCGGGTTGGGCTCGTGGAAATCGCTGTCAGAATGGATCATGAGCAATGACAAGCTGACGTCGGCTTGAACGGGTATGTGAGTCGTTGCAATGGAAGCCGCGGTGAGCGCTTTGCCAATGTGATACCGCGATGTATGACAGCATGCGATCAACTGGTGGGGATTGTCGTGAAAATCATGGTCATTGGCGGCACGACCGTCTCCAAAGACGACGCTGAATATGCTTCCGAGCTTTTGATTCTGAATTCTTCGATGGACCAATTGGGTGGTGACATCGTGATGCGAGGACATGAGCTAGTAGCATGCAGTCCATTTCCAGGGTCCGCTGATCTGCCGGCGATGCGAGGCGCCACTAAACGTCTAGAGGCCTTTCCAAGGAAGGGTCCTTCTATCGAAATTCATAGCCCGCGCGATAGCGCTATTGCCTCTCAGGTCGACGACCTGACAAAAGCACTTGGTCCTCGTCATTTCAGATCATTTAGTCACCCCGCCCCGACTGGACCAGACCAGAAGATCCATTGGGAATATAGCTGGTTGTTGTCACAGCTCTCCGCGTTAGACGATAGTCATGCAGTAATCGCGGTTGGAGGAAAGCACTCCGGTCCGGCGAGTTTGCTGCTTACTCTGGCGGTTGCCAAGTCTAAGAAAATTTTGCCGCTAACATTTCTCGGCGGCGTGGCCGGACAGATGTGTGAGAGCCTCAGGTGGCAGCTCGACGATTTGTTAGATGGTCGCGTAGCATCATTGTCGCAACCGACCGCTATTGAGGCAGCCGTCGAGCTGATCGAACAACTTGCCAGTCGGGAGAGTCGAACCAAAGAGGGAGACCCACCGCGGTTCTTCTTGAGCTATCCACGATCCCGCCCTCAGGAAGCCGATTTTATTGAAATGACGTTGAGGCGACGGCAACTGAACGTCTATCGAGATGAAAGTAATTTCGCAGCAGGGCGAGATTTGCCCCACGAGATTTCAGAGCATATCGAGCGTTCAGATGTCTTCATCGCAGTGTGGTGCAGGGAGTACGCGTGCAGCCCTTGGTGCAGCGATGAATTCGAGGCCGCTCTAGAACGTCACCGAGAGGGAAGAACGGAACTTTGGGTATTTTGTGTCGACGAGACGCGGATGGTTCCACGAGCCGCGCGATCTCTTGTCACTTATCCGGCTTCTACACGCGAGGAAATCGAGCGACACGTGCTTACTCTCTTGGAGCGTCGTTAGTCGTTTGGCCGTTGCGCCCAGCCGCTTGTCGTCAATAACATACGGTGAACGAAGCTGGTACTGAGGATTGAAAGTTTGCTGCTGATCCCGGTATAGTGGTGCACCCACAGCAAAGGTACTCGCCGATGGCAAATCGACGTCATGTCTTCATCAGTCACCATCATGCGGACGACGCGTCTGTAACAGGCCTCACACGTTTGCTAGCGCGCTCAGGCTATGAAATCCGCAACAGTTCGATTCGAGCGAAGCCGGCCAACCAACGCCGCCTGGACGAGGGCCGCATTCCTGAACGTACTCTGAAACGCTTGTTGCGTATGAAAATGTCGTGGGCTTCGACCGTCGTCGTTCTCATTGGCAAGGACACCCACAAGCGACCTTGGGTGAATTGGGAAATCACCAAGGCAAACGAGCTGGGCAAGAGAATCGTCGGCGTCTACGAGCGCGGCGGAACGGAAAACGATATTCCTGAGGCCTTCGCAGACTATGGAGACGCCCTTGTGGGCTGGAACTCGGCCAACGTGATTGACGCCATAGAAGGAAGGGTCGATGCCTTCGAGAGGCCGGACGGCTCGGAGCGCCCCCCTGGTGAGAGCTTTCCTCGAAGTGGCTGCGCCGCCTGATGGCAAGCGTATATCTGTACGCGGTAAGCTATGATTTAGGCTTTGCACCCAACCCTTTCGGCGGGCTGTGCACCCTCGCGTGCTGCAAGCCCAATATCCGCGCGAAGGCTCAGGCAGACGATTGGGTTATCGGCATGACGGGTGTCAAGACCAAGCCAGCCCTGCGCTGTGTCTTCGCGATGGTTGTCTCGGGGGCGACGACTTTTGACGACTATTGGACGGCGCCGGAGTACCAGTCGCGGCGCCCAGTACGCAACGGGACGCCCAAGAAACTCGTCGGAGACAACATATATCATCGCGACTCTAGGGCGTCGCCATGGCTCCAGGAAAACTCGGTCCACAGCAAGCTCGATGGCACGCAATGCCCGCTCAACACCGCGCACGATACTCGCATTAACAGGGTTCTCCTGTCGGATCTGTTCGTCTATTTCGGTGCCTCGGCTCCCGCAATGCCACAAGCGATCCGCGATGCGATCGGTTACTCAAAGAACTCTAGGGACTACCGCCGTTTCGACGCAGCCAAGGTCAAGCCACTCCTCGATTGGCTCGAGCCCCAGGTCGTTGCACAACGCAACAAGGTTCTCGCTCCGCCCATCGATTTCGTCTCGAGCTCCAAGCGATATTCACCTACCCTTCAACGCATGATCTGATCGGGCTCCGTGGCCTGCTTCTCACTGCGAAGATAGAAGTAGTCTTGTACTCACCGGAGGTCGTGATCTCATCTGCCTGCTTCAAAAAGACGGCGCGGTCAGCGTGCCAGACTGCCCGGCGCCGAGAACCCAGTCACCGACAATGGCCTTCCTGCGTGTCTCCGGCTTGCAGCTTGCCGGGCCCCAGTCCTTGTAAAGGGTGGGGCGCGAAGCAATGGTCCCACCGCACCACGTATGAAAACAGCATCTTCCTTAGCTCGCCGCTCTCGCAGTTTGTGGTTTCCGGGATGGTTCCTGATGCGTCGCCTTCTGGCCAAGCGCCGATCACTTGTTTCCGGTCTCTTGGTGGCGTGATCAACGACTGCAAAGTACTCAACAGCCTCTGCTTGGTATTCCAACAGGTCCGTCTTGTCCTCGGAGAGCAAAATTCCACCTGTGATCACGAGCTTTCTCTTGATACGTTCAATTTTCTGTTCATGCACCAGAACCGGACCGACCTAAGTCTTTACTTTTTTAAAGTCCATCCTCAACCTGCGATAATACATTCTAGTGATTCTTCGCGTTTTTAGCCCCAGGTCCCGACCCTAATCATAATGCCGGAACAGACATGCCTGCCTACAGGAACATCAGTTATGCCGTAGTCGGCAGTGTGGGGGACTTGCTGCGCGACGGCGCCGACGTGGTGGTCAAGGACACGCTGACCAAAGAGCTGATCGCCAGAAATACCAGGCTAGAGCGCCCCCTGGAGCGCTACCTTTTCGTGCCACGGCGTCATCATGACATTACCTCGCAGTTTGCTGAGAGCATGTGGGTGCTCGCCGGCCGGAATGACATCGGCTGGCTGCAGAAATACCTGCGTCGGGCGCCCAACTTTTCCGATGATGGCCACACTTGGCGCGGCGCATACGGCCCACGCTTGCGTCAATGGGCCGGCATCGACCAGATCGACGCCGTGCGCAAGCTTTTGCTGGCCGACCGGGAGAGCCGCCAGGCGGTGATGGTGCTATTCGATCCTGCCCTCGACTTTCAGCCATCCAAGGACATTCCCTGCAACAACTGGCTTGGCTGGATTATCCGGGACAACCAGCTCCACATGTCGGCGGCGCTGCGCAGCAACGACGTCTGGTGGGGGTTTTCAGGCGCGAACGCCTTCGAGTGGAGCATCTTGCACGAGTTGCTGGCCTTCTGGGTAGGAGCCGGCGTCGGTCGGGCCGACTATCTCGCGATGTCCTTTCACCTGTACAAGGCGCATTTCGATCGTGGCGAACAAGCCGTGGCCGCCTTCCACGGACTAACGCCGTACGAGTTCGGCCTGCAGCGCACCTCGTTCTCCACCCCGTGGGAAGCGTTCCAAGACAAGCTCCAGCACTGGTTTTACCTCGAGCGCCAAATATCGGAGCAACCGGATGTCCCCTTGGGAGCCTTCGGCGAAGTCGGCGACCCCCTGCTCGATAGCGGCCTGACTATCGTCCACGTCGCCCAGGCGTACGAACGGTGGGGGGAGGAACGCCTGGCGCACGAATTGGCCACCCTCCCTGCATGTGACTATGTTGCTGCCCTGTACGAAAAATACGCCCGGATTTTTCCTGGTCTCCTCGCGACGATTCAGCAGAAGCCGATTGGGGACTTCTTCGCCGCGCAGGCCCGCAGTAGCATTGATCTTCTTACCGACTTCAAGATTGCAGTCAAAAAACTGCATGTGAACAAAGACCGCGCGTATGGAGGCGCATGGAAAAAGCGAGGAGAATTGGTCAGCATCCAACCCAACATTGCTCGAAAGGTTGACCGGCTGGTCACACTCTTCGCCACAGGGCACAGCCTTACCGGCGAATCTGCCTTGGATACGGCCATCGACCTCGTCGTATATGTCGAGAAGTACCGGCTCTTCCTCGCGGAGAACCTGCCTCCGGGTATGCTGATACCCGTGGACGCCTCGCTGCCGCTGAGCGACTGTGAGGAGAATTTCAACACACTGCTCGATCAGCTTGACCTAACGCCGGGCGGCCGTCTGCTCGCCGATGTGGTTGCCGACGTGAGTTCAGCTTTCGAAGCGTGCTGGCGGGAGGCCCAGAGCGGCGCAGCCGTGGCGAGAAAACTGGAGCTGGCCAGCACTCTCTCACGCTACACCGCTGAGCTCCTCGCCCTCCTCGTCCAGGGCGACAAAAAGTCCGTAGCCGTGTTCCTCCAGTCTGGATCATCCGCATGAGCCCCGAAGACCTTGCGAAACTGAAGCTAAAGCTGCATGAGGCAATCACCGGGCTCCCACCCGGCTCGCGGGTGGCGATTACGGGCTGGTCACCTGCCGCCATCGAGCTTGCAGCAGACCCGGCGTTCGCTTCTGGCAGCGCCGAACTGATCGGCATCTTCGCAGCACAGGCCGGCGGGAGGGTCCTTTCGCTGTCGGACTTACCCGCCCACACTCCAGATATCGTTGCCATTGCCGAAGACGCCGGAAAGGAGATAATCCTTGAGGAGATCGCGCGGACACTACCGGCGAATACCAAAATTGTAATTGGCGGCTTCTCGCACTTTGAGTTTCACGACGACGTCTTCGACAAGATTCGGCGTGACCTGTTCGTCCCGTCGTTCGCCAACGGCTACCGACATTGCCTCGTTCACATCTACCAATGTCTGCAGAACGCCCACCGCCGTGGCATCAAGGGCTGCGTCGCGGAATTCGGCATGTTCAAGGGCGGAACCACGATGCTCATTTCTCGCTTTATCGACGCGATCGGAGCGGACTGGAAGGTTTACGGCTTCGACACCTTTAACGGCTTTCCCAACAAGCGCAGCCCGCTTGACATGTACGCTCACCCGGATTGCGTTTTTCTCGATGTCGAAATGGTTCGCGGAGTATTCGCCGGACGGAATGTGGAGGTGGTTGCTGGTGACGTGGTAGACACCGTAACGCGCTTGAACGGGGAGCAGCTCGTGCTTTCTTTCGTGGATACCGACAATTTCACGTCGGCGGAGGCCATCATTCGTGTCATAGCGGACCGAACCCAAATCGGCGGCGCGATCATTTTCGACCATTGGACGGGCCATGATCGCCACATTGACACGATTGGGGAAAGAATAGCCGCAAAAAGGCTCACGGCGGACTCCCGATACTTCAACCTGCATGGCACCGGTGTATTCTTGAGGCAGATATGAACCAGTCCCCGAAACACTTCGTTCGGCGCTCCCCTCCCCAGATGCGGAAAGGGGTCTATGAACTTTACTGGACTTTCGCCTCGCGGCGTCAGGCTGCCTTCGAGGCCCGGTTGAACGGTCAGAGCCAGCCGTGGACTACCGACCCGATCCTGCAGGTCTACAAATTCTGCAACGTATTCCGTGCGGCTGACCGTGTGTCGCAGTACATGATTAGCGACGTGGCCTACCGCCAGGACGCTGAGACGACCGCGCGCGACAGGGTGTTCCAGATCACTGCCTTCCGGACGTTCAGTAACATCGCGACCTGGGAATCCGTCACCGACGAACTCGACGGAGCGCCGCGCCTTGACCACCTGCGATCGGGCGCGTTCGAACGGGCGCTTGATCGGGTCAAGTCCCAAAACGGGGGACTGTATACCGGCGCATTCATCCTCTGCGCGAACAAGGCGTTTGGGTTCGACGAGAAGCACCGTAACCATGTCGCCCTGTTCAAGCACATGTTCCTCGAAAATGCCTGTGCGGAGCGTGTGCTGCAAGCACCGTCGCTCGAAGCTGTGGTGGAACTACTGCAGAGCTTCCCGCTGATGGGTCCCTTCATGGCCTACCAGACGGCCATCGACCTCAATTACTCGGAGCTGCTCGAATTCAGCGAAAACGACTATACCCAAGCGGGTCCGGGCGCCCTGCGGGGATTGAAAAAGGCCTTTATTGATCTCGGCGACTTCAGCCCGGCAGACACGATCCTCTGGATGGTGGATCGCCAGGAGGAGGAATTCCGACGCCTGGAGCTCCCCTTTAGCGGCCTGTTCGGGCGGGCGCTTCACGGGATCGACTGCCAGGGCCTGTTCTGCGAACTCGATAAGTATTGTCGAGAGGCGGTTCCCACGCTGGCGAGTGCGCGAAGCAGGATTAAGGCGAAGTATTCTGGTACCGAAGGAGACATCGAGCTGTTCTTCCCCCCTAAGTGGCAGCTCGGATCCCCAGGAGTGCTACCAGCATCCCAGTCCGCCACGCATATTAGGCAGGGCAAGCGAACGCCACTCCGGATGACCAAACCTGCCAAAGCTGATCGAGAGGCCTTTGCGATATCCGACCTGTTTGCATAGGCGTGCATTAAACGACCGATCGAGCACAAATCGACGTCCTCAGAATAGGCGCGAGTTACGAGGTCCGCAGCTACTCCAAGATTAACAGTGACGGCTTCCCGAAGTGAACATCGAAATCGTCCATTTGATGAGTGCCTAAGCGGAAGAGCCTCTTTTGAAAGCCGCGCTGCCGGTCGGCAGGATGCTCCGCGTCGTTTGCTCTTGGGGATGTATCCAGTTAGCCTAAAACAACAGGATTGGAGGCGCGATGCTGCCGTTCAGACTTAAGCGAGGACGTCGCCTTAGGGGCGGACAGAACCGTGCTCCAACGGGCCCGCTATGGCTTGTTGCTGTGATGTTCACGTTTTGGGCTTCCAAAATCGCATAATGTATCGTCTGGAACGCTCTAAAGCTGCAGGGGAAATGCCGCTGACTCGCAACCTGATGGCGATGTCGCGTATATGGATCTGGGCCGTCGTGCACTGTCGCAACGGACGGGCAGCTGTTTTTTTGGGGCTCAGCGAGAGTTCAGTCCGATTTTCTCGCGAGCGGCAGGTGGCGGCTCTCGCGCTGATGCCGCTGGTTCTTGCCTAGGCCGGATGCGCGCGCAAGCTCGGAACGTTGCTGAGCATAGCTTGCAGCAATCATCGGGTAGTCGGCGGGAGATCCCACTTCTCACGATATTGCTCCGGAGTGAGGCCGTACTTTGCCATCAGGTGGCGTCTCAGGGATTTGAACTTTTCACCATCCTCCAGGCAGATGATGAAATCGGCTGTTACCGACTTCTTGATCGAAACGGCGGGGCGCTGTTCTTCAACGACCGGTCCAGCCTGGTGTCGCGGAGACGTGCCGCTCAGCGAGGAATACGTCTGCTGGATAAGATTGGACAAATCGCCGGCAGGAACGACATTGTGGCTTAGATGAGCCGCGACGATCCGGCTTGTCAGCTCTAGCTTCCGCTCCTCATTGCTCGAACGCGATTCGCTTTCCTGTCGACTAGGCCGCTTCGCTCAACGTCAGGTATTTCGGTCGGAACGACGGCGTTGTCGCTATTGCGGTGTTTTTTTCAACAGATTTCCGGGCATTTTGGTTTGTGGGTCCTGTTCTGCCGACCTCATACGTTGCCAGAGTCTCCCTCGGTTTCTATCCTGATGCATGATCCGCACCCTACCGGTGCGCCGAAGCCCGAGGACACTGGAGGCCGATGGCATCTCAACTAGACATGTTTCCCTCGCCGCGTGAGCCAGGCGATGACGTCGTTGTGAAGCTGCCACCGCCCCTGAGGCTGCGGGAGCGGAGGCGACTAGATGACGAAAGCATGGCCCGGCTTCTGGAGGAGAGCGGCAGCTATCGCGTGCTTCGCAAGCTTGTCGGCCGCCAGATCGTCAATATGCCGCGGCCGGGATTTCCTCGCATGGGCGTGATCGTTGACACCGAGACGACGGGCCTCGACCACAGCAAGGACAAGATCATCGAAATCGGCGCAGTCGCCTTCACCTTTAACGACGAGGGCCATATCGGCGACGTCACAGGTGTTTATGGCGGCCTGCAGCAGCCAACTGTCCCGATCCCCCCTGAAATCACTCGCCTCACAGGAATCACCGACGAGATGGTTGCCGGGCAGATGATCGACGTCGGGTCGCTTCGAGCGCTGCTCGACCCGGCCGACCTCGTGATCGCCCACAATGCCGGCTTCGATCGTCCGTTCTGCGAGGCGCAGGCCGTGGCATGCAGGTTGCGCAGGCTCGTTACCGCGATGGTGGCGCCGTCTCGAAAGGCGTGAGGAAGCAACAGCTGCAGCAGGATCACGGTCCGGCTTGCTCAAGGTTGGAAGACTATGAAATCACCATGGAAATTTCTTGCCCAATTGACGTCGCGGCGACCATCGGCGAAGGCGCAAGAGAGTTCGATCGGGAATGACACCGATCCCAGGGCTCTCGAGAGCGAAGTGGAGCACACGTCCGCACTGCCGCCCAATTCGACGGTAGCCGCCAGCCCACCTGCTCACGATGAGGACGTCTCGGTTGATCAAGGGCCGGTCGCATCGGACAGGGCAAAAGGCGAGGACGACGGCGCGCGGGCATTAGAGCTGCCGATCGATGCTGAAGAGGCTCAAACAGCTGCGCGTCATGAAGCTGACCAGATGGGTGCCGAAGCGAATTCGTTGGCGCCAAGAAGCACGGCAAGCACAAAGCAGCAAAGCAAACCGCGGATCAAGCGTCGGGAACATGCGAAGAGAGCCAACGCCCGCGTGGCTGCGCAAAGCGCTGTCGCCTCAAAGGATCATCAAAGCCTGCAACTTTCGTCTTCACGGGATTTGTTCTTCCATGAAGTGGCAATACTCGACGAAGAAGTCAAAAGGCTGAGGACCCAACTCGCGCAAAAGCTTCATCTGCAGAACGTTCAGCTTAAGAAGATGCTTGAGCGATTCGAAGTTTCATGAGCCTGGCGGTGCTCCCGACAAGCGCGCACCTGCGTCATCTTTGCTCGGCAACGCCCTCACCAAATTGAATGAGTTCGAGAGCCTGCTGAGCAGGCGGCCATCAATCGAACACGCTGAGCGTATATTCGCGGCTGGGTGCGTTGCGCCTCAGGACAGCCCCGCGACAATACTCAAGCCCAGGTCGTCGCGAATCCCTGCTTGATAAGCGTTGATCAGCTTTGCGGCGAGCGCTTCAGCCTCTTTAGACTTGCGTGACAAAGCTCGCCTTTCCAGCTCGTGTTGGAAGGCCCTTCCGATCAAATCCAACTCGTCAGGTCCAATCGGATCGAAACTCAATGTTTGACCTGAATTCATCTTTCCCCCCTTCCGCCACCTGATGCCACGGAAGACCTTTGTACCCTGTGTTCTGATTTGAAAAGATGCAGCTTCGCTAAATCTATCGAAGGTGAGCCGTCCTTACGGCCGGACCTTCCGTGTCGGCCCACTCCAGTGCCGCAATGGCGGAGCCGAACAGGAGAGCAGGGATAGCCAAGGCTCCCATGAACCTGAGGATTTGGAGCCGACGTGTGCGCTTTCCATCCCAATCGTAAGCCATTTGCTACGCCCTCAAAAGCTACTCGGAAACTGTACGTCAGGATAGAACCGATAGTGTTGAAGAAGTCAGGCTTGAAGGCGGTAGAGTAGCTCGCTCAGGACGTCGCGAATGAGGTCGACGCGACCTCCTCGGCCTAAGTGGCCGGGATTACCGTGCCCTGGGTGCAGATCTTGGCCAATTTCCTGAGGTTCTGGGCGATGGCGGCGAGATGGAACTCATCGCGGGCACCGCAGGGGCCTCGCAGTCGCAATCTATCGAGCCTCAGAATGCGTTTGAGGTGCGCGAAGAGCATCTCCACCTTCTTTCGCTGATAGCGTGACGTCTGGTATGCGTCGGTTTTGGCGATGTCGCGAGCCATGTCGCGCGCGCCCTCATAGATTGAGCGCGTTACCTTGCGCGCCGGCGCCTTCGGACAACAGCGAGGCTTAAGTGCGCAGGCGTCGCAATCATGCTTGCTCGCCCGATAACGTAGCGTGTTGTCCTTCCCCACACCGGACCGCGGTGTCGAGAATGGCCGACGGTAGTGCTGAAGAAGCTTACCACCTGGGCAGCGGTAGGTGTCGCTTGCATGGTCGTAGGCGAAGTCCTCACGCGAGAAGGTGCCGTCCTTGCGCTTGGACTTATCGAACACCGGGATATGCGGCTCGATCCCGCGCTCATGCACCAGCCAGTTCAGCATCTCGGCCGAGCCGTAGCCAGTGTCGGCAATCAGCCGTTCCGGCCACAGGCCGAATTCGTCGTGAGTACGCTCGATCATGGTCTTTGCGGCTGTCACCTCCGCCTGACGCACGGCAGTCGAGGCCTCCACGTCCACGATGATGGCGTGCTCTACATCGATCAGGTAGTTGGTGCAGTAGGCGTAGACAGCCGGGCCGCCCCAAGAGGCGGTCCAGCGTGCCGCTGGGTCGACCGGCGAGATGAACTTGGGCTCGACCGGCGTGGCGGCTCCGAAGGCGGCATCATCCAGGGTGGCGAGATACTCTACGACAGCCCGCTTGGCTTTGGGGTCGAGGTCCTCGGCTGTCTCGATCCCGCGCTGACGATGCGCGTCCGCCACGATCATGCTGGCATCTACGGCAAAGCCTTCGCCGCCGACGAGTCCTTCTCTCATGCAGCGTCGCACGACGGTCTCAAACAGCTCGCGCAGCAGATCGGCATCGCGGAAGCGGCCATGGCGCGTCTTTGAGAAAGTCGAATGGTCCGGCACATCGCCCTCGAGGCCAAGCCGGCAGAACCACCTATAGGCCAGGTTCAGGTGGACTTCCTCGCACAGCCGCCGCTCCGAGCGGATACCGAAGCAGTAGCCGACAATCAGCATGCGGATCAGCAGTTCAGGGTCAATCGAGGGACGGCCGATTGGGCTGTAGTACGGCGCCAGGTGCTGGCGGACACCGGAAAGGTCAACGAAGCGGTCGATGGCCCTGAGCAGGTGATCCGCTGGCACGTGCCGTTCCAGACTGAAGCCATAGAATAGCTCCTCCTGCATCACACTTTGCTCGCCCATCATCGACTCAATCTCCTTCCGATAAGAAGACTGAATCAGTGCTTTAGGACTGTTTCAAGCCTGACTTTTTCAACACTATCAACCAGAGAACGACCTTCCCGTCGAGTCTATTTTCAAGTATTACTTTTCAACGCATTTCATCGGCGGAATCTATACTGCGTGTCCAAGGGCGACGGTAGAAGACTAAAAGTAGAGATGGCCAATCAATTGATGCATGACGATCGCCTTGGCCGTGACAGCGGGCGTGATCTCTGGAAGGCAGTGCCCTGCGGCATGATACTGCGATACCGCTCGCGCTCGCGTCGAACCTGCTTCACTGGTACCGGTCGCACCATCGTCAATTGCGGAACAGTGGTAAGCAGGCGCCGTTGTTTCAGGTGAGAGCTGGGAGCCTTCATGCGCCGTCGATCCCCAGGCCAGGCACAAGCCCAACATCAACGATGCGTAAAGCAGGACTCTCACGGTTGTGTTGACTCTGCGGTGCACCCAGCCGAAAACAGGCGATGACTAAAGGAGGGAATTGCTGATGGCTGATGAGACTAACACGGGACCCATTGTTGCGACTATAGCGACGGACGCGGAACTGAAAGCACCAACCGCTAAGAAGCAGAGGTCGCCGCGGCCTCAAAAGGCGGCTTCCGAACCGGTGCAAGCTTCATCAAAGGCGTCGGCCGCTAAACCCAGGAGGTATAGCGAACAAGAGAAGAGCGAGAAGCTCAAGCTGATCGAGACGCAAGTCCAAGGCAACAGCACCCTCAAGGACGCTATCAAGAGCGCCGGCATATCGGAGCAAACCTACTATCATTGGAAAGGTGCTGCGAAGCCTATCGAGCAAAAGGACACTAAGGGCATCAAGCCCGTGCTGGCCGGCGATGAGTTGGCAGATCTTGTCCAGCTCGAAGAGGAAAACCAGAGGCTCCGCACACTACTGGCGGATAAGCTGCGAGCGGAAAATGCCGAACTGCGCAAGAGGCTCGGTCTGGACTAACCAGGACCGGGAATGCGCGGGGCGACAGTTTCTTCTGCGTCCTCCGTGTTACACTCATCAAATTACAGAGCCAAGCCTCTGAGATCATTGAGTCACGAGTCTCACAATTAACGGGTCTTCCTCAATTTGTGTGGTGATGGGGCCGGTTGAGTGACAGCGTGCGTGCCCTAAGGAGTTTGCGGCCTGCTCTGCCGTGCATTGCGCGCTTGATCATCTTCGATCGGGTTGACCTGACCCTCCGGCTGGCCGGTACTCCAGGACAATTCGATGGCGTTGCGGACGATCTGCGATGGCCGTGGGAAGATGCCTTGGCCGATGGTACGAAACCGTCGCTCGACGTGAGGATCTAGCGGATTGGATACAATCCAAGGCCACACCGGCGCGGGAAGAGAGCGCAGGAACGTTTCGAAGCCGAACTAAATGGCGCGCAACAGGCTAAGCGACAAGCGAGGTTCGGCCTCTTGAACCCTTAGGAAATCCGCATCGCATGTTACGATATGAAGATCACGCTCGAACCCCTGCGCACAAACCCAGAGATCGTTCTCGTTAATCCCGAGCCTGTTTCCCGTGGCGTGATCTATCCAGTCCTGGAGGTGTGCAGGCGGCTTGTTTTTGCTCGATTTGGGCATGAATCTGCCAACCATCGCGGCTTTAAGGTCTCCATAAACCATCGCGACCTGCGTGTTGACTGTCAGGAGCGGGCGTGACTGTGCCGCCGAGAGAACTTGTGTGGAGTGGACCGGTGTGCGTCCGTGAATGCGCTGCACCGTGGCGACACCGGTACGAATTTCACCGATGCTCACCGCAGACACAAACTGCAGATCGTTCGCACTCATGCCTCCGACTGCTTTGGTGGCTGCCCCGTGAAGCACGTGGTTGGGGTCGACAAGCGCAATAAGAACGGATGTATCGAGCAGGTAACCGGTCATGGTTCAGCGCAAGTACCGACGGACGACATCCGCTTCATTTTTTGACAATGCGGTAAAAGTTCGCGAGACCCAGTTTCCAGTGAATTGTTCCCGCCCACCTGCAAGCATTTCGGAAAGGGAAAGCCCGGGCGCCATGTCAAGGTTGCCCCATCCCTCCCAGGCGTGTGCGACGGGTCTTCTATTCTGATCAAAGAATCTCAGAAGCTCGCGCTCCAACCGGACAGGAAGTTCGTACGCCGATAGGACCGCCGCATCAATCTTTACCAGGGTCTTTTGCAGGACGTCCTCCCGGTCGGAAAGGGCGTCTGCCGTCCCGAGAACCCGCAGATAGGTCTGAACTAGACCCGCCACCTCTTCAGAGAGAAGATAGGGAAGGGGAAGATTGGCAAGTGTACCAAGCCTGAACCGCTGATCGGACGTAAATACGGTCGAAAAAGCGTTGGCTATCGGGCCGTTCAGGACCGCCATCAGCGCCAGCATTTCAGTCTGACTGATTCCTTCCTTGGGCCACCCAGCGATGAACTGCTGAGAGCAGATCAGGCCAGTGTCGTCGAAGCTCGCAGCCAGCCTCCAGGAATATCGACTGAGCCTGACTGCATTCAGGATAAGCTTTGGATCGTCCCAAGCAAATTTCAGGCCCCCGCCCCTGATCGAGTCGGTGCGGCAATCGAGCCAAACAGCCCTTGGAGATTGGTACTGGAGATGCCCGTTGACCCCGTGCAGTCCGCGCCTGTAGGCGGGCTTTGGGTCAGGGCTCCACGCGTCCGATTGATCACCTTGCCATTCAATTCCCCTATGGAGCTCCAGCTTCTCGCCAAGCGTCGGTCGATCGGCAAGATAGTCCCAGACTTCGTTCAGAGCAGGAATCCAAAGATTTCCGGTCGGCTTATCAGTGACCCATCTCGTCACCGACCGGCTGCGCGTTATTAATCCTCCTTGCAAGAAGGACAGCCGGTCTCTCAGCGTCACCTCACTGGAACGGATCGTGATGATGGGCTCGTCTTCAGCCGAACGCAGATCTCGAGCAATCAAAAGCGAAGCTGCCGTTCGGGACGCAGAAAAAACGTCGTCGGGGATCTCCACGATCTCCACCGAGGCGTAGGTTCTTTCAAGCAGCGCACGCACCTCGCGGTAGCGCTTTTCCATGATGAAGGTCGCCGGGAGCACAAAACCGATGCCAGCAGCTTGTGCCGAAATGACTTCATGGAGAACGGCGACCGGCTTGGAAATGCTGTGTTGCGCAATAGGGCCATCCCGCTCGTCCAATTCGAAATCCTCGAACGGCGGATTGCAGATAACAAATGTCTGAGGCGTTATCCGTTCGCGAAGTCTTCCGCTGCTGAACAGGTCAGCCTGTTGAATATCCCAGCCGTTGTGGTTTGGATAGTCGGCAAGAATCAAGGAGAGTTTCGCAACCTCGCAAGCAAACTCGTCGATTTCGTCGCCCGACAACCGTTCTGTCAGGAATGCATGGCGCTCGGCGTCACTCCATTCTAGGGGAAGCGCCGCACTTAATTGGCGAAGCGCAGCGACAAGCAAAACCCCGGCGCCTGTGAAGGGCTCGTAGACACGAGTGCCAACGGGATCCCTCCAAAGCTCCAGGCGACGAACGACGTGTTCAGCCATCTGCCGCGGGGTGCTGTGCGTGCCAAGCTGAGCGCGCACCTCGGACGTCACGAATGTATTTTCGTAGACGAAGGCAAGATCGTCGGCCGAAATGTTACGAAAGTTTATGCCGCTTCGAATGCCTTGCCACACCGTTTGGAGGCGACTGCGATCGGCGGGTGACGGCTTCAGCGAGCCCAGGCCGTAGTAGCGGTCGATGCCGCGCAGGACATCGTCGACGTCGCCACCGGTCCAAGCGGCCGCCGATTCGTGATCTCGATCTGCAAGGATCTTGGCTGCGAGAAAGCGAAACGTTGCTTGGAAGAGCAGCCGTGCGTCCATAGCCGGACGACCACGGCTGTCGATGACCGCGGCCAAGGTTTCGCGCAGCAAAATGTCGAGCTTGAGATGGACCTCACCTTCGATGGCGATCAAAAGCCCAATATCGACAAAATCGAACTGACGATTCTGCAGCGGCTCGGAAGAGATGGCCTTGGCTCGATGGATAGCTTTCGGGTTCCAGTGTTCCGCATGGCGCTGGAACAGCGAATGCAGCTCGTTTGCCGGCGTTACTGCTAGCTGCTCGGGGGCCTCGTCGGCATGCATCCGCCAAAGTTCGACGGTATCGCCGGCGATTGCGAAGATCATCGGCGCTCCGAGCGCCCGGAGTCGTTTCAAATTCGATGGTTTTCCAGCGCCATCGACAACACCGAACGCCGCCGTCCGGTACGATGGCGGCGTCTGCGTGAATGCTGCTAGGCCGACCTGCCGCGTTTCACCCGTGGGCGAGAGCACGTCCGCAAAGCTATAATCAGAAAGCAGTGCATCGGAAGTGTAGCCGATCGCCGATAGTTCGGCGGCGACCGAAGCTATGGTCGCCTTCATATTCTGTCACTCCGAGACCGACGCACGCTCACCTCGATGGGAGGAAAGGCAATGCTCTGCTGAGCGTCATCGGGAGCTACTTCGAGCAGTGCCTCCCGAACAGATGCGACGATCGGGCTCATCGGAAGGACAATCGCGGGCTTGTGCAGATCACCGTCCTGATACCGTTCGATGAACCGGGCGGTGCCCTCAAGTGGGCGCACCATCAGATAACCCTCGGACAGCCGGATCCACTCTGGACTGGCACAGATTTCAAAAATGTCCCGTTCGGCACGCTTCAGCGAGCCAACATTGAGCCCCAGGTCGGCAACGAGCGTACGGATTACTGCGAGGCCGAGCAGTTGGCCAGGGCGGAAAACTGGGGCGTGGCCCTTCAGTCCGTCCAAGGACGACAACGCGGCGCGCCAGTGCCGCAGCGTTTCCTGAGTGACGCCGACGACCTGACGGACCTGGCTTGGTGTATATCGCATTTGACGCTGCTCATTTTGTTGTCCGCAACAAGATATCAGAAGGCTTCGCGCCTATCCAGTCGTTGTGGGTCTCTAAAAACCATTTCCAGTTGTCGAGAGTTGTCGGCATCGTATGAGCAAATGGCCGTCCTGAACGTCACACTTGCCTTGGACGATCCGCAGACCGAATTTTCGGAAAGGGTCGGGAAGGGGGTGGCGCATCTCGTGTTCTGCGTCCAGCCGCCGTCTCTACTTGTCCGGCTGTTCCGGCCGAAAATGCGCATCACGTTCTATCCGCGTGATTTCGGTTGCCTCCAGCTTTGCTCGCTCTGCAAGCTTCTCGATCGACAGGCCTCGAAGCCCGCGCATAGGTAAGACACTTCATCCGTCTTGGTCATGCTGGCCAGCTGGTTTTTTAAGCTGTTTTGATAGATAGGAGAAATTGCAACGCCGCTTGCGCCACTTGGCGACAGTCTTCTGATTGATCCCGTAGCGTTTCGAAAGCGTCCTCAGGCTCTCTTGATGGGGTGGACGGCGCCCGCAACGGCATCATCCTCGTGAGAGGCGTGCCAAGATGGCTGCTGTCGAGCACTCATCTGAAGGAGCACCGTCCATGGATAAGATTACCACCGATCTCCATGCTGTAGCCACTGTCGGCCTTCACCTGGCCAAGTATGTCTTCCAGGTGCATGCGGTCGACGCTGTCGGCCGTGTCGTCATATCTCGTGCACTGAGGCGGAAAGATATGATGGCCTTCTTCGAGCGCCTGCCGTCGTGCCTGATCGGCGGTCCCATCACTGCCTCTGCGCTTACCGCGAGCGTCCAGGATATCTCCGCTTTCTCAGGCCCGCGTGAGTTCGCCGCCTTTCTCGGGCTCACGCCACGGCAGAACTCGTCAGGCGGCAAGGAGCGGTTGGGGCGCGTCTCCAGGATGGGCAACCGATACTTGCGCAAGTTGCTCGTTGTCGGCGCGCACGCTGTCCTCTTCCATCGCAGGCGGTGTAGCGATGCCTTGAGGAACTGGGCTGATCGCCTGATGGAGACCAAACCCTTCAAGCTCGTCGCTGTGGCGACCGCCAACAAACTCGCTCGCATCGTCTTCGCGCTCATGCGCGACGAGGCACACTATGCCGGCAGACCGCGGCCTAACAGCAGCAGCAGCAGCAGCGGTTGAGGCCGCGGACCGGAATCGAGGGTGACAGCGACGTGATGGGAGCAGACAAGGACAGATCCCGAAAGCCTGCAGCATAGTCGGAGCTTCGAGCTCGTTCTCTTGATCAGGCCAAAGGATCAACGGACACCACCAGGCCAGCAGTCAGTGTACCGCGACAATAGGCCGGAGACATGACCGCACCCGCGACTATCCCATCGTCGAAAATAAACCCTTGATCCGCGGGCGCCGTCCAGACATGACTATGCTGTATCGCTCGACGGAGCCTCTGTCGTCGTGGCGCTCCCATGCAGAACCTGGCCCATATCGCATCTTTTGATTCGGAAGACAAGGATGCCCCATCAAAGCCTAGGATCAAACAATTAGTCTTCATGCTGTGAAAACTCAAATCGTACTTGGAATTGTTGCTCTTTTCCTGGGGCGAGATTGATATTATATTCCCGCTCGTCAAATGGAATGCGTCTGTCCTCTATGTCACCGTGGCCCGTACATGGTTCTAACGCCAGAAAGTCCTGCTGTGGAAGAGACCACACAACCCAGTGACGTGCATCTGGCGCATCAATTCCAATTGTGACCTTCTCTCCAACAAGCGACAGCCTTTTACTATTCGCATTCAAAAAACAAAGCGCTTCATTTTGGAAAAGGCTTTCATTTAGATGAAGGCAACGTCCGTGGAATGAGATTTTCCGTTGATTACCTTGAATTAGGCCTTGGGAAGATATGCACGGGACGAGAGGGGATTCCGATTTCTCGAATTGCAGCCGCCAGCTATCTTTGCGCGGAGACAGTAACGGCCATCTAAATCCGGGATGTATTCCGATGGAATAAGGCAAGAATGCACGATCGGACGTGTTTTTTACGGAAATCCCAATGTGCAATTGCATGTCTACAATTTTATACTTAATTCTGAAACGGAAATAAAATGGAAACATTGTTTTTGTGAATTCATCGTCAGATGCTTCTAATGTCACCTCAGATTCTGAGTTGGAAACCAAGGCAAATTCCTGCATGCTGATAAAGCCGTGAACAGGCATCGGATAATATTGCCCTTTTATTTCGACACGTGAAGACTCACTCCATCCGCATGACGGGAACATCAGGGGACAGGTTTGGTTCCAACCTGGGGAGTCTCGCGGCCAAAGGAGGTCGCTTGCACCGACCTGCCACCCGATTAGCTCCGCTCCTTTTCGGTTGACAACTGCCCGTGCAATACCAGAACGAATAACGACAGCATCATCCATGAATGTTGTTACCTTAGATACCTTAGAACCTTTAGAACCGGCAGCTAGGCGGTCTTTGCCCTCTGCAATCGTCGCGCGACCAGATTAAACTACTGTTTTTCGGCCGTTGAGGACCAGCTCCACACCATTCTGTTCTTCCGCAGATAATTGCAAGATCATGCCCTTGATCTCTCTTGCAGCACCGGCCGAGCGTTGGGCCAATTCACGAACCTCCTGAGCGACAACCGCAAAGCGCTTCCCGTCTCGCCGGCACGTGGTGCCTCTACGCCCGCATTGAGCGCGAGAAGGGTGGTTTGAAAGGCGATTTCATCAATGACTCCGATGATATTGACGCCGCACTGATTGCGTATCGGACCCGCGCCGTTTCGCCTGAGGACGAGATCTGCACCTTGGTGATTTTGCGGCGCGGCGCGCCGGCTTCGGCGAGCATCTGCTCTCCCAGCTGAACGGCAGCAAACATCTCATCATCGGCAATAACGATCCGCGCAAAACCACCGGCGCATACGGCTGGTCCAGCGTTCAGCATAATGCTGAACTGACGCTAGCCGGACATTTTCTCATCCTCCGCCACTATCCATTTCGCACGTGGAACCAGATGGGGAAAAAATCGATCAATCTCCGTGGTCATTCGCATGGACGGCTGAAACCGATGCCGCGACAGTTCGATGTCGGCGTCGACCATCTCCGTAGCCATCATGGTGCTATTGCTTGCAGTGCAGTCCTGCGGCACAGGCGCTGTCTCCAGCTTTTTCGGCCCAATTACGCTCGCGTGGTTTCTGGTGATGGAAGCGGCCGGTGTCGTCCATATCGGTGGTGACTTGACCATCCTCGCTTCTTTCAATCCTGTTTACGCTGTTACCTTCTTGTGGAATGCCGGGCCCAATGGCTTCGTCGTGCCCGGCGCCACCTTCCTCGCGGTGACCGGCGCCGAGGCGCTTTATGTGGATCTCGGTCACTTGGAGCGCCAGCCGATCCAGGCGGCCTGCTTTGCAATCGTATTTGCGGCGCCGACCTTGAACTATCTCGGACAGGGCGCGATGGTGCTGTCGCATCCCGGTGCCATTTCGGATCCGTTTTTCTTGACGTTCTCGAAATGGGCCCTGTTGCCGATGGTGATCCTTGCTACTGCCGCAACAATCATCGCCAGTCAGTCAGTCATCGCCGGAGCGTTTTCACTCTTCCGGCAAGCGATCCACCTTGGATTCCTGCCAAGATTCGAGATCTGTTACACCTCGGAAACACAAACGGGACAGATCTATCTGCCGTTACACTCCTCACCGGCGTCCTTGTGCTCAATGTTTGTGTTCAGATCATCGGCGGCATGGTGATCGATACAGTTCTCGCTTTCGCACTCCTCCGATATCTGTCGAACTGGCCCGTCTTCGCGGCAACTGTATTCCTGCTTCCTCTGTTCTTGCTCGAACTGGGTTTCTCGGTAAGCATCCGGCAAAGACCGCAGGCTGAAGGACTTTCAGATTTTTCGGCGTGATTTGCGGGCCCACTTTGCCGCCAGATCATCGACGGCTTTGTTGAGCTCGGCGAAGTTGCCCTGGTCCGGATCGTATTCGTTGCTGCCCCACCATTCGACGAGCTCGGCGTGCCGCTCGTGGGTCGGATCGGCGAGAGCCTCGCGGAACTCCTGATAGCCCCATGGCCCGCCGATGTCCTCGGGAGGGCAACGTCCGGCTGCTTCGAGAAGCATTGGCTCCGCAGGGCCGATGACGGGGAACGTGCGCTCGATCTTGATGCTGTGCGTCCAGCCGTCGCCGAAGTCGTAAAGGTACTTGAACGATTTCGCGCCGATGTCTTCGACTGCCGCCAGCAGCGAGATCTTGCGCGCATCGAGCGGGCCATCTCCCCAGTCCTGATCAGGCAGACCAAAGCCGACGTCGCGGATGCGGAATTCGTAAAGGTGGCTGTTGCTCCAGCCCATCGCCGCCTGCAGCACCTCATGAAGGCGATGGAGCTTGATGCGGAACGGCACCACAACGCGCCGCATCACCGTCGGTTCGACGTGGTCGAGGGTGATCTTCAGGCGGACCAGAGAAGCCGGCATCTTCAGGCTGCCAGCTTGTGCGCCACTGGCGACGCGCTCTTCCAGTTCCAGGGCAGGAGCTCATCGAGCCGATGCGCGGGATAACCGGCAATGCGGTGAAGCACGTCGGCGAGCCAGGCTTGCGGATCGACGTCGTTCATCTTGGCCGAGACAATCAAGCTGTACATAGCGGCGGCGCGCTGGCCACCGCGGTCCGATCCGGCGAACAACCAGGATTTCCTGCCCAAGGCTATGCCGCGCAGGGCGCGTTCGGCGGCATTGTTCGACAGACAGACACGCCCGTCGTCGAGGAAGAGGGTGAAGGCAGGCCAGCGTTTCAGCAGGTAATCGAAGGCCTTGGCGAGATCATCGTTGCGAGACAGCTTGGCACGCTGAGCCTTCATCCATGCTTCCAGCTCGAGGACCAGAGGCAGGCTCCGATCCTGACGAGCGGCCTTGCGGAGCTCCACGCTCTGACCGTTGATCTCGCGCTCGATGTCGAACAGGGCATCGATCCGCTCCACCATTTCCAGCGCGATCGGCGAGATGACGGCCGCCTTCTTGCCCTGCGCTTTTCGGCGCGCATTCGCCTCGACGTCGGCCATCGCAAAAAAGGGCCGCCTCGCATGGACCCAGCAGGCTGCTTCCGTTATCGGGCCTGGCCGTCGATCCGGAAGATAGAGTTTGGTGTAGCCGGTATAGGCGTCCGCCTGCAGAATGCCGCTATAGCCGGCAAGATGCGCCTGCGGGTGCTCGCCCGCGCGATCACGGGAATAGTAGAACATCGCCGACGGTGCGGCTGTGCCGCCGAACGGTCGATCGTCGCGGACATAGACCCAACTTCGGGCGATATCGGTCTTTCCTGCCGCCAGAACCGGGACCGTCGTGTCGTCGCCGTGCAATCGATCTGCCCCAAACGTATGGGCCTCGATCCGTTTGATGATCGGATCGAGTACGGCACAGCATGCGCCGATGCTATCGGCCACCGTCGACAGGCTGAGGGAAACGCCTTCGCGTTCGAAGCGCTCGACCTGACGATTGAGCGGCAGATGCTGGCCGAACTTGTCGAACAGGATCATCGCCAGGAGATTGGGGCCGGCCCATCCGCGCGGGATGGCATGGAAAGGGGCCGGAGCTTGGCTGATCTTCTCGCAATCGCGGCAGGTGAACTTCTCGCGCACCGTCTGGATCACTTTCCATTGGCGCGGAATGACCTCGAGGGTCTCGGTGATGTCCTCACCCAGCTTGCGCAGTCGGTCGCCGCCACAGCATTGGCAGCTCACGGGACCGGGCACGACGACGCGTTCGCGCGGAAGATGATCGGGGAAAGACTTCTTCGCCGGCCGGCTGCGGGTAAAGCCGGCGACATTGACGGTGGCCGCGACCGCCATTTCGGCCGCGAGTTCGTCCTCGGTCACCGCCATCTCCAACTCTGCCAGTTGGAACTCCATCTGATCGATCAGCCGGGCGCGACGCTCTGCCTTCGGGCCATAGAGCTGCCGCTCGAGCTTTTCGATGCGCAGCTTCTGCCGGGCAATGACGGCAAGATCCTCCGACGCCTTGGCCTTGGCAACGGCAAGTTCAGCCTCGATCTGTGCGCCCTTGGCGCGTACCGCGATGAGCTCTGCCCGCAGGGCGGCAACATCGTCGGGAAGCAAATCAGGGCTGTTTTCCATGCCCGAAGTGAATCACAGAAGTCCTGATTTGCCTAGTGTTTCAAAGGACTTGCCCCGGAATATTCGCGTTCGGGCGGCTCACCCGGCACTCGTCGGCCGCCATGTCTGCTGCGGATTTCGCCAATCAATCCCCTCCAGCAGATAGGACATCTGACCGGCGGTCAGCGCGATTGCGCCACTCTCCGTCGCCGGCCAGATGAAGCGGCCGCGCTCGAGCCGTTTCGCATACAACGATAGGCCGATCCCATCATGCCAAAGGGCTTTTATCAGTCGGCCGCTACGACCGCGAAAGACGAAGACGTCGCCCTTAAACGGATCGCGACCGAGGCCCTCCTGCACCAGCAGAGCCAGACCCTGCATGCCCTTGCGCATGTCGCAGTGACCGCTCGCGATCCACACCCGCACCCCGGAACTGATCGGGATCATTTGAGCGCCCGCATGATCGCGGCTGCCAGGTCGCATGGCGCTGCTGAGCCAATTCTCACCTTGACGCCGTTCGGGAAGTCCACCGCCATGGCCAATTCGACTGCGTCACTGCTGGCAGAGTCAACGAGCTTTGCCGGCACAAAGGCGGGCTCGGCCTCTTGGACCAAAGCCTGCCGCCGCCATGTGTAAATCAGGCCGGTCGAAACCTCGAAGCGGCGTGCAACTTCGGAAACAACCGCGCCTGGGGCGAAAGCCTCTGCCAGTATCTGCGCGCGATCTTCCAACGACCACCGCCGCCGCCGCTCTGGTCCGGTCAGCAAAACTGCATGTCCCATGAATTGCTCAGTGCGCTCTTAAGTCCACTCTTAAGAGCGCAGACTCACGGGATAAGCGGAACTTCGCAAGGCGGTCCCCGCCGGAGGGATACGTTTCTCGGCACCAATTTGTTTAAGCTCCACCATGGGGGCTGCGTTCGGTCAGGAGAACGGACTATATGGCTGTGTCAGTCCTATGGTCTCTGAAACTGCGGCGACCAGCCGCGCGAAATGTGACACGCCTAACAGGATCTTTAAGGTCCTGATAACGTCGGCCGCGTCGACAAGGGCGGCCCTGACCTTTTCCGCGCTATGGGCGGGCAACTGGCACGACCTGATGCTATTCCAACGCGCAGGCTTGTCCGGCGTTTGTGGAAACTGCTCCTTATGGAGTGCTTGTTTTGATGGTTTTGCGACCCAATCAGATTCGAAGTGTAAATCTCCGCTCGTTCAATCCCCAGCCTCTACACCAGTTCCGACTTTACCTCTATGCCAACGACGTCGATCGAATGGGAACATAATGTAATCGCGCACGGTAAGCGGCTCGGGCTGGTTTCGGAGGCCGACGTCCGGCCACTCATTCTTTTTTGGCCAATATGCCGTTAGAAAAACCGTGTCCCAGATGGTTGTAAAGAACCCATAGTTTCGGTGCCGGTGATGCGGTTCCATCGAGTGGTGAATGCGGTGGAACTTATTGTCGCCAATGATATATCGAAGCGGCCCAAGATTGATGCGGGTGCTAGAGTGTGAGAGATGGCCCTGAAAGGTAATCAGTGTCATGGCAACAACGGGCACTACGCCAGATTCGAAGTGGATCAGCGCGAGTGGCAGTGCTACTAACGCTGCGTAAATGAGGGGCTCGGAAACGTGATGATTGCAATTCCATGCCGTCAATTCGCGGATCGAGTGGTGAGTAGCGTGCAGGCGCCAGAGGAATGGAACAGCATGCTGAGCGCGGTGCATCCAGTAGTAAAAGAAGTCGCCGGCAATCGCCACTAAAACCCCTGAAAGGACGGCCAATCCATTATTAATGATTGCGTTGTCAGAGTGAAGCAACATACCGAAATTAATCGTTACGAGCGGCTTTATCCCTAACCAGCCCAAACCCACAGCGAAGAGGTGCCAGATCAACGCACCCCATCCGAGGCGAATAATCCAATTCCTCACGCCGCGCACGTATGAGGCAAAACTGTATCGATAAGCCGGAAAGGTTAGCTCCAGCGCGGCGCAAAAGGTGGCGAAGATCACAACCAGCTCAAGCGCTTTCACGAAGGACTGGATCATCTGATTAACATCGAGAACGTGCATTTGGTTGCTCCGGCGAATCGTTAAAATGCGCCAACCTCAGGTCGGAGTGACTCTCATTACCGCGGTCGTCTTCGTCACGGGGGCGGGTCCAGTAGTTATGAATCTGCAGCGCGCCCGACAAATTCGGGTCGGCATCCGGATCGATATCCACGCAGAAAGCGCGAATTGCATATAGCCACGTCTTGCAAATTTCCTTTTCACTGCGCATCCAAACGGTGATCCTTCCGCCAGCACCGCGTGGACGTGCTATGCGGCATTCTCGCAAATTGGTAAAATTGATTGTTTGGATAAGACCAATCCATGCCACAAATGGGTGGAGGAGTCCGGTAGACGAGGTGGCTTGCGCGAGGCGACCGACTATGCCTCAGTGTGTTGAGGCGGCGACCTCCAATGGCAGCAGAGCCTTGTAATAGCCACCAGTGTAGCGAACGGACGTGCCCTGAGCTGATCGCGCCTTCGACGAGCGTTCGGACCTCCTGGCCAGACGCGCTGGTTAGTTGCTTGATCGTCTCGCCAAACTTGAGGGTGAACGGCTCGCCATGACGGGCGCTGCGTGCTCCAGGCCGACCGCCGCAACTTCTACGACCGCATCGAACTTCTCATTTCCCTCGCGAATCCTCAAAGCCGTCCACGTGATCGCCACCTGCTGCGTCTTGTGATCGCGGTGGAGCGCGATCCGCTCCGCGAGCATGTCTTCGCCGGCAATCACCGAAATTCGATAATCGGTGCCGGCGGTGGCGAGATCTTCGGGGTCGCTGGACCAGGGCATGGTCAGTTGCGCGCGATCCTGACTCACGACCCTGTAGTTTGGCGCGGATGCCGTCTGTCTCCTTTCAAGGCCAGAGATAAACAGTCGACTTCCCGAAAAGCGGCAATCATCGGCCGGTCTACCGATCGCCTAAAATAGGGTCGAATTTACCCGTTGCCGCAGGTCTCAGCCCAGCGCTCGGACCTGTTTGACTTGCCTACCAAAGAAGCATCGCTCCTCAGGCACTTTACCCCCGGGCGGCGACGATCTGAGCTAGTCCATTTTGAGTAGAAATGAACGGCGAGATAACTATCGGGACTAAGCGATAATGACATTGGCGCTTGATGGTTGTATCGGTAAACATAATTAGAGCCAAGTATTTAGCGACGGCGTTATCTGAACGTACTTAATTTAATATCCATAAATTTTTGAACGCTTACTAGAATACTATCGCAATATTTTGCAATGGTCTCAGGCGAAGTTTAACGCACTCAGGTAGAAACTCAGAATCCGAAAGATATAGCGAATACGAAGGAGGCATAAATGTATCGCACGAGTTCGCCCCTGAGCAATTTTGCAGATAACGACAAGGTATTGCCGAAGAAAAGCAAGATTGTAGTGCTCGCTAAGACCGACCTGTTCGCCGAATGTCTGACGCAGGCGATCAGCGCGCGTTTTCAAGATCGGGACGTCGTAAGCCTTTCCAGCGCCGAGCGTCTCCTGGATGGCAAACTTATCAACGTAAGCCTGATCATGCTCTACGGTCTGCCGGTGGCAGCATTTCCATCGATCATGAGGATGATCCACGAGTTCCATCCGAAGGCCGGTGTCGCCCTGATGGTGCAGGATGCGGACGAGCTCGACTCGTCGATCGCGGGATTTGTCGACGAAGGGTTGGTTCACGGCGTACTGCCCCTGAATCTCAATCTCGACGTATGCCTTACCGCTATCGATCTCTTGATGAAGGGCGGCGAGCATTTTCCCGCCGCGTTGCTTCGCCGCCTGGCGCCGAGAGCGCTCTCAGGCGGTGGCCTTGTCGAGCAAAAACAGGCGTCTTCGGAAGCCGTCGATCTGGAACGCAAGACCGACTTTGGCCAAGGCCTCCTGACGGTGCGCGAGATCCAGATTCTCGATCTCATCTGCATGGGCACGCAGAACAAGATCATCGCCGATCGTCTCGGGCTTTCCGAAAACACCGTCAAGGTGCATGTCCGCAACATCTACAGGAAGATGGACGTGCGCAACCGGACGGAGGCGGCGTCGCGCTACTTCCGGAGCGACGCTGATCTGGCCTCACTCCGCGCACCATCACGCTGACGGAACTGACCGAAGTGTCGGCTTGATTGTCGTGGCGCCGCGCGCCTTATCAGTCGGCCGTGAACAACGGAGGAATTTTCTTGTGGTAGGCGACGCCTTGGCTGGGCTTGCAGCAACAGCCTCGGGATCAGTCTTCATCCTCGGCCGCTTTTCCATGCTTCTTCGCTTCCAATTGGGATGATCCGCCTACCCAATAAACTAAATAGTTGCCGCAGACAGCGGCTGATGTGGTTTTACTTACCAATCGTATCCGCGAGACCTTCCACAATCTGCACCGCGCCTGTGGCGATGATCAGTGCGAGCACCGTCATAATCGTCTTCGCGAAAGTCCGAACTCCACCGATAGTGTTGAAAAAGTCAGGCTTGAAACAGTCCTAAAGCACTGATTCAGTCTTCTTATCGGAAGGAGATTGAGTCGATGATGGGCGAGCAAAGTGTGATGCAGGAGGAGCTATTCTATGGCTTCAGTCTGGAACGGCACGTGCCAGCGGATCACCTGCTCAGGGCCATCGACCGCTTCGTTGACCTTTCCGGTGTCCGCCAGCACCTGGCGCCGTACTACAGCCCAATCGGCCGTCCCTCGATTGACCCTGAACTGCTGATCCGCATGCTGATTGTCGGCTACTGCTTCGGTATCCGCTCGGAGCGGCGGCTGTGCGAGGAAGTCCACCTGAACCTGGCCTATAGGTGGTTCTGCCGGCTTGGCCTCGAGGGCGATGTGCCGGACCATTCGACTTTCTCAAAGACGCGCCATGGCCGCTTCCGCGATGCCGATCTGCTGCGCGAGCTGTTTGAGACCGTCGTGCGACGCTGCATGAGAGAAGGACTCGTCGGCGGCGAAGGCTTTGCCGTAGATGCCAGCATGATCGTGGCGGACGCGCATCGTCAGCGCGGGATCGAGACAGCCGAGGACCTCGACCCCAAAGCCAAGCGGGCTGTCGTAGAGTATCTCGCCACCCTGGATGATGCCGCCTTCGGAGCCGCCACGCCGGTCGAGCCCAAGTTCATCTCGCCGGTCGACCCAGCGGCACGCTGGACCGCCTCTTGGGGCGGCCCGGCTGTCTACGCCTACTGCACCAACTACCTGATCGATGTAGAGCACGCCATCATCGTGGACGTGGAGGCCTCGACTGCCGTGCGTCAGGCGGAGGTGACAGCCGCAAAGACCATGATCGAGCGTACTCACGACGAATTCGGCCTGTGGCCGGAACGGCTGATTGCCGACACTGGCTACGGCTCGGCCGAGATGCTGAACTGGCTGGTGCATGAGCGCGGGATCGAGCCGCATATCCCGGTGTTCGATAAGTCCAAGCGCAAGGACGGCACCTTCTCGCGTGAGGACTTCGCCTACGACCATGCAAGCGACACCTACCGCTGCCCAGGTGGTAAGCTTCTTCAGCACTACCGTCGGCCATTCTCGACACCGCGGTCCGGTGTGGGGAAGGACAACACGCTACGTTATCGGGCGAGCAAGCATGATTGCGACGCCTGCGCACTTAAGCCTCGCTGTTGTCCGAAGGCGCCGGCGCGCAAGGTAACGCGCTCAATCTATGAGGGCGCGCGCGACATGGCTCGCGACATCGCCAAAACCGACGCATACCAGACGTCACGCTATCAGCGAAAGAAGGTGGAGATGCTCTTCGCGCACCTCAAACGCATTCTGAGGCTCGATAGATTGCGACTGCGAGGCCCCTGCGGTGCCCGCGATGAGTTCCATCTCGCCGCCATCGCCCAGAACCTCAGGAAATTGGCCAAGATCTGCACCCAGGGCACGGTAATCCCGGCCACTTAGGCCGAGGAGGTCGCGTCGACCTCATTCGCGACGTCCTGAGCGAGCTACTCTACCGCCTTCAAGCCTGACTTCTTCAACACTATCCACTGAAGCTGATCTTAGAACAGTCGGTGGCGTACAGGACTACTGATGCCAGGAAATACGACGTGCAGAGCGCCAACGAGAATATTGTAAACGCGCTTAATCGCTTCGGCGACGATGGGTCCGCGTGGACCAACCTTGCCCTGCTCAACCCTGCTTACGGGGCTGCAGCGCCCTCAGAGCGGCAAGGCTGCTTTCTCCCCTATTTCCTTGCTTCCGGCCTCGAGACATTCCCTGAGAAGGTCTTTGTGCTCGTTGGGTAACATCGCGGCTCCGGCCTTGATGCCTTCCTGCCATTGAGGGCCACGTTCCCATGCTTCTATATAGACCATTGCGAGGTCGGAAGATCGTCGGGTCTGCAGCAGGGCCTCGACAAGGATCCCGGCCTGCATCACGTCCTTGTCGCGCTTGAGTGCACCGTCGGCACGACGTCGCGACGCGACGATGAGCTTGTGAACAGCATAGCGAGCTGGATCGGGCACCAATACCGAAACACCGGCTCCGTAGAGGAGCACCGTTCTGACGGGTTCGCGGATAAGGAAATCCATAAACCTAAGCGGTTGTGCGCGTGCTCCACCAAGGGCAGGCATCTCGGCAGGCTTGTCCAAGTACTCGTCCTTACCCCGATTGGTAGTCAAAAATTCGACGCGATAGCCTTCGCCATTGATGAATGCGGTCGTCTCCGCCCCGGTCAGGATCGGCACGGCACGGAAAGTCGGATCAATGGATTGCAGCAGTTTGAGGATAGGTGGCAGGCTATCCATGACGCCGGCCGAAATCGCATAGTCCTGTGCGAAATCGGCATCTGCGGTCATGATGGCAGTGGAGGGAAGGCGGACACTCAGAAGGCCGGAATAGGCTCCGAAGGCGAGGGTGCCTACAAGCACAGCGCGAAGCCGGAAGAGGCCTGCAGCCGCCAGAGCTTCGACGATCACACCTGAGGTTCGGTCGGCCGCCAGCAAGCCTCCGTCCCGCGTCAGGCTGGAGACCAGACGTCGGCGTGTCCTGTAGTCGGTTTTGATGGTGGAGAAGTCCTCGACGCGTTTCGTGATCTCAGGATCTTCGACGGGACCGACATATTTTCGGTTTTGACCGCCTTCGCCGTCTGGCTGATCGAAATACCAGTAATCGCGATCCTTGACCCTGACCTTGACAAAGCGACCTGTCGGGCGGAAGTCCAGCGTCCAGGCATCATCCATGGCACGCTGACCAACCTCGGCGAGCATCGTCTGGTACATCATGTCGACGGTTTTCAGCATGGATTTTCTCGGCGTTATACTGGATTTCCAGATTTAGTATAATGAAGTCGCCGCCCGCATCAACGCTATTATATCATAATCAAGAATCTAGTATAACTATTGGGTTGTGTCGTGCTCAGATGCGCCCGCCGAGTGCATCAACCAACTCTGTTGTTGCGAGTTGAATTCTGTGTTCCCATCCTGGTTCTGCGGGGCTAGCGGCAGCGCGACACGGTGAAGCGGTCTGGCTGTGGTATATCGGCCCCCCATTTCCGGCTTTGCCGTGCTGTTCGCAGGCGCCTGGCTCGCGAAATCGACCGGTTGGAAGCTGAACGGAGTCGACATCCGACTACGGCGAGGGCGGAGAAACCCTCGCAAGCCGATGCAGAGCGGGCAATCGCCGTCACAGACGATCGTGACGCCCCCTCCGGATTCACTGACGGAATCAATCCTCGGTTCCAACGTTTGAGTGGTGACTTGCCGCACGATGTTGTCATCTGCGACACCCAGGCAGACGGCCTCGACCACATATCGATATGCCACAATCCCACGAGGCTCCAACGCCTCAAAAATCGTGGTGCAGGAAGCATCGAATAGTGATGGTGGGGACCTTCGACTGATGCCGTGCTTCGTCATCCAGGCCGAGTCCACCAGAAAGCCTCGCGGTATTCGTGCATACAGGAGCTTTAATTTCTCTTAGGTCCGTTCACAGCGGACAAAATAGCCTAAATTCGAAGCCCCCGGTGCTCGCATTTCTCAGCTGACATGGTCGAACGCACCATGCTTACCGACGCAAATGCGTGGTCAATGAGGAGGATGTAAGCATCGAAGAGCCGCGCGGAGACCATTCCGCGCGGCCAAGGGGAATGTCGATAGGTGCCCCGGCGAAAAGACGGCTAGGCACTTCAGTTGAACATTCTAATCCTCGACTTTGAACGCGGACGTCTCTCCCGAGAACGTGCAGATGGCGGTCCAGTCCATCGCGAATGTTCCGTCTTCGGGCGTTGCCGTTATATGGTACTTGGCGCCCTTCGTCGGGCGCTTCTCAGAACCGAATTTTCCGCAGGCGAAATCTTTCTCGCCGCCGCTTCCGGTTCCATCTTTCAGCAGTTGGTCTCCGCCATTGGCAGGCGCAACGGCGACGTTTTCCCAATTGGGCATGATTCCTACCTCCATCTGGTGATGATGTGGATTGCAATGAAGCGTTTCTGCCGAGGAAGCTCGGCAGAAGCGTTTGGCGGGCCCTATTTTCCGTCGCGTGCTTCGACCCAGGACCTGTCCGTCGGTGGCGGCAAGGGACCCTTGGGTTTGCCGGTTTGGCCCCAGGCGGTCATCTTCGGAAAGCTTGGTCCAATCAGCTTCTTATAGGACTCGACAAAGCTCAGGCCGCCGGCGCCCGGGGCTGCCGAAAGGCAGGCATAGACGTAGACGCCGCCGGAGTACCCTTCGGGAAAGATCGTCAGGTTCTTGTTTAAATCGCGCGCGGTCAGGTAGAAGTCGTCACCCTTGCTGCCAATGACGGGCTGGCCTTCATCCCCGAAGGCTGCGCCGTGGGCCACGATGAACAGATCCTCGGTCGGGCGAAGATCGGGAATGTCCTTGTCAAATACCTTGTACCACTCGCCGAAGACATGGTGATTGCCTTTGGCGGCGTCGCGGGCAATGTCCTCGACCATGGGGTCGTCAGTGCAGGCTGCAATAATCATCGGTATCCTCCATTGACTTGGATGTTGAAATGGTCCCGCGGATCAGAGGGAGATGCGCAGGTAGTAGGGCTGGTCGCTCGGCGGGCCGTAGCGGCCGAAAAGCTCCGCGATCCTGGATGCTGTTTGTTTGTCCGACAGGTTCAGGGATGCCGAAAGGAAGGTCGAAGCGATGCTGAAATTCCCCGCACTTCGCCCGTCCGTCACATTCAGGCAGGTCAGGTAGAGGTGGATCTCGGCGGGGTCGCTTTGATCCAGGATGAGGCAGTTGAATGCCGTCGGTTCGCCATACTTGCTCAGATAGGAACTGATCGGCTTCGCCAGACTGACGGGCGCCTTACCTCCACCTGCGGCATTGGCGCAGATCGACGCAAGGGCGCCGGGCAAATCGCTAACGGGCATTGTGCGGTTCAGCGTTTGCGACGTCGTCGCGCTTTCCACCTGGTTCGGGACCATCTGCACGGCATTCTGCCAGGTACGCGGATCCAGGTTTCGAGATGGGTCTTCAGATAGTTTTTGGATCAGGGCAGAGCAGATCCTCTCCGCTTGGAGCGGATCGCTGCTCTTGGGTCCGACCACCGAAAAAAGACCCGCAGCAGTTTTCGCGAATGCGTTCATGTCGGTTTCCTTCCGGGAACGGCAGCGAAGAGCGCCAGCCAGCGCGACAGAGCATCGGCACCCAGCAGAGTTTTGCCGGATAGCCTCATCGCCTTGGCGAAGCGGGCGCGCTTCGAACCGCACCGTGGTTCGATGAGCTGCGTTAATCGCGATTGAGGTCTGAGCTCAGACCTGCGGCTTGATGTCGTTTTGCGGAGTCGAGCCGCCGTTGAAGAAGTTCTTGGCCTTCTTGAACTGCTCAGTGGAGTTCTTGTTCACGAGCTCCTGGAAGTTCTTGTAGTCGGGGCCGCCCTTGCGGATGCGACGGGTCTGAATGAGGTTGGTGACCTCGGTATAGTCCATGTCGACGTTGACGTATTGTGTCGACGAGCAGGAGGATTTCAGCTCGAGGAAGTACTCCTTGAACTCGATCTGCCGCAAGACGATCGCGCCGTAGTCGAAGTATCCGCCGGCTCCGTTGTCGAGAAGGTAACTCTGATAGGTGCATGTCAGCGCCTTGTACTGCTGCGCCTTGCTGCTGGCACTGAAGGTCAGATTGCCCATCTCGGTCAGAAAGGACTGGAAGTCCGTCAGCAGAGATGCCCCGTCGGTGACGATCGCCTTGGCAATCAACGACAGGAAAGTGCCGGAGACGGATGTGCCGGCAAACTTATTCGAGTAGCTTTTCTGCTTCTGCCCTCCGATCGAGAGATCGGGAATGTTACCGACGACGTTCGTCCAGGTGTTTATGTCGAGTTTTGTCGAGTCGATATCGGGATAGTGGGTATGCATATAGTCGTGGATGAGGCCGCCCATCGCCAGCAGATTGTCCTGGTTTTCATTCATGATGCTGCTCCACTTCGGATCATCGGTTTTCTGGCCAATGAGGTGGAACTGGACCGTGCCCTGGTCGTTGGCGATCTGGTCGTCGCTGGGGGCCTCAGCATCGGTCTGGGCCAGCATAAGGGGCTTGGCATAAAAGAAGGTCCGCGCTGCGTCGTAGCTCTTGTTCGAATAGCTCTGTTCATGTTCCTGGACATTCACTGCGGATACGCTCGGCATGCTTGCCTCCTACGGTGAGATTTGAACGTTGCTCCGAGAGTCTTGGGGCTTTCCCCATAAAACTAATGGGTGTAACAATCCCTTTGAATGCTCTCATTAGCTGTATATCAGGTTGTATCTGTCTCCACCTTTGCCTCAGACAGGCTTTTCTCTGCGGAATGCCATTTTGCGGTAGCTGAGCGGCGGGAGGCCATGGACGGACTTGAACGCCGTCGAAAAGTTGTTGCTGTTCTCGTAACCCAGCGTTAGCGCGATCTTGCCGACGCTTTCGTTGCCACTGCGCAAGCGCCTGGCCGCCTCGGCCATCCGATAGTGGCGTAGCCAGGTCATGGGCCCGCAGCCAAAGGAAGTTTCAAAGCGGTTGACGAGCGTTGTCCTGTTGGTGCCGACTATCCGCGCCAGCTCGCTCAACGGGATCTGCCGATCGACGCGCTGTACCAGCAGATCACATGACTTCTGCACGAGCGGGTCGGCGGAGAAGAACAGCGCAGCAGACCGTCGCTCGATCTGAGCGACGCAGGCTCCAAGCCGGCTTACCACTTCCTGCTCTATCAGCGGCCACAGCAGGTAGTCCAAAAAGCCGCTGCCGAAAATCGCGCTACGATGCAGGCAGGTTTCGGAAACGAGTGCCAGTTGCATGAGTTCGGGAGGGAGTCTTGCAGGCTGGTGCTCGTGTTGATGCGGCTGGCGGCAATCAACGATCAGGATTTGGGCCGAACGCCCCGGTCGCAACATTCGGTGATCGATCACGTCGACCTGCCGCAATGAATTTGCCATTTGCGACAGAGAATTTGCCGCTACCGGGTCCGAGCCAAGATACGCAGCCAAAAAGGAAGCATGCACCTCGAAGAGCACCTTGAGAATGTGGCCTGCCGAAGGCTTGACCCAGGGCTGATTGGACGGTTGGGGGACGCGGGAGCCCCGCTTGTGTGGGAGGGTGTGAGCGTGGAGCTATGCAGGGATCTTTGCAATCGAAGCGTCTAAGATGAAAGAAAAAATCAACCGTTGGGTGAACAAACCAATACACTACTTCCGCGACTGTCTCGGCGAGGAGACCCGATCCCGGTCAGCCGGACGACTCGCCGGGGCGGTAGCAATGGGCACAAGGGCGCGGCAGCGCCGGGCACGCGGAACCCGATCTCATGAGCACAAGGGGGGCACAGTGGGAATTTCCGTCATCGATGAGAGGAGACACAGGCAAGCTTGAGGTCGAATGGGATACGGTATTGTTTACCGGATAGGCAATCAGATCATCGAAGCGGGTGGCTGAAATGGCCGGCGGAAGGAGCGTCCGTGCGGTGAACGACTCCTGATGGGATTTCGATTGGTTCTTGGTCCCGCTTTACGTTGCGAAATTTCGTAGCAACGCGGCTAGCCCGGCATGGCACCTTCTTCTTTTCTATATTAGCGCTGTCGTATAAATTTACCTGCTCAGCTTGCTATTGGGAACAGAACAGGCGAGATGCAGACAGCGCGCCGCAATCGGGCTGCACGCGCACATCTCTCGGTCAGGTCCTCGGCCATTGAACCAGCAGGAACGATGAAAGCAGCAATACTGAACCTGGAGAAAACATGATGGAAAATAGCGCCGGTGATGCCGTTTTTCGATATCGCGGCTCAACGTTCGATAGCATGATCGAAACCCTCGGAGGGGTTTTCGGCACATTCGACGCCGAGCTCGTCGGCCGTGCTCAAGACTTCCATTGGGCGATCGATCTTTCGGCCTGTGAAAGCGCAGTATTGATTACTGGGTACCATCAGACAGGGTTTCAGTTCCGCGCTCAGGGGGCTTCCGATGCAACAGAGCACCTATCGATCGTAGTGCCGCGCAGAGGTGGCATGGGGGTCACGTACGGTTCGCGCATCGCCGAGGCCGGACAAGGGAAATTGCTTCTTTACAGGAATTTCGAGCCTGGCGGCATCTCAATGCACGGGCAATCCAATCTCATAGACGAGTTGGTGCTTGATTGGTCCTTGATCCAACGGACCATTGGCGAAACTTTCGATGTGCCGTTTAATGGCTCGCTCGACCTGTTGCCCGAATTGGATCTGTCAACGCCAGTTGGTAGGACAATCGGCAATATTACGGAAGCGGTCATCGACGGAATACGCGATAATGGCCCCCTCACTCAGTCTCCCGTAGCGATGGCACATATCACGCAGGCACTAGCCGACGTGGTAATAAGGATGGTGCCTCACCGGTTGTCGCATCTACTGAATAAGAAGCCTTGCATGATTGCTCCCGGACATGTCCGCCGCGGGATCGAGTTCATGTGCGCCAATATCAACCAGCCGATTACAATGCCAATGGTGGCAGATGCAGTGGGTGTTTCCACCAGAGCACTCGAAGCAGGTTTTCGCGCTTTCAAGGATACAACGCCTGCTGCCTATCTACAGATGCTTCGGTTACGGGCAGCACGGGAGGACCTGCTCGATCCAGAGAACCGTATGCTTTTGAGAGAAATCTGCCTGAAATGGGGATTCTTTCAGTTCGGGAGGTTCTCCGCAGTTTATAGGGCGCACTATGGAGAAAATCCGTCCGAAACAAGGAGACGCGTCTGCGGATCATATTCTCGCAGGTCCTCCTGACAAAGCGGATGACGAATGCGCTTACGCGGCAAATAGGATGACCAGTTTGCATAAATCGGAAGACAGCCATGCCGTAGATATGCCTCTGCGTCGGCGGATGATCGCCCTTGGTGCCGCCGACTTTCTCCTCGCCAGCATCCGTCGCGCTCAGCCGCTTCCTGAGCGGCCAATTTGTCGTCCGCTTCACGGATGAACTTCGCAAGCGACCCAGGGGGAAGTCGCTCGTCGTTGTTTGACCGCTCTTAATCGGTGTCGTCGACCGCCAGAAGCTCTTGACCGAACAGGTCGAGCTATAGGCACGCGATGACGAAAGTCCGACCGTTCACTCGCTGAAAGTCGGCGCGACGCGAGGCTAGATCGCTAGCATTGCCCGAGCACGGCGCGTCCGCAATCCGACACGCCGTATTCAAATTCGCGTTCAATATGCAATTCGCGAATGAAAGTTTCCATACCCCGTCTCTGCACTGTGAAAATGTCAATTTGTATTACTAATAAACGGTGCTGATAGGTCGGATGGCATACATCCACGGTATGGATAAAGAGACATGCGGTTCAAGGGTCTTGATCTAAATCTCCTCGTCGCGCTCGACGCTCTGATGGCCGAGCGGAACCTCACGGCGGCGGCACGCAGCATCAACCTGAGCCAGCCAGCGATGAGCGCGGCCGTCGCGCGGTTGCGCACCTACTTCCGTGATGAGCTATTTACGATGGCTGGCCGCGAATTTATCCCCACGCCGCGTGCTGAAGGGCTCGCCTCCGCGGTGCGCGAGGCTCTGCTGCACGTTCAGCTCTCGATCATTTCCTGGGAGCCGTTTAACCCGGCCCAGTCGGATCGGCGTTTCAGGATCGTCCTTTCCGATTACGTCACACTCGTGTTTTTTGAAAAGATCGTGGAGCGTGCGGCGCGTGAAGCTCCCGCCGTCAGTTTCGAATTTCGGCCTCCCACCGACGACAATGAGGACCTTCTCCGGCGCGGCGATGTCGATCTGGTAATTCTCCCGGAAATCTTGATGTCGAACGCTCATCCTCGCGCGAAATTGTTCGACGATGTACACGTGTGCGTCGGTTGTCGCACGAACGAGCAACTGTCAGAGCCACTCACATTCGACAGATACATGTCGATGGGGCACGTTGTGGTCAAGTTCGGGAATAGCCGGAGGCCAGGCATCGAGGAATGGTATTTGCTCGAGCATGGTCTCAAGAGACGTACCGACGTCGTCCTACAGGGCTTCAGCATGCTTCCGCCCATGCTGGTGGGGACCGAGCGTATAGGAACCATGCCCTTACGGCTGGCGCAGCATTTCGCAAAGACAATACCCCTGCAGATCGTCGAACTTCCGCTGCCACTTCCCACATTCACCGAGGCCGTTCAATGGCCTGCCCTTCACGATAGTGATCCGGCGAGCCTGTGGATGCGCGAGATGTTAGTGCAGGAGGCGTCCCGTATGGTTTCGCCGCTTGCCACGGCCGAGCCCCTCATCAACCCGGACCAGCACGAGTATTGTCCGGCTCACCTCTGATCCGCAAACTTCATCGGGGCCAGGACTGTAAAATGGGTCGCATGCCACCCCTTGCTGGCCGAAGCGCGTCAATGCTGCCGGTACGCTTGTCCGTTCCCCACGCAGCCTTGGCCCGCGTCAATCATGAAGGGACATCTGTCCGGACCGCCGCGCGACGCTTGAACGCTGCGGCGAGCTCGCGGGCAGCCATGCATGATCCGCTCGATCACCGATTGGCGCACATGGGAGAACCGGGCTGCTTGCGCAGCTTGGCTCTGTGCTCAAGCGCCATCTCGTTGGTGGTCACGCAATAGTAGCTGCTCAGATCCGGCATCTGCGGATCTTCAAAATCATTACGCTTGAGCTCGCGGAAAATCGTCGAGCTATGATGGGTGATGGGCCCCCAATTCGCATCTGTTCGAAAATCGAAGCTCGTAGATGTGGATCGCTTCGGCTTCCGACGGATACGGCCGACGACCAAGCGCCCTTGGTCTTGATTAAGCGCAGTGTCCCACCCTCGACAATGTCGGACATAGAACAAGGCGCCATGAATGCCATCTCATTGTTTTAAAACAATGTTGCCGTATGGCACGATACATGCCTCACCGTCGGCAAAGCGCTGCGCCAAGGAGGAGGAATCATCCCAGGATAGCTCACCGAAGATGCGGTCGCCGCCCGTGAACTGAGCTGATGAAGGTTTTGCACATTGTGCCCAGCTTGCAGGCTGCGCCCGCGTGAGGGACTGAGGAAGGACGGCCAACCCGTTTTTCTGGGGCTTGTGGCGGGGGCAACAGAGCTGCCCTTGTCACGGCCAATCCAATCAACCTTCAGGAAGGGGGCAAATGAGGCTCCACGTCGGTTTATGTTTGCAAGACGCACACGGGTGGCATGCGTCAAACGTTGTCGACTCACCATTGTGCGATTCCATTCCGCATCATCGACATTTCCACGACGCGATCCTGCCGGCGAGCAATTCGCAGCAAGGCGATGCTGCAGCGATGCTGGCTAGCAAATCGGAAAATTCCGCGCGGTCACCGGTACGCAGCGCCACTGGAACGCACCACTTAACATTGGCAGTCTTTGCTTTCGGCGCTTCCTGCGCAACTTCGACAGTCGCCAGAGCGGCGGAAGAAACAATCTATGCTGCGCCCGACAGTAGCCTCGTGATGGGTTTAGGGTACATTCGGCTCAAGGGCAACGAGCTTGTCTACAGCGCCGCGGGCAATCGTATCAGCCACTTGATCTGGGAAACCGACGCCCCGGTTCTGACGACGGGCTTTAAGGCTGAGCTTGTTGACAACTGGACTATCTCAGCTAGCGCCGCCATCGGCTTTTCCGGCGATAGCCACATGGAGGACTATGATTGGACCGAACCTTGGGGCTTTGATCGGGGGGATTGGTCGCATCGGTCGATCCACACCCATACTGACCTTGACCGTTACATCAACCTTGATATCGCAGCGGGCCGAGACTTTGTGATCAACGATGCGGCGGCTATTAACCTGCATGGCGGGTTCAAATACACCGATGTGAAGTGGACCGCCTTTGGTGGCTCGTTCACCTATAGTGTCGATGGCTTCCGGGACACGACGTTCCACCTCCCGGACGGCGAACGTGGCATAAGCTACGAACAGCAATACCCGGGCGTTTTCCTCGGCGTAGAAGCGATCACGAAATTCGGCAATTGGACCCTCTCGGGTCTGCTGCGCGGCGGCCTCAGCGTCGATGCCAGTGATGTTGACAATCACTGGCATCGGAAGGTGCTTTTCAAAGAAGAGTTCAGCGCGCTGCTTTTCGTTTCGGTCGGCGCCAAGGCAATTTATCAGGTGACCGACCGCGTGAGCTTCTTCTTCGCCGGCAATTTCGATAAGTACTTCCGCGAGATAGCTGAGGCGACGGAGTACGACAGGTCGACGAGCTCACCAAGAGTCGATGTCGGCAAGGACGTCGCCGGCATGGACCTCTACGCCTTCACGCTATCGACCGGATTCAAATTCAAGTTCTGAGGAGCCACCGTTGCGACTTGGGACGGTGGTCAGCTGCGAGGCTAACTGCATTACGGTGTTACTTTCACCAGTTTTCTTGAGGTCCTGTCAAAGTTTCTCGGTAAGGAAAAGTGAACACAGCTCTAGTTTTCCAGGCGATGCTGCCGTTCTCTACAGATCAGTCTGGCAACGCTTCGTCGACGCACGACATTGGCATCGCTGCCGGCGTCGCGATGAAGGCGGCGCGCCGGCAGTTGCAAGCTCTGATCGGTGCGAACTTCGACCATGAGATCATTTTCACCTCGGGCGGGACCAAAAGCGACAATACGGCGATCCTTTCCGGGCTCGAGGTGATGCCCGAGCGCACGGAAATCGTCACTTCGGCAGTCGAGCATCCGGCGGTGCTGACGCTCTGCACCCATCTTGAAAAGACGCGCGGCGTCAAAGTGCATAGGATTCCGGTGGATCACCATGGCCGATTCGACCTTCGCGCCTACGGGAAAGCCCTTACCCATCGCGTGGCGATCGTTTCAATCATGTGGGCGGACAACGAGACGGGTACGATATTCCCTGTGGCTGAGCTTGCCGAGATGGCCAAGAAAGTCGGCGCACTTTTCCACACGGACGCAGTGCAGGCGGTCGGCAAGCTTCCGATGGACCTGAAATTGACCGCTATCGACATGCTGTCGCTCTCCGGCCACAAGCTACATGGGCCAAAAGGTATCGGCGCACTCTATGTAAAGCGCGGTGTGCCCTTCTCCTCGCTGATCATGGGAGGCCATCAGGAGCGCGACCGACGCGCGGGCACGGAGAATACACCCGGAATTGTAGGTCTCGGCAAAGCGGCCGAACTGGCCTTGGAGTGCATGGACGAGGGAAACACACGGGTAAAGCCGCTCCGCGACCGATTGGAGAAAGGAATCCTCGAGCGCATCCCCAAAACCTTCGTCACCGGCGATCCGCTGGCGCGGCTGCCGAATACCGCAAACGTTGCCTTCGACAGCATCGATGGCCAGGCCATACAGTTTCTCCTCAACCGCTACGGCATCGCCTGCTCCTCTGGCTCTGCCTGCACCTCTGGCACCTTGGAGCGGAGCCATGTTCTAGAAGCCATGAGCATCCCGCGGGCGCGCGGGGCAGTGCGCTTTTCCTTTTCACGCTATAGCAGCGAGGAGGATGTCGACCGGGTGCTTGAAGTGCTGCCAGGGATCGTGGAGAAACTGCGCGACTCTTCCCCATTATCTTCAGGGCAGGCGAAATGCTGATCGGCCAGGGCGAGGTCCCCTGGGACGATTTCTTCGGCACGCTGGCGGAAGTGGGCTTCGACGGCATCATGACCGCATGCGTCTTCGCCTGGGAGGACAAGGCAGACCAGAGCGGCACCTTCATGCGCAGCGAAATGCAGCGTTACATCGACAAGTACTGGGGGGCAAAATGACCCTTAAGGTTGGTGTCATCGGCACGGGAATGATCGGCCAGGATCACATCCGCCGCCTTACGAAAGTCCTTTCCGGTGTCGAAGTCGTGGGTGTTACGGACATCGACCAGGCCCGCGCTGCCGCCGCCGCCCCCGAAGGGGCGGAGGTGTTCGCCACCCCCTCCGCTTTGATCTCTTCGGAAAAAGTGCAGGCCGTGATCATCTGCTCCTGGGGACCGGCGCATGAGGAGCAGTTGCTCGCCTGCATCGCCGCCGGCAAGCCGGTCTTCTGCGAAAAGCCCTTGGTGACATCCGAGGCGGCCGCGCTTCGCGTGATGGAAGCCGAAGTGGCCTTCGGCCGACGTCTCGTGCAGGTGGGCTTCATGCGCCGTTTCGATGCCGACTACCGCCGCCTGAAGGCGGTGATCGACGGAGGGGAACTTGGTGCGCCGCTCATGTTCCATTCCGTGCATCGCAATGCCTCGGTGCCCGAGGGGCTCTACACCTCGGAGATGCCGCTCAACGACACGCTGGTGCATGACGCGGATATCTCCCGCTGGCTCCTGTCGGACGAGGTCGCTGGGGTCGAGGTGCGCGTGCCGCGCCGGTCAGCGCGTGGTGGCGAGTTACGTGATCCGGTGTTCGTGCTCTTGCACATGGCCTCTGGCGCGCTGGTTGATGTCGAGATCTCGGTGAACATTGCCTACGGCTATGACATCCGCGGCGAGGTCAGCTGCGAGGCGGGCGTCGCCGCACTGCCGAACCGCCCGGCAACAGTGATTTCGGACTCGGACGGCATCCGTCAGGCGATCCCCAAGGATTGGCGCGAGCGCTTCATCGAAGCTTACGACCAGGAATTCCGGGAATGGATCGTGGCTGCCTCCCAAGGAACCGCGACCGGTCCCTCCATCTGGGATGGATACGCGGCCACGCTCGTGGCCGATGCGGCCCTGCGCGCCGTGGCCAGCGGCGGCCTTGAATCAATCAACATGATAGCGAAACCAGGCCTTTACGGACCTCCGACCGCCATCGCGGCGCAGTGAATCGTGCGGGCGATTTCACGAAAGATGATCCGATGATCAGCGGAGAACCACGGCATTCCCTATCGCGAGGAGGCAGGCCTTGTCATCGACCGCATCGGCGCCCTGTAGTCCCGCCCCCACCTATGAGCGTGAGGGCGTTGCCTGCAAAAGAGGCGACCTGCCCGGCGGAGCTCCGAACCGCCGCGGCGAATGATCTTCTCCCTTGGCATGGTAAGTGCATAGCAATCCGCAAACGCCTTCGGATCTGAGCAGAAGTCGTACGATACACACGCGAGAGGTATCTGCGGCTGACGTCGTGGAAGAATCGTTCATGATGGGAGATCTCAATGACCTTTGTTGGAAAAGGCAACTTGCGAAGCCCGCTCCTCGGTCGGCGATTGCGACTGGGATTCGTCGGCGGCGGAAAGGGTGGTCTTGTTGGACAATGGCACTTCGCCGGGGCGAGATTGTCAAATCACTGGGAGGTCGTTGCGGGAGCTCTCAGCAGATCCGGATAACGCACACGCATCGGCCGCAGAATGGATGATTGCACCCGATCGCTCGTATGGTGACTGGAAGGCCATGGCAGAATCAGAATCTGCGCGCGACGATGGTATAGAAGCAGTCTCAATCGTCACGCCAAACTGGACACACCATCGTATCGCGACCGCCTTTCTCAAGGCCGGCATCGACGTAATACTGGACAAGCCCATGACGACGACGGTTTCAGATGCTCAAGAACTCGTGGAGCTTCAAAGAGCTACGGGTCGTTTGGTCGTCATGACTTACCCATACGCACATCACGCGATGGTTCGTCAGGCCAAGCACATGATCAGAAACGGAGCCGTAGGGACCGTGCGGCAGGCACACGTGGAGTATGTTCAGGAGTGGGCGACAAGTCCGTTTTCCGATCGAGACAAGGGTGCCATTTGGCGACAGAACCCCGAGAAGGTGGGCCGCGCGTCAGCGACCGGCGATATCGGGACGCATGCGTACCATCTGCTGCATACAATTACTGGACAGGATATTACCAGCCTCAGGGCTGAGTTTCATAACTGTGGAGCTCCGAAGCCGATGGAAGATACGGCCTATATCAATTTCCGTCTGGAGAATGGCGCCCCTGGGATTCTTTGGGTAACGCAGGCCGCGCCGGGCCAATACTGCGGTCTCCGCATCCGCGTGTGGGGCGACAAGGGAGGGCTAGACTGGGATCAGGAAAAACCGGAGGTGCTACGTTATGTGCCCTTAGGGGAGCAGGAGCAGATCTTCGTGCGAGGTCATGGCAATGGAACCCTACCCGAAGCGGAACGTCTGATACACCTCCCGAGGGGGCACGGTGAAGCTCTAGTGGATGCATGGGCAAATCTCTATGCCGAGGCTGGCTTCGCAATCGCCGCGCGCCGCGCGGGGTACACTCTCGCGGAAGGTAGCGTCGAGCTTTCAGGAGCCGAAGATGGTCTTAAGGGAATGCTGTTCATCGACACTTGTGCCGATAGCCACCAATCTGGTGGGTCTTGGATTTCGATGAAGCAATGAACACGGTTCCCAGCCGTTCGCGCATCCGCATAACCGTGCCGTCAGAGCCGATGTGAACCGCGGCTTCGCGCCAGCGGATAAGTCTATCAGGGACAGTTTCGCGAGTACTTACGTCTCGCTTCTTGTGCCATAGCGGCGTTCCCCTGAACCGCTACGTGCTGTTGGTTAAGCGCTAACAAAGCAAGCGCAGCCTCGACCCGAATCTTCCATGCCGTGGAAAATAATCAAAAGCCAACAGCACCAGCGGAATGCAAGCTGCGAAGCCAACCAGCAATGATCCGCCTTCGATCCATTGCCTGCTTTGTAGATCCATCCCACTTCCCTTGCGTTACGCCGCTTCCGCAACGAATTTCCGGTATCCCTTTGCCCGCAGGTCGCAGGCAGGGCAGATTCCGCAACCATAGCCCCAGTCGTTTAGATCACCGCGGTCGCCCAGGTAGCAAGTGTGGCTTTCCTCGACGATGACATCGACCAGTTCCTTGCCGCCAAGATCCTGGGCAAGTTGCCAGGTTTGCGCCTTGTCGATCCACATGAGTGGTGTATCCAGGACGAAACGCTTTTCCATTCCCAGGTTGAGCGCGATCTGAAGCGCTTTCATCGAGTCATCGCGGCAGTCCGGAGCGCCAGAGAAGTCGGTTTCACACATTCCGCCCACGATGCGTTTCAAGTCTCTGCGATAGGCGAGGGCCGCCGCCAACGTCAGAAAAACCAGGTTGCGGCCCGGGAGAAAGGTGTTCGGAAGCTCGGCCATTTCAATTGCCATGGTGCTCGTCAGTGCGGTGTTTGAGATCTCTCTCAGCGCCGAGAGAGAAACTGTATGGTCCTCGCCGAGCCGCTCACTCCACGCCGGTTTTATCTTTCCGAGCTTGGCGCGGAGCGTTTCGCGGCACTCGAGTTCTATCTTGTGCCGTTGGCCATAATCAAAGCCGACAGTTTCGACGCGCTCGTATCGATCGAGCGCCCATGCCAGGCAGGTGGTGGAATCTTGCCCGCCCGAAAATAACACTAGTGCAGTCGCCGCCATCTCAATTGCTCCGGGTTATTGGTCGTCATACTCAGCCAGCACGAGGGCCGTCTCGAACACCTTGACCGAACTGACTTCGCCAAGGAGAGGAACAACCTTCCCAAACCGAAATGTTCTCGGCGGTTGGATCTTCCACCCCTGGAATGTCATTGAGTGGATGCGGATCGACTGGTCCCTCCAACTGAAGCTCGATCGATACGAATGGGCCCTCCATGCGATGGCAATCATTCGTCGCTGGAACATGGGGGTCGATGGGCAGCCTCAAATGGAAACGCCTTGGTGATTTTCACGGAATCCCAATAATTTTATGAGTTTGCAGACTTAGGCGCCAGCGCGCATTCCGAAGACAAAACTCAGTGATCGCGGCGGTGTTCTTGACGCGTTCCGGCCCATCCATGGGCTGAAGGAAATAATGATCGAAATGCATGTCAGGCAGATCGTCAAGCAGCAGATCGGCTTGCGGGTAGACAAGCTTGAGCTCGCTTCCAGATGTCAGCTTCAGCGGCGCATGGGCCTTTGGACTGACGCAAATCCAGTCGATGCCCTCCGGCGGTTCCAGGGTGCCGTTCGTTTCAATTGCAATTTCGAAGCCAATTGTGTGTACCGCGTCGACTAAAGCACTATCGAGTTGCAATAGCGGCTCGCCGCCTGTGAAGACCACATACCGGTTGTTTTCACAGTCCCCCCAGGTTTCAGCAATCGCGCGAGCCAGCCCGGCCGCATCCTGGAATTTGCCGCCCCCATCGCCGTCAGTGCCGACGAAGTCCGTGTCGCAGAACTGGCAAATTGCTTTATGCCGATCCTCCTCCCGACCAGACCACAAGTTGCAGCCGGCAAATCGGCAAAAAACGGCGGCCCGTCCGGCTTGGGCGCCTTCGCCTTGGAGCGTCTTGAACAGTTCTTTGACGGCGTAGGTCATTTCATGCCCGCTACTTTCAAAACCACTTCCTCGGAAACGTTGAGTCCCTGATTGCGGCCCCCTCAACTTCCCGGACGATCCCGATGAGAGATTGAGCAATCGTGAAGGTATCGCGATACACGTTCTGGACCGACGTACAGTGGCACATGTTGCCGTCCGCCGAATTCGGCGGACGTCCACGCCGTATGTCGGCAAGAGCATGCAAGCGCATTTGCGAAATCACCGAATCCCCAAACACTCATTGACATCGCATTACCTCGGAGCTGGCCGTTCTGCCATGGGCGCAAAGTGGCACATCTGGCGGCGCTTCTTTTGGCCAAGGCGCTCTTTAAAGGCCGGCAAATACGAGGAAGGCTCTGTTTCCAATCCACAACCGGCCCTCCAGAAAGAGGAGTCGTCGTTACAATTTCACGGCCGACTTCGATCTGCCAAAGCAGTGCTGACCGCCGCAACGTAAATGTACATTGCAGCACTTTATGCCAGACGCATGAATTCCGTTCGGGCTGTCGCATCGTCTTTGATGATTCCGCGCAGAGCGGTGGTAACCGTCTGGTGTCCCTGTTGGCACACGCCGCGCGATTCCATGCACAGGTGCCGCGCCTTGATGACCACACCTACACCCATCGGCTCGAGATGAGTGAACAGAGCGTCCGCGATCTGGTTGGTCATACGCTCCTGTACTTGCAGCCTGCGCGCGAAAATGTCGGCTAGCCGGGAGAGCTTGCTCAGACCGATGATTTTGCCATTCGGCGCGTAGCTTATTGTGCAGGTGCCGAAGATCGGCGTGAGGTGGTGCTCGCAGTGCGAATAGATCGGGATGTCTTGTACTGTGATCGTCTGGTTGTGCTTTTCAGCACCGCCCTCGAACACTTTCAAAATGTCCTTTGGGTCTTTGCCATACCCGCTGCACCAGTATTGCCAGGCTTTGGTAACGCGCGTTGGGGTTTCTTTGAGTCCCACGCGTGAAGGGTCTTCACCGACGAACTGGAGCAATTTCACGATGTTGTCATCGAACGAGCCAACAACGTCGCCCTCCCATGGGAACACGATCCAGCCTGAGGGTCTGGGGCCAGCTTTTTTGTCAATGAGTGCGTAGAATTCTTTCTCGGGCCAGTCATGCTTCCATTTGTTGCGGGTTGCACCACTGTTCACGACGTCGTCGATGAACACGTCCGCTTGCTCCGGGCTGTCAACGAGCAACAGCGGGATGTGCTGCGCCACTGCGAGCGCAGCGGGTACGCCCCCTCGGGGGATAGGATAGATCTTCAGTGCTTGGTTGACATCCGGCTGGTAGACCCGGTTTAGCTCTGCAGCCAACTTTGCTGCCAGCGCGCTGAGCTCGCTGAACGATATTTTGTTGTTGTTCATCACTTCTCCATCTGCCCGAGATCTTTCCTTGGAGGCTGCAGCGCGTGCACGGCGGAGCACTTGCGCGTCTCTTCAACCTCGCAATGTACGAGCCTGATGCCTGTGCCCTTGAGCTGCTGCGGACCCACCACGAGCACAAGATGCTTCGCAATGTTCTCAGCGGTCGGATTGAACGGGACCAGCGCGATGCCATCTTCGAGCGTCGTACCATTACCGGTTTCGACCGTGTCATCGATCAACGCGCTGGCAACCGGGTCATGCTCCCACAAGAGCATCTTATGGTCCCAGTTCTCTTCCAGCCACATGCAGAGCTTGCTCTTCATGTCACTGAAGTCGATGACGCGCCCCATATTGTCGAGCTCATCAGCTTCGCAGGTGAAATGTACACGGTAGTTATGCCCGTGCAGGTGCCTGCATTTGCCTTCGTGTCCGACAACGCGGTGTCCGCAACTGATATCGTGGTAGCGCTTCGCCTGGCAGCTCATACGTCACCACTGCCGATCGCGCGGTTCATCTGCTCGTAGGTCTCGAACCTCTCGAGCCCGTTTTCGCCAGTCAATGGGGACACCGACCGCAGGCAGTTCGGAACTTCGATCACTTCGTGTGACGCTATGTTTGACACGTTGGCAACCTTGCACGCGGCTTGAGAGCCTGAGTTTGCGAATACCTCAACTCCGCCAATTTCAAGGACGTCGCCCGCGCGCTTCGCCATCCAAACTCAGGTTTATCTGATGCCGGTGCAGCCGCCTGTTCGAACTGTCACGCGCAAGCCGGGCTGGGAGCTGTGGAAGGGCAAACCTCACCGCAGCAATGGCACTTTCCGTGGGCGTAGTCATTGGCATCGTTTCTCCGGATTCCGAAATGCGGTTGCGAGCGGTGATGCACGTCACGTGCCAACGAGAAAAGCATTTGAAAACAACATGAAGTACAAACACTGACATGTCGTATGTCCCACACGGTCGGAGTTGCGACATTCCCGAATGAGGAGATGATTGAGGCGACTCCTGATCAGCCCGCACTCGTGAACGTGGCAGGACGCAAAACCACGGTTGCTGGGTTTGGGCGAACGATATGCGCGTCGCTGGTGGCGACAACGAGACCGGTAATTTCTTGGGGGTTAGGCCCCGCGCAGAAGAGGCGGTTCGGCCTTGAACAGCGGGGGCACATTCCGTTCGGGCTGTCGGAAGGGTGCCCGCAGGCGATCTTGCAGATCGCCATTAATCTCAGCCGTCTGGACCTGCATGAAGCATGTGAGCACCGTGGAGACCAGCGCATCTGCTGTTTCTTGATAATCCGTTGCCGACCAGCGAGTTCACCGCTGACTTGGCGAGGATCGTAGCAACGCGAGACCCGGCGCGGTAGCGTTTTCGATAGTTGACGATCGCGCCGCGATTCGAACGGACATAGGTTAGGAGCCGCAAGCAGAGGCTGTGAAGTCGAGTCCTTGTTAGATCACTCGCGGCGCAGACCTCTCCGCTTCGTCAATAGCTGCACGCTGATAAAGGCGAGACTACCACCCGGAAGCTGCGTTATTGGAAACTGGGGCTCATCAGGCGCTGCTCCTTTTGCTTGCGATTGGCACATGCGCCGGAGGATCAGGCGCTCACTACATCGCGCAGTTGATCAATCGGAAAACCTGTCCTCAAAGATAACGAATTCAATGATCTCGAGATGCAGCGGCTAGAAGAGGCGCTACGTCCCTACTGCACCAGGACGAGATCAAGATCGCTTTAGATACGCATCGTTGGTCTCGAGATTCAGCTTTGAGGACCGGTGACCCTATCAGGTAGCCGATCAGATGGATCTGACGTTTTCCGCTTTCGACTTCCCCGTCTTGCGGTCCTGGCCAAGGTCATAGCTGACCTTCTGACCTTCGCGAAGCGGATTCGCACCCTGCACAGTCGAAATATGGACGAACACGTCCGCTCCGCCATCGTCGGGCGTAATGAAGCCAAAGCCCTTGTCCTGGTTGAAAAATTTTACGGTACCGGTCGCCATGAACATCCTCGTGAGCTAAGCGGCGTCGGCGCCGCCGGCGAACCTTATTCGCTGCCGCCCGCGCCCGCAACCGCACAAGCGCGGGAGTTCGCGGTCGGACGGGCGGTCGCGCGCGTTTCTTGATGAACAACCTGTCTTGAAGCGCCGCGGGCCCATAGGGGAGTCTGAAAATCAGGTCCAACACGCTTGCTCGCACTCGAAGTGCCATCCGGGGGGCTGGTTTTCCTGACCCCGTCTCAAGGTCGTTTGTCCATATCCTTCGTTCGACCTGCTCACATTCGCTCTGGCGGTCAGACCGCCTTTCCGCCAGAGCATGATCTCATGCTGCCGCGGGCTCGCAGCGACCACCCTTGGTCATTAAAGCCCGGGCGATACGGGGATTCGATTGGAGAGCGCGACCGTAATCAGCATCGGCGACTTTCTGCCGATGTGTTGCCTAGCCGGGTTTTCCCTCCGGTCGAATGCTGGCGCGGTGTATCCCATCCGGGCGGAGAAATCCCGGCCGCGCATGAAGGTCTCTGCTGGCGGAGCAAGTGCCTCAAGGGCAGGGGCGATAACGGGTCCTATTCCAGGCTGGTCATCAGTGGCTTGGCGACATCATCGCGTCGGGCCCTGCAAGCGATTTCCTGATCCAGATCGCGCACCTTATCGACGAGTGCGCGCAGAGAAAAGCAGGCACTAGCGGTGATGCTCGGAAACGCGATGTGCTAGTCGGCAGCGTAGCCACTCGTACTCCGCGGCGCGGATCGGTTCGACGTCTTGGGGTCGCGAGTGTGAGGGAGGAGCCTTCCACGAGGACGCGAGAGGCAGCCGATGGGGCGAGGCTAAGTGAATACCGAAACGAGAACGGACAGCCAGATCAAGACGACTCCCAACGCCAACGCTCGCCTGGCGGCTATGACCTTCTCCTCGCCGTCATCGGCAACGGGGGTCGTCACAATCCAGGGCACCGAGCCAAGCGCTGCAAATCCGGCGAGTGCCAAAATCACAATGACAAGATCGGCGCTGCGCCAGTCGTCGGGCTCATACAATCCCCAATAGCCAAGGAACGCCATTCCCACTGCGAACATGGTGGCGGAGGCAGAGCAAAGTCCCGCAACAGCACCTGATGGCGCACGCATGTAGCCTCCTTTCCGTGCCGTCAATTCAATGGCGACATCCATGATGGTGTCAAACCGCCTTTGTACATGTGGCAGTGCGTCGTCTGGATCCTGATCGGGTTTTTCCGCGCACTTGGTGCACGAGGATTCACGTACGTCGCGGATAAGTTCATTGATTCGGAATCGAAGTTCAACATTCTTGTTGATCGGGACAATCTTCCCGGCTGACGACAAGCTGCGTTCAACAAAGCCGCGACGGCATCAACTGTGTAGCTTTGCACTCAGGAGGTTTGGGCTCCGCAAACAGCGCGACGCCCGTTCCGCTAGTTCAATAGGAACGTGGAGGTTGGCACTCGAAGTGCAGCAGCGATGCGCCGGAGCCTGCCCGGGTCGACATCAGCACCTATTTCAATCCTTGTGATTTCGGCGCCAGTCAGGCCACAGGTTATTGCAAGGTCCTCAACGCTATATCCCACCGCTTCGCGAGATCGCCGAACCGCGGCTCCTATATCGCCGTGGCCTCGGTCTGCGACGGGCGCCCTCGTATCACTCATTGTAGTTGTCATGGGTCGATTCCTCGATGATGCGCCCTAAGCGGACCGGTCGCCACAAAAGGTCGGCAGACAAGATGATGTTGTTGCAGTGCAATATAAGGACAATAAGTATGATGAATATAAGGCAGGCGCTGGTGTCCGGAGAGTGGTGGTGGCGCAACGGCTGGAGAGGCATCCTTCTGTCGAGATCGCAAGCCGAATCCATTGCGGATTTACGCGTACTCGCGAGGGTACGCCGCAAGCACGTCAGAGGGCTGATCGGTTCCATCCAGGAATAGATGAGCCTTTCCGGCCGCGCCTCACAGGCGAGCACCGTTGCCCAGAGGGCGCGTGGCCGGTTGCCGTGTCTTGAGCAGCTGCAAACTGGCAGATAATCAATATAGATTGGCAATACGTTGAAATACAGCCGGTTAGAGATGCACTAAGGTGTTAAAGAGCGCGTGGCGACCTCAAATAGGCCATTCACCATGCGCTTGCGATTGTCGCAAACATCGAGCCACCGCCCACGCCTTATCGTCGGAACAATATCATGCCCGAATCTGCAGCCGCCGAAGGAAACGAACAAGCCGAGACGCCTTTCAGGCCACACACCTCGCATTGGGGCGTGTTCTCGGCGCGAATGGTCGATGGGCAGCTCGAGGTCAAGCCGCATGCGGGCGATCCGGATCCGAACGAGATCATCCAGAACTTTCCGGCAGCGTTGCGTCATCGCGCGCGCATCGTGCAGCCGATGGTGCGCAAGAGCTGGCTGGAGAACGGTCCCGGCCCGGACGAACGGCGCGGGCGAGATGAGTTCGTTCCGGTATCGTGGGAGACGGCTCTTGATTTGCTCGGCCACGAGCTTGCCCGTGTTCGCGATGGCTCCGGCCCCGGAGCCATCTTCGGCGGCTCCTACGGTTGGTCAAGCGCCGGCCGCTTCCACCACGCCCAGAGCCAGATCCACCGCTTTCTCAATGTCGCCTGTGGCGGCTATGTGCGGTCGGTCACCAGCTATTCCTCCGGCTCCTCGCAGGTTCTGATCCCCCATATCATCGGCGATCACGAGGGCCTGACCAAGCGCAACGTCTCCTGGGAGCAGATCGCTGAGCACAGCGAGATCGTGCTCGCATTCGGCGGCATGGCGCTCAAGAACTCGATGGTCGCCGGCGGCAGTGTCAGCAAGCATGTCGAGCGTGGCGCCATGCAACGCGCGGCCGAGCGCGGCTGCAATTTCGTGCTGGTCAGCCCCTTGCGCTCGGACCTGCCGGACGAGGCCAACGCCGAGTGGCTCTCCTGCGTGCCGGGCAGCGACACCGCACTCATGATGGGGATCGTCCATACCCTCGTCGTCGAAGGCAGGCACGACCGCGCCTTCCTGGAACGTTATACCTCCGGCTGGCCGATCTTCGAGCGCTACCTGCTCGGCGAGACAGACGGCCAGCCGAAGGATGCCGAGTGGGCGGCGGCCCTCACGGGCGTTTCCGCCGAGGAGATCGTCGTGCTCGCAAGGCGACTTGCCGGCAAGCGCGCGCTGATCGTGGTCTCGCATTCTCTGCAACGCGCCGAGCACGGCGAGCAACCTGTCTGGATGGGCATGGTGCTCGCCGCTGCCCTTGGGCAGATCGGCTTGCCCGGCGGCGGCTATGGCTATGCTCTCGGCGCGATCGCCTATTACGGACGCCGTTATAATGCAGTGCCGATCCCGACGCTGTCGCAGGGGCGCAACGGCGTAAGCGACTTCATCCCTGTCGCGCGCATCGCGGATATGCAGCTTCATCCCGGTGAAACCTATCGCTTCAATGGTGAATCCCGGACCTATCCCGAAATCAAGCTGGTCTATTGGGCGGGCGGAAATCCGTTCCATCACCATCAGGATCTCAACCGGCTGCGCAAGGCCTTCACCCGGCTCGACACGCTCGTCGTCCACGAGCTCGCCTGGACGGCGACCGCGCGCCATGCCGACGTTGTCCTGCCCTGCACGATGACACTGGAGCGCGAGGACATCGGCGCCAACTCCAACGATCCGCTGCTTGTGCCGATGCACCCCATCGCTCCCCCTTATGGCGAAGCACGCGACGACTACGCCATCTTCGCGGACCTTGCCGAGCGGCTCGGCGCGCGCGAGACCTTCACCGAGGGGCGTAGCGTCCGGCAATGGCTCGAGCACCTCTACGAGCAGACCCGCGCGGGGCTTGCCGAGAAGGGCTTGGCAGCGCCAAACTTTAACGAATTCTGGAAAGGGGAGGGCTACGTCCTCCCGCAGCAACCCGACGATGGCGGATATCTGCGGGCCTTCCGAAACGATCCGGCAGCAAATCCACTGCCGACACCAAGCGGCAAGCTGCAAATCTATTCCGAAACGATTGCGAGCTTTGAGGAAGCGGATTGTCCTGGCCATCCCACTTGGCTCGGACCAGTCTACGTCCCTGACAAGTCCACACCATTTGTGCTGATTTCCAACCAGCCGCGCACGCGACTGCACAGCCAGCTCGATTTCGGCGGGCATAGTGTCGCCTCAAAGCTCAAAGGGCGAGAGGTCGCAACGATGCATCATGACGATGCGGCAGAGCGCGGCATTTCCGAGGGCGACATCATTCGGCTCTCCAATGAACGCGGTGCCTGCCTCGCTGGCGTCACCCTCTCGGACGGCATCCGGCACGGTGTAATCCAGCTTGCGACGGGAGCGTGGTATGATCCCGCCGATCCGAACGAGGAGAAGCCGCTCTGCGTTCACGGCAATCCGAATGTCTTGACCCGCGACATCGGCACCTCGGCCCTGGCGCAGGGCTGCACGGGGCAACTGACGACCGTGCAGGTGGAGCGTTTCGACGACAACCTGCCGGAGATCCGGGCCTTCGACCCGCCGGCATGATGGCTGTTCTAGGCGCAACGCGCCCGGCCCAACGGAGCTCCATCGTTCAGCTCTGCACCTTTTGAAAGGCGGAGCCCGTTGGCGCGCTTGCGCTTTCCATGACATGGCGGCGCATGTAAGCTTGGGGACTACTGCCCATTTCGGTGCGAAACGCATACACGAAAGCCGATGTCGAGCCGTAACCAAGCTCCATGGCGACTTGTGTCACGCCCAGACCACCGCCCAGAAGCTCTATTGCACGGAAGAGCCGAAGGCGCCGTCTCCATGAGCGCAGGCTCATGCCCAGCTCCGTGTTGAAGCGGCGCGCCAATGTTCGGGGCGAAATATTCAGCGCCAGCCCCCATTCCTCCGGGCTTCGGTCATCCGTCGGGTCCAGATAGAGCGCCTCGCATAGCGCGGTCAACGGCTTGTTACGCGGCCATGGCAAAGCCGATGGCAGCGGCTGGACCCGCACGAGCTGATCGAGGATGAGGGCGGTCACGCGACCTGAATAGCCATCTCCTTCCGGCTCGCCCTCGAGTTCTGTGGCCTCGATGATCAAGGCCTGCAGCAAAGGTGACATCATGAAGATCGTCGGGACTCTCGGTAAGTTTGCGCCGGCTGCATCCGCGATCCAGAGGCTTCGAAATACCGCGCCGAGAAGCGAGCCGACGCGGTGCACGACGCCGGTCGGCAACCACACTGCCTGATCCGGCGTGATCACGAAGGATTGGGCTTCGGTGTAAACCGTCAGCACTCCGGAGATCGCATAGACCAGCTGGTGCCAGGTATGGGAGTGGTCCGGAAAATAATGACGCGCGGGAATGGATTGCGCTCGCACCGTGATCGGTTGAGGAGGACGAACCCCGGGCGGAGCGGCGATCGGATGCCAGATCATGTTTATCTCTCGCGTTGGCAGGTATTCTACATAGATTGTCGGTCCATTGAAATACAGCCAAATCGAAATTCGCTAATCTTCGGTCAAATCGAATGCCAAGCGCCTTTTCCGCCCGACGCGACCAGACCTCGCGCCGGATCAGTCCTCTCATGCCCTGTGAAGCCGGATGTCAGAAATTACCGCAAGCAAAGTGCTCGAACCTGCCTCATCTCATTATGACGCCGCGCGCGGCAACCTTGCGAGGCTGACGATTGCACAGGCATTGGGGGGCGCGAATTCGGCCGTTGTCTATTCCACCGGGGCGATCGTCGGAAACACCCTCGCTCCTACCCCCGCACTCGCCACGATGCCGATATCAATGTTCGTGGTGGGGATGGCGGTCTCGACGCTGCCCGCCGGTGCCATCGCGCAACGCTACGGCCGCCGTACCGCATTTCTGGTTGGGACGGGCTGCGGCGTGCTCGTTGGTCTGTTGGCGGCGGTCGCAGTGGTGATAGGCTCCTTCTGGCTATACTGCGCCGCCACGCTCTTCGGGGGCGCCTATGCCGCCGTCGTGCTTTCCTTCCGTTTCGCGGCCGCAGACTGCGTGCCGGCTGAACGACGCCCACGCGCCCTGTCCTTCGTCATGGCGGGCGGTGTCGTCGCCGGGGTGATCGGGCCGCAGCTTGTCAACAACACCATGTATCTCTGGATGCCGCATATGTTCGCGGCGAGCTACCTCGCGCAGGCGGCAGTGGCGGCACTCTCCGCTCTGCTTCTGATCGGCGTTCGCCTTCCGGTGCCGACCAAGGTGGAGGCCGTGGGCGGTCGTCCCGTTGGTGTTATCGCCCGCCAGCCCCGGTTCATCACGGCAGTCATCTGCGGGGTCGTCTCCTACCTGCTCATGAACTTCCTGATGACCGCGGCACCCTTGGCCATGCAGCTCTGCGGCCTGTCGCAGGAGTCCTCCAACCTCGCCATTCAATGGCATGTGGTCGCGATGTATGCCCCAAGCTTCTTCACCGGGCGGCTGATCACACGCTTCGGCGCAACCGCGGTGGTCATGACGGGCCTGGTGCTGACGGGCATCTCCGCAGCCGTCGGGATGACGGGGGTCGACGTGGCGCATTTCTGGATCACCCTGATCGTGCTCGGTGTCGGCTGGAACTTCGGTTTCCTCGGTGCGTCGGCCCTGGTGCTCGAATGCCACCGTCCCGAAGAGAAGGCGCGCGTCCAGTCGCTCAACGACTTCGCCGTGTTCGGAACGATGACCCTCGGCTCGTTCCTCTCCGGGGGACTGCTGACAGCGTATGGATGGAATACCATCCTCGCGCTCTCCTTCATTCCCCTCGTGCTCGCCCTTCTTGCGCTCGGCGGCACCTATGTGCGCGATGCGGCGGGGTCGCGGTGACTGCGATCCGCGCAACCTCAACAACCGGATGAAACGCTAGCTGGAGTGGTCGCAATGAAGGTAACCAAAGTCGAGACGCTGGAAATCGACCTCTCCGGGCAGAATGGCATCGCGCTCTGGCGTCCCATCTTCGCGCGGATCCATACCGATGAGGGCATCACCGGTCTCGGCGAGGCTGCACTGGCGTTCGGCACGGCATCCGAAGCCGTGGGGCCGATGATCCGCAAGCTCGCCGAGCGTTTCGTTCTCGGTCATGACCCGAACGACACCGAGTCCGTGTGGGAGCAAATGCTGCGGCAATCTTTCTGGGCGCAAGGCGGCGGACCGGTGATCTTCGGCGCAATGAGCGCGCTTGATGCGGCGCTCTGGGACATCAAGGGCAAGGCAGCAGGACTGCCTGTTCATCGCCTGCTGGGGGCGAAAACGCCGGAACCGCTACGCTGCTATGCGAGCCAATTGCATTTCGGCTGGGAGGCGGAGCACAGGATGCACGACGATCCGGCCGAATATCGTGACACCGCGCGACAAGCGCGGGAGGAGGGGTATGACTGCGTCAAGCTCTGTCCTGTCTATGTCGCGGCGGGCGGTGGACGCGCACGGCATCGCAGCCTTCTCACACCGCAGAACCGCAAGCTGGCTCGCGCCCGAATGGAAGCCATTCGCGATGGGCTCGGTCCGGATGTCGATATCATCCTCGAATTGAATGGGCTCACCTCGACCGCGTCCGCACTGCAGATCGCAGAGATGTTCGCCGAATTCGGCATTCTCTTCATCGAGGAACCGACACATTACAACAGCCCCGAAGCCCATCTGAAAGTGGCGTCGCGCTCGCCGATCCCGATGGCGACCGGGGAGCGGCTCTATACACGCTGGGGTTTCCTGCCCTATCTGCAGGCGGGTGCCATCGATATGATCCAGCCGGATATTGGCCTCGTCGGCGGGATCTCCGAGGGCATGAAAATCGTGCATCTCGCGCATGCCTTTGATGTCGGGGTCCAGGCCCATGTCTGCGGCACGCCGCTATCGACGGCGATTGCGCTTCAGTTCGAAGCGGCGATCCCGAACTTCGAAATCCACGAGCACCACACCTTCTCACTGAAATCCTGCAATCGCGACCTGTTCGAGGAAGACCTCCAGCCGGTCAACGGCCGGTTGGCGGTCCCGACCCATCCGGGATTCGGGATGACACTGAGGAAGGATGCCGAACAGCGCATGGAAATGGCCGCTGTCAGTCTGAAGTAGGCACCAAACGCTGCCTGCAGATAGGCCAGGGCCTCAGGCGGAGCACGTAACAGGAGGATTGAACAGAACTCAGCAACAGCACTCAAAATTCAGTTTCGCTAACAAAACCAATGGGGAACGAAAATGAAGAAATCTCTATTCCTGGTAACACTCGGCGCAGTGGCTCTTCTGTCCGCCACGGCGATAGCGGGCACGCTCGACGAGGTAAAATCGCGCGGCAAACTCAACTGCGGCGTCAGTTCGGGTACCGCAGGCTTTTCAGCTCCCGACGCCAAGGGCGTATGGCAAGGCTTCGACGTCGCGTTCTGCCGGGCCGTCGCTGCGGCCGTGCTCGGCGATCCGATGAAGGTCGAGTTTGTTCCGACCACCGGACAGACCCGCTTCACCGCCCTGGCCTCGGGCGAGATCGATGTGCTCTCGCGCGCCACCACCTGGACCTTTTCGCGCGACACGGACCTTAAGCTCACCTTCGCGGGCACCAACTTCTATGACGGGCAGGTCTTCCTGGTGAAGAAGGAGCTTGGTGTCTCCTCGGCCAAGGATCTCAACGGCGCTACCGTCTGCATCCAGTCCGGCACCACCACCGAGCTCAATCTTGCGGAATATTTCCGCATCAACAAAATGACCTACGAACCGGTACCGGTCGATTCAAGCGCCGAAGGCGAGCGCCAATATCAGGCGGGAGCGTGCGACGTCTATACAAGCGATGGCTCCAACCTTGCCTCGGTGCGCGCCAGTTTCCCAAACCCATCCGATCACGTCCTCCTGCCCGAAATCATTTCGAAGGAACCGCTTGGACCGATCGTGCGCCAGGGTGACGAGCAGTGGGCGGACATCGTGCACTGGACTGAGAGCGCGCTTTTCGCCGCCGAGGAACTGGGCGTGACCAAGGCCAATGTCGACCAGCTCGCCGATGGCTCGGACAATCCGGAAATCAACCGGCTTCTCGGCAAGGAGGGCGATCTCGGCAAGATGCTGGGTCTCGATGCCGAATGGGCCAGGCGTGCTATTGCGGCCGGCGGAAACTACGGCGAGATCTTCGCTACCAATCTCGGCGATCAAACGCCGATCCGCCTAGAGCGAGGGCTCAACGCGCTATGGACCAAGGGCGGCCTGATGTACGCCCAGCCGTTCCGGTGAGAACCCCTTTGTGGCGCGCGGTTTGACGACCGCGCGCCCTTCCTGACGAAACGCATGACCGCTTCCCGCGTTCACCGGCATGGGGAACGCTGCGACGTACTTGCAGGGATTTCGCCAATGGCAAACGCAATCACTTTTCCGACGCTGGAGCCGCACCAGGCTTTTCGTTTGAGCATGCTTCTCAACGATGGCCGGTACCGCTCCTACACGATCCAGATCTTCGTTCTGATGTGCCTCATGCTGGGGATTGCCTGGCTGGTGGACAACACGATCCGCAATCTCGCGCTTCTGGGCAAGGATTTCTCCTTCTCATTTCTGTGGAGCACCGCGGGCTACGACATCAATCAGCGGCTCATAGAATACGACACTCAGATGACCCACGGCCGCGCAGCTCTTGTGGGGCTCTTGAACACGGTCGTCCTCGCTGTTCTGTCCTGCGCTCTGGCGACGATCATTGGCGTAGTTGCCGGTGTGCTTCGGCTGTCCGGCAATCCGATCGTGGCGCGGCTGACGGTGGTCTATGTCGAGGTCTTCCGAAACATTCCGCTCTTACTCTGGATCCTCGTCTTCGGTGCGATCATGAGCGAGGCCGTGCCGGCGCCGAACGCATTCAAGGGCGAGAATGCCACCGCCGGCATGATCCTCGGCGCGGTAGCCATTACCAATCGGGGCGTGTTCATTCCCGAGCCGCTGTTCACGCGTGATCTCGGTACGCTCAATCTCGGAATCGTTGAGCCGAGCCTGAACGCCATCGCAGTCCTGGTGGTCGTCATCGCGTGCGTCCTCATCAGTCGGGTGCTGGTGCGCCATGCCAACCGGGTGCAGAGCCAGACCGGCGTCAGGCCGGTGATCTGGTGGAAGACCATGACCGTCCTCGCCGCCCCGCCGCTCCTTCTGCTCTGGGCGCTCGGCTTTCATCTCGGCTATCCCGAACTGCGCGGCTTCAATTTCCAGGGCGGATTCCAGCTTCGAAATGCGCTGATCGCAATGTGGCTTGGACTCGGCATCTACACCGGCGCCTTCATTGCCGAGAATGTGCGTGCAGGCATTCTGGCCATCTCGAAGGGCCAGACCGAGGCCGCCCATGCACTCGGCCTTCGGCCGGGCAAGACAATGCGGCTGGTGATCCTGCCGCAGGCGCTTCGGGTCATCGTGCCGCCGCTGATCTCGCAATACCTCAACATCACCAAGAACACCTCGCTCGGGTTGGCGGTGGGCTACATGGACCTGCGCTCGACGCTCGGCGGGATCACGATCAACCAGACCGGTCGCGAACTCGAAGGAATGCTGCTGCTCATGCTGATCTACCTGTCGCTGAGCCTGATCATCTCCGGGTCGATGAACGCCTACAATGCCCGCGTCGGGCTGAAGGAGCGTTGATATGACCGAACGCAATCCTGCTTTTGTCCGCGGCGAGATGCTGCCCGCGCGCGAGCCGCCCGCCGGTCAGACGGGTCTGCTCAAGCTGCTGCGCGAGAATTTTTTCAAAGACTGGCTGAGCGCACTCCTGACGGTGATGTCACTCATCGTATCGGTCTGGTTCGTCTGCTCAGTGTTTCCCTGGCTCTTCGACTCCGTCTGGAATGCCAACTCGCTCAGTGAATGCCGCCAGATCCTCGCCGGTGCGGAGGGAGCTTGCTTTGCGGTGATCCGCGATCGCTGGACGCAGCTTCTGTTCGGCTTCTATCCGCCAGAGCAATATTGGCGGCCGGTACTTGCCTTCGCGCTGATGATCGTAGCGCTGGCGCCGATCCTGTTCCCGCCTGTGCCGCGCGGGCTGCTCCGGTTCAGCGTCGTCTTCCCAGGCCTCGCCTACTGGCTGATCTGGGGCGGAACCCTTTGGCTTCCTGTCGTGGTCTATGGAGGTTTTGCCGTCGGAGCAGTCTTGTTGCGGATGACGGGGCGGCTCGGTGCAGGTCCTGGCGCGGGGCTGGCAATTGTGAGTGCGCTGACCTGGTGGTTCGTCGCGCCGGGGCCGGTCACGACGGTGCTCGAGCAGCTTCTGCCGCTGTCGCTTGCCCCCGTCGCCTCGCGCGAAATGGGCGGATTCCTGCTGTCGATCGTCATCGGGGTCACCGGCATTTCCTTGTCGCTGCCTCTTGGCATCGTTCTGGCGCTGGGGCGGCGCTCGAAAATGCCGCTCGTGAAGACGATCAGCGTCGTCTTCATCGAGTTCATCCGCGGTGTGCCGCTGATCACGCTGCTGTTCACCGCCTCGCTGCTGCTCAACTACTTCCTGCCGCCGGGAACGACCTTCGACCTGATCCTGCGCGTGATCATCATGGTGACTCTGTTTGCTACCGCCTATATGGCCGAGGTGATCCGTGGCGGTTTGGCGGCCCTGCCTCGAGGTCAGTATGAGGCGGCCGAAGCGCTCGGCCTCGACTATTGGAAGGCGCAGCGGCTGGTCATCATGCCGCAGGCGCTCAAGATCTCGATCCCCGGCATCGTCAATTCCTTCATCGGCCTCTTCAAAGACACGACCCTGGTCGTCTTCATCGGTCTCCTGGACCCGATCGCGCTTTCCAATTCGATCCGGGCGACGGCCGACTGGCAGGGGATCTATTGGGAGCTCTTCATCTTCATCGGCGCCCTGTTCTTCGTCTTCTGCTTCGGCATGTCGCGCTACTCCATGCATCTCGAGCGCCGACTCAAAACCGATCACCGGTAAGGAGCCATCACCATGGAACCGCATATTGAAACCGTGATCGATCGCAACCGGATGATGGTGTCGGACGAGATCGCGATCCGGATCGAGGACATGAACAAGTGGTACGGAAATTACCACGTCCTTCGCGACATCAACCTCACTGTGAAGCGCGGCGAGCGCATCGTCGTCGCGGGGCCCTCCGGATCGGGAAAGTCGACGATGATCCGCTGCATCAACCGCCTCGAAGAGCATCAGGCGGGCAGAATAATCGTCGACGGGATCGAACTGTCTTCAGACCTGAAAAACATCGACAAGGTGCGTTCGGAAGTCGGCATGGTGTTCCAGCACTTCAATCTCTTCCCGCACCTGACCATCCTCGAAAATTGCACGCTTGCTCCGATCTGGGTACGCGAGATCCCCAGGAAGGAAGCCATCGACGCGGCGATGCACTTCCTGGAAAAGGTCAAGATCCCCGAGCAGGCACACAAATATCCCGGCCAGCTATCGGGAGGACAGCAGCAGCGGGTGGCGATTGCCCGTTCGCTCTGCATGAAGCCGAAGATCATGCTCTTCGACGAGCCGACCTCTGCGCTCCACCCCGAGATGATCAAGGAGGTGCTCGACACGATGATCGAGCTTGCCGAAGAGGGAATGACCATGCTCTGCGTCACGCACGAAATGGGTTTCGCGCAAGCGGTGGCCAATCGGGTGATCTTCATGGACCAGGGGCAGATCGTTGAAGAGAACAATCCGCACGACTTCTTCAATAACCCGCAGTCCGAGCGAACGCGGCTGTTTCTCAGTCAGATCATCCGGCACTGAAATCGATCTGCGCCGACCGGCGGCTCTATGCGAACCTTTCCAGTTCGGCCATCAGGTGGCCTCTGTGAGGAAAGTTGCAAAACTGGCGCCACTAACCAATCCAACTTGAGGTCCCGTATGAATGTTCGCGCACATACAAACTGTCTCGATGAGCTGATCGATCGCCGCGGCTCGAATTCGCTGAAATGGGATTGTGCGAAGGCGTTCTTGCCGCCAGAGGCGGCGAATGCCGATCCGCTGCCGATGTGGGTCGCCGATATGGATTTCCGCACGCCCCAACCGGTGATCGATGCGCTGGTCGGGGCCGCGCAGGCCGGTATGTTCGGCTACTCCGCCGGCGCGCGTGAGAGCTACATTGACGCCGTGACCGGCTGGCAACAGCGCCGCTTCGGCTTCGAGGTCGAGCCCGACTGGGTGGTGCCGGTCTCAGGCGTGATCACTGCGCTCAAGACCATCGTGCAGGCCTTTTCGGCTCCAGGCGACAGTGTCCTCATCCAGCCGCCTGTCTATGCGCATTTCCACGACGACGTGCTCCTCAACGGACGGCTTCCCATCAGTGCGCCGCTCATCCGGACGGAGACCGGCTATCGTTACGACGCCAGCGTATTCGAGGCGGCGATACGCCCGAACACGAAGATCTTCATCCTCTCGAACCCGCACAATCCGACCGGGAATGTCTGGACGGAAGACGAACTGCAAAGTATGGGCGAGATCTGCGCCCGCCACGGAATTCTCGTCGTCTCCGATGAAATTCACCAGGACCTGATCATGAACCCGGCCCGCCGGCATGTGCCGTTCGCCAGCCTGTCCGCTGCGTTCGCGAAGCAGTCGATCACCTGCATCGCTCCCTCCAAGACCTTCAACCTGCCGGGCCTGCAATGCGCGAATGCCTTCATTCCCAACCCGCGCCTTAGGGCAGAATTTCGGCGCCAGTTGGAGCGCAACCTCTACCCGAAGGTAAACTCGATGGGCATGGTTGCCGCCGAGGCCGCCTATACCTATGGCGAGGCGTGGCTTGAAAACCTTCTTGCCTACGTCCGGGCCAACCACGCGCATTTCGCGGCCGAGATCAACGGGTTGAATGCCGGGCTCAAGGTGCTTCCGGCGGACGCACTTTATCTGGCGTGGATGGATTGCCGGGCTTTAGGTCTGGACGCCGCAGCGCTTGAAAGCTTCATGCTGACGAAGGCGCGGCTCTGGCTCGACAAGGGGCAGAAGTTCGGCATAGAGGGGCATGGCTATATGCGCGTGAACCTCGGCTGCCCTCGCGCAACTGTCGACGAGGCGATTGCGCGGCTCAAGGCGGCCGTCGCGGCGGGATGATTCCGCGCCGCAGCGGAAGGCCAACAGCAGAGCTTGGTCAGGTCGGCATCTGCAGCACGTCGGGGTGCTGAAGGGCGGCGTCCTTGATCCAGATCTCGGTCCCCTTGGATCCGGTCATCGCCTCAAGCGGCAGGCCAGCGGGCAAACGCCCCCAGCTCTGCGCTTCCAGTTGCTCCGTGCCAACTGTCAGGCTGCCGGAAAGCACGAGGAGTTCGAGACCGCGGCGATTTTCGACGTTTATGGCGACTTCGGGCCGCCAGCGCTCGATCGCTACGCGTTCTTTCCCGTCGTCGAACAGGACCCGCGCGGCCTCGGCTCCATTGCGTAAAGGTGCTGCCTCACCTTCGCCAGGCTGGCGAACGATCTGCGTGAGGTCGCCATCCCGATACTGCCAGAGACGCACGAAGATCGTGCAGCCATCCTTCGACGCCGGCACATGGGAGGTGCCGGGCGGGTTGCGGAAGTAGCAGCCTGCGGGATAGTCACCGTGTTCGTCCTGGAACGTGCCCTCGAGCACGAGAATTTCCTCGCCGCCGCTATGGACGTGGCGGGGGAAGGCGCTTCCAGGCGCATAGCGCACGATCGTGGTGGCGCGCGCAACTTCGCCGCCGACGCGATAGAGCATGCGGCGATCGACGCCGGCGGACGGACTGGCGACCCAGTCGAGCTTAGCCGAATGGACGATAACCGGTTTCGTCAGGTCTTCATTGATGCGCATTGGTCTGGTCTCCCATCGTCAGCACGATCCGGAACTTCGCGTCCCCGGATCTCATCTTCTGGACAGCTTCCTGGGCTCTCTCCAGCGGCATGGTCTCGATCATCGGCCTGACGCCCGCAAGCACACTGAAATCAAGCGTCTTTTCGTTCTCATACGGGGAGCCGGTGATCGAGCCGATAATGCCCCGTTCAGCCCCCACTAGGTATCCTGTCGAGACCGGCAGTGGATCCTTGCCGACGCCAAGCACGATCAAACGCCCCTCCGGCTGAAGCGCGGGCATCAGCGCCGTAACGGCTGTCGGATTGCCGGACGTGGTCAGGATCGCTTTCGCGCCGCCCAACCCGTTCAGCACATCTGCGGCGTTTTCGCTCTCCATGTCGATGTAGCGATGCGCGCCGAGGTTCATCGCATCGGTGGCGATATCCTCGCCTCGACCTACCGCCACCACCCGAAATCCCATCCTGCGGGCGTATTGGAGCGCCATGTGGCCGAGGCCTCCGATTCCGAGAATGGCGACGGTGTCGCCTGCTTCGGCGCCCGATTTTTTCAAGGCATTGAACGTGGCTATACCCGCGCAGAGGATGGGTGCCGCTTCTTCTGACGACAATTCGTGCGGGATAGAGACAAGGCCTGTTGCACGCGCAATCATCATCTCGGCATAGCCGCCGTCGCAGGGCTGGTTGCGGCAGAGGTTGAAACGTCCTCGCCGGCACTCGCCGCATTCGTTGCAATGACCGCCCAGACGGCCAACGCCGACGCGCTGTCCCACCTTCCAGATCGATGGCGTGTTTGGGCCGAGTGCTACGATGCAGCCGACGACCTCGTGACCGGGAACACGAGGCGGCTCAAGCGCCGGATCAGCCCGGTCGATATCGCTCGCATCGGCGCCGCAGATACCGCAGGCTTCGACGGCGATCAGCACCTCATTCACCCCTGGCTCCGGCGTTGGCCGCTCCACCAGTTCCAGGCGACCGGGTGTAGTGACCTGCATCGCTCGATAGGTAGTTTTCATGGTTTCAATTCCCCACGGTTTGGGATGCTTCGGTGAAAGCCGTGAATGTGCGTGTCTCGACCTTGCTCAGTCTGCCGATGAGTTCGGTTGTGATCCGGGTGGCGGCTTCGACCGCACCGGCGAGGTAACCAGGTTCACTGATGCTGGTTTCGCTCCCGGCCAGCGAAATGTAATCGCGCCATTTTCCGTTGACCCATGGCCGTCGATCGGGGTTGGGATGGCCACCGGCCTGCCTGTCGTACGCAGTTGCAGTCAACGGGTCATCCGTCCAGTCCTTGAACAATGTCGCGCGGGGACTGGCGGCCTGTGGCCCGAACACCTGAGCGAGTTGCTGAACCGAAGCCGCGACGATTGCATCGCGTCCGACTGATGCGCGCTCACCGGCCGGAACGCCGACGAACCCAAAAAGGGCGGCTCGGCCCGAGGCGGTTGTCGCGTCGTGAATCTCAGCCAAAGGCCCCACCATGCTTTGCGCCGTTCCCGAGAGGCCGGCGTCGCGCCAGAATGGGCGGTCATAGAGTGCGAAGAACTTGGCATGCGGCGCCATCCACGTCGGGGTCTGCCGCCATCGCTCGGCTGTCGCGTAGTCGAGCGATGGCGAAAACAAAACCTTTGCCTCGATGAGACGCGGCGGCAGTGCGAACACAACATGCGACGCCCGCTCTTTATGGGACGACCCGCTCGCATCGACGTACTGCACAACGACGCCTTCGCCGTCGAGCGAGACATGCGTCACGCGGGCATTCAGTTGAATGCTTTGTGCGGGCAGGGTTTCGGCAAGCGTCGATATGACCGCTCCCATGCCCCCGACGATCCGCATGCCCTGCGGTTCCTGCCGCACTCCGCGATAGCGCTGAGGAGCTTCGCGCGACATCCGCTGAAAGATCACGTCGCCGTCGACGTTCTGCTCGAAATAGTTCAGCCCGAGATGGTGGATCAAGTCCCCCATTGCTGGCTGCATGTCAGGCCAGAACCACGACGGGCCAAGATCGAAGCCGTCGCCCGATGGTTCACCGCTGCCGTCGACGGAGAGAATGCGTCCGCCCAGGCGCCCACGCGCTTCAAGAAGCTGAAAGCCGAGGCCTGCTTGATGGAGGAGCCGGGCCGCGGTCAAGCCTGCAAGCCCGCCGCCAACGATCAGAATGGATTGTGACAAGGGACAGCTCCTCGTGAAGAGTGAGGGCCGGTATCCGGACCCTCCAGTACAGCCGGGCTTAGGCCACGGCGTAGATGCGGACTTCCGCGGCGGCAGCCAGAAGCGGCTTCGACCCTCGACGACATCGTCGTTAAAAAGCGCGCTTTCGAGATAGGCCTTTGCGTCTTCGATGCTGTTGAATCCGTGGAGCACCTGTGCGTCGTCGTCGCGAATGAGAAGCTCCTTGGATGTCGCGCCCGCAATCTGCGAGAGGAACGGTTCCTTGTACTTCTGATAGGCGCCTGCGGCGGCACGGCGGTTCTCGGCTGCGATCTGCAGTGTGATTTCAAGGTAACCATGGTCATCCTCTCAAGGCCTGGCGTAAGCTGCGCAAACGGGACAGTGGTTTCGGCTCTGAAGCGCCGTGCCGGGTGGAATTTTCCAGTGCGGGACACGTGCGCCACGACACCTAAATGCGGCTCAAAGGCCGACTTGACAAATGAGAGTTTCTTGCCGGCGACAAAGAAAAACTTCGCCGGATTGCCCCTATCGTCCTTATGACATGGGCAGAACCCATGCTCAAATCAGGACCGAAGGCGCGTCACCTCTTCGATCAGCCAGTCACGGAAGGTCCGGAGTTTCAGTAGGGACGCGTATTCCGCCCGATAGACGACATAATAGGCGAGCTTTGAGGGAACCTGGACCGCGGGAAAAAGCCGCTTCAGTCGCCCGGCGGCCAAATCGTCGCGCGCCAGGATGCTACGCGCCAGCGCCACCCCGCGTCCCTCGATCGCAGCCTGCAGCACAGCCGCGGAATTGTCGATCCTCATGCCCCTTTGCGGTTGCCCCTCAGGCACTCCGGCAGCTTGCAACCACATGTCCCAGGTGACGAAACCGATCGCGGGATCGACAGAGAGATCGTGGATGAGTGTGGTTCGCGTGAGATCTGCCGGCTCGGTTAAATTGTCCAGGTCGGAAAACGCCGGCGAGCAAACCGGAAAAATCTCCTCATCCATCAGTTTCTCCGCAACCAGTCCCGGCCAGTTGCCGTCCCCGTATCGCACGCCGATATCGATGCCCTGCGCCCTGTAGTCCACGAGTTTCAGGCTGGTCTCGAGCCGGATATCGGTGTCCGGGCATCTACCTTGGAAGCGGTCGATGCGTGGAAGCAGCCACTTGGCGGCGAAGGCCGGACTGACGGTAACGTTGAGGATGCCACCCGTCGCGGAGTCCCGCAGCCGTTCCAGCCCAATCCCGAGACGATCGAGACCGGCTCTAATATCCGGCAGCGTACGCTCGGCATTTTCTGTCAGGGTAAGTCTTGTCTTGCCTGTAGCAGTGCGCTGAAACAACGGCATTCCCAACCATTCCTCAAGCCCCCGCACCATTTGCCCGACAGCAGCCGCGGTGACATTGAGTTCTTCGCCGGCACCGGAGAAGCTCCCGTGCCGCGCACTCGCTTCGAATGCACGCAGCGCATTGAGGTAGACCGGCGAATTCCTGGCCATCATGATCATCCGCTTGCAAGGCTATCTGGCCGCACTTCTCAGCGGAGATATGGAGCATCTTCCGCAGCTATTTCTGGCCCAATGTTCCGGAGGTGGCGCCGCTCGTTCAACCTTGGTCTATTGATACCCCCTGAACCCCAGTCTGACTCAGAGCTTTATTTTCCGGGCGGCAAGATGCCGGCTTGGCTTCGAAGCGTGTGGTGGTCATGCTGTGAGCATCGCCTGCCAGCGCATATCACGCGGCGAGGGGCGGCGGTGCAGGCGGTGGTCAAGCAATTGCCGCGCCTTCACGACCTCGCCGCTTCGCATGAGGGCGAGGAGGAGCATGTCCTCGATCATCTCGCGCTGGGCGCCACTGCCGCCGATGCGAACGACCTCGGCCGCGACCGGCTCCAGGATACGGACGCAGCCTGGGTAGTCCTCTTCCGCGAAGGACAAGGCGGCACGGCAGATCGCCGGCACGACTGGCCCCGCGGCGAGCGCACCTGCGTCGATCAGGCCCGTCAACGCCTCAGTCCGTTGGCCGACCGCCGCCGTGTCGCCGACCGCGGCCGCGATCAGCGCCATATGGACGTCAGCGAAGGCGAAGCCGGCCTTCTGGAAGTATTCCGCGGAATAGGTTGCCGCCGCCGCCCACAGGCCCGCCGGCACCGTGTGACCGTAGGCCTGGAGCCGCCACAGGAAAGAGGCCGTGTCGCTGACCACGTTGACCGGCATTCCGGCCGTAACCGACGGCTGGATGTAGTTCTCGTAGATCGCAAGTGCTCGCTCGGGATCACCCCGCTCCAGGGCGCCCAATGCCGAGTGCCAGGCAATGTGGCCGTGGAGGATGCCAGCGCGGTCGTAGCGGGGCAGCCAGTTCGCGAGCAGCCTCTCGGCGTCCTCACCCGCGCCGGCCTCGTACATGGCATGTGAAAGCGCATGTGCCGCATTTGCATTGTCGATCCTGAGCTCGTAGCCGCGCTCGGTGAGTTTTCGGCCGTGGGTTACGTTTCCGTTTTCGGCATGCGCCCAGCCCAGATACGTGAGGAACCACCAATCGTCGCCGTTAAAGTGGCGCGCATGACGTTCGCAAAGATCCACACGCGCCTGGTCGTGGTTGGACATGCCGGAAAAGGCGAAGAGTCCGAAGGCGCCAAGAGGCAATGAAAGGATAAGGATGTCGCGCGGCCAGCGGTCGGCGTGGTCGAGAGCACGCTCCAGCGCCTTCGCCGCCTGCCCGCTGATGGCAAGTGAGAGGACCTGGACATGGCTTCGCTCCCTCTCGGTTCCGTGCCGGGAGACGATCTCTTCGGCTTTCGCGATCTTCGCCTTGGCGCTTGCGAGTTCGGTGCGGACGGCATGCAGGCGCGCGCGTGCCGCATGCGCAAGAGCAAAATCCGGATCAACTGCGATGGCCTCGTCTAGAGCCTCTGCCGCGCCCGGCCAGGCCGAGAGGAGCAGGTCCACTCCCTCCCGATAGCGTTCAGCCGCCAGATCGGACTTCGTCGAGAGCGGCAGGTTTCGGCTGTCGAGGTGGGTCATCGCGGGCTCCTCGTCCGGGATTGGGTACGCATCAGGGCTTATTTCGGCTGGTATACTACATTTTGCGCTGGCCGTATTTTGATAGCTTGCCAACCCATGTCGAGCAACTGCCAATGACGCCCGAGGAAGACTGGCCTATACGAGAGCGGCTGTTCCGCTCTCGAACATGGAACGATCGTCGAGGACGTTGGCGGCGAGCATCGCGCCCTCGAGGGTAGCAAGTACCCGCACGGCGGTGTCGCGTCCCAGCCCCCCTCGCGTGAGCGTTTCGATTCCGAGCACGAAGAACCGTTTTACTTCTTCCCTCACTTCCCCGGCCAGGTCGTGGGACACTGCTCCCATGGCGCCGCAGAGGCACATCCTGCCGTCGCGGTGCAAGGCGTCGCGGAAGACCTGCCGCCAAGCCGTGACGATGTCGTCGCCCGTCGCCTGTTTCTGATCCACCGAATCCAGAAAGCGGTCGGTGTAACGGCGGGCGACTGCCGCTGCGAGCTTCTCCTTGGTCGGGAAGTGATAGTGGACGCTCGAACTCTTAACACCGATATCCGCAGCGACGTCCCGAAAACTGAAGCCGCTATAGCCTGCCTGACGGATACGCTCCTCGGCGGCGTCCATGATTGCTTCGGCTGTTTCGCTCATTTGCCAAAATCCTCTCTATCGATCGATAGATAGGTCTTGCATTACCAAAAAGCAAACGCTATGTGGGGCACATCTATCTATCGGTAGATAGATAATAGGAGATCAGTATGCGATTTGAAGGCAAGGTAGCCGCCATCACCGGCGGCGGTTCAGGCATCGGTAAGGAAGTGGCCGCTCGTCTCGTTGCGGAAGGCGCAAAGGTCGCTATCAACGGCCGAAACCTCGAAAAACTCGAAGCGGCCGCGCGCGACATCGATCAGAGCGGCAGCAACATCGTCGTTTCCGCCGGCGATATCGCCAGGCCGGAGACGGGGGCGGCCCTCGTCGAAACCGCAGTTTCCCGCTTCGGCAAGCTCGACGTGCTCGTCAACAATGCCGGCGTCTTCAATCCGAAGCCGTTCATCGAGCTGACGGAAGCCGATTACGACTGGTATCTGGACACGATCCTGAAGGGCAAGTTCTTCACCGCCCAGGCCGCCGCCAGGGCGATGAAGGACAACGGCGGCGCGATCGTCCAGACAGGCTCCATGTGGGCGATCCAGGCCATAGGCGCCACACCTTCGGCCGCCTATTCGGCAGCCAATGCCGGTGTCCATGCGATGGTGCGCAATCTTGCGATCGAGCTCGCGCCTTTCAATATCCGCGTCAATGCCGTCGCGCCTGCCGTCGTCGAGACGCCTGTTTACAACACCTTCCTGTCCGACGATCAGGTCAAGCAAGTTCTGCCGACGTTCAACGCCTTCCATCCGCTCGGCCGCTACGGCCAGCCGCGCGATGTCGCCGAGGCGATCCTGTTCCTCGCTTCCGAGCAGGCGTCCTGGATCACCGGCACGATCCTTCCCGTCGACGGCGGCGTGACCGCCGGCCGCCAGTGAGGAGCGTGAAATGAGCAACATGCAGGACTGGAACGCATATCGCGACGCCCTCATCGGCCGCGTCGGCGACTTCGCCAAGCTGAGCCCGGACGTGCTGCGCGGCCTTCATACGATCGAAGGCAGCGGCGCCAAGACGGGCAGGCTCGAGCCGAAGATGCACGAGCTGATCGCGCTCGCCGTGGCCGTCACCACGCGCTGCGACGGCTGCATCGCCGTGCATGCGAAGAAGGCGGTGGAACTCGGGGCTTCGAAGGAGGAGATCGCCGAGACGCTCGGCGTCGCGATCGCGCTCAATGCGGGTGCGGCACTCACCTACACGGCCCGCATATTCGATGCGATCGAGGCGCTGCCGCAGACGTGATCCAAGCCGGTGCGGGCGCGTTGGCCGCGCCCGCCATTTCTCTGTGATGTGGTGCACGCCGGACTTCGGACCGACCGCAGGCTGGCAAGTATCCGACACGCGTTAGAGTAACCAATCCACGGAGTCACACGTGAACAGTGCTGTTATTGTTTGCGCAGAAAGTCGTCCCGGCGTGGGTTGAACGTATCGATCAGAAGGCCCTGAGTAACAGCAACGACCCCATGAACGAGGTGCGGCGCGACGATAAAACTGCTTCCCGGGCCGAGGCGGACCGTCTCCCCGTCGATGGTTACATCGAAGGTGCCCTCTGCGACGTAGCTCACCTGGCTGTTCGGGTGGGAGTGTAGGGGGCTGATGCCGCCTTCCTCGAAGCGGAATGCCACGAGCATGAGTTCTGGCCGCTCGCTTAGTACAGCTCTGCGGTTGCCCGGCGCAACTTCGATCCATTCAAGGTTTTCCGGAAGCGTATAAAACATCAAATCCTCGCTCTTTCGCTAGGCGTGCCGTGGGAGATGCAAATCACGATCCAGACTCCCACCAAATCTCGATCAAGTCTGTTTCTCGATCACTTGCTCTACGACTGCCAACGCGCTGTCGGCGTTCCCAGTCTCGATCGAATTCAAAAAGCGACGAAAGGGATGCAGTGCGATCCACCAACATCCAGCTTTCAGAAACCCGGGCTCTTGATCACTTCGAAGGGCGGCTGCGAGGCTCGTATAAAGATCGACGAGCATCTTGTTTCAGGAGGTCGACACTATGCGGCGATGCAGCTCGGTGTTGTATGCTTCGCGATCGGCGAAATCGGTATCCATTCGATGTGGCTGGGCAAGAACTCCTCGGATTTCCTGGATCTGAGAGGGCGTCGATCGTCGCGCCGCCAAGCTAGCTGCCTGTTTGCAGATTGCGCCGAGCACCTCCCGCTTGTCGCGGAGGCTGTAGTGCCTAAGGTTTTTCTCGAAAGGTGCGGTTGGACAGCACACATAGGTCCTCGAACCTTGTCCTTTCTCGAACTGTCCCTCGGATACGAGCACCCGCGCTGCTTCTCTGATTGTTCCTCTGCTCACCATCAGCGTGTCGGCGAGAACAGACTCATTGGGAAGACGCGTCCTTACCGAGCGGTCAGCCCCTGTAGCACAAATGGGTCTTACAAGATGGCATGGAGGGCTGAGGCAGCAGCCGTTTAAAATCTAGGATGAAACACGCTGTCGAGCCGGCGACAGCTTTGACCGCGTCTGCTGCTTCTCTTCCGCCGCTTGGAAGTGCTCCAAAATCCGGTCACGCTGTCGTTCGATGTGATTTCGTATCGTTTCAGATAAGCCCGCCAAGTCGCGGCGCTTGAAAGCATCGAGGATTGACCGGTGCTCCTGCACGATGACAATCGAACATTCCGGATAGCGGTCGTATAGATTTTCGAACCAGTCCAGATAGACATCGCAGTCGCGCCCGACTTCGTTGACCGCTTCGTTGCGGCAAGAGTGCCGGATCTTAAGGTGGAACTTGTGGGAGACGCTTTTATACGTCCGGATATCGTTCTTCTCGACAGCGGCGGACATCTGTTCGACATATTGCTCAAGCTCGTCCACATCGTCGTCACTCGCCGACAATGAGGCGAGATACGTCCGTCCCACATCGACGATCCACCACAATTCGAACTTCTCTCGAATCATTTCCAGGCTTGGAACCGTTATCTTTCGATCGCGCATGCCGGACCGTTGTGTAAGCCCGACACGCTCCAGTTCCGCAAGGGCCTCACGGGCCGGAGAGCGGCTGACGCCGTAGGTTTCAGCCAGCGCCTCTTCCGAGATGGGACTACCCGGAAGCAGCTGTCCTTGCAGAATGTCGTTCTTCACCATGGAATATAGCTGGGAAGAGAGCTTGGATCTCTGCATCTTTCGCTTCGGACCGGTCTCGGAAACCATTCGTATTTCATCCTTTGAAAGTTCATCTCGGCAGGCGCGGCTGCGCCTCCTGAAAATATAAGCCCCCTGAGGTCCGCTCACCACTCTTCCCGACGAGGACATGCACGATGCTCGTCCTCTCGTTTCGCGCGTCAGCTCCACCCATCCGTCCAGATCAATATCTGCGATCATAAACCACTTGCAATCGCTTGTCACGTATGTATCCTGAATCCCGTATTCTGTATCCGAACAGCGTGCAGATTAAGTTGGCGCCTACGTCGCCGCCGACTAACCGCGTCATCGGCCTTTGACCGGCTGAACGAACGCATCAATGAGGAGGAAGTTAATGGCTGAAGTTGTTTGCGCCCTGAGCATGTCCCATGCCCCCGGCGTCCTTGGATGGGCGGACGCGCCATCCGAAGCGGTAAAAAAGAGCATCCACGAAGCCCATCAGGAATGCGCTCGGCGTCTCGACGCGGCACGCCCCGACTTGATCATCGCCTTCCTGGATGACCATTTCGAAAACCATTTTCGCAAGATGATGCCGGCCTTCGCAGTCGGCATCTCGCCGTCCCATAGCGGCCCCGCCGACTATATGATGGAAGCTCTCAAGTTCGACGAGAAAGTCGTGATCGAGAGCAATGTCGAGTATGCGGAGACGTTGCTTCGTGGGCTCATCAAGCGCAACTTCGATGCAGCGCGCATGGGCGAGATCGAATACGGCAACAACCTTCTTGTGCCCTGGAAGCTGATCCGACCGCAATACGACATTCCTGTCATTCCCATCTACACGAACGTATTCTCGCCGCCGCTGCCGAGCATGGCGCGTGCATACGACATGGGTGCGGCGGTGCGCGATATCGTTGAACGCGAACTGCCGGCCGGCGTTCGGGTTGCATTCCTTGCGACCGGCGGTCTGTCCCATTGGCCCCCCGTCTGGACCGAAGGTGCGCCGGAAGACGACCAGTTCCTCCAGCGCATGAAGCGCTATCAAAGCGAGGGGAAGCATGTCGCGGAAGAAGATCCGACGCTCTATTCCGACCTGGCCGCCTACGAGATCGAAATGGCCGACAAGATGCAATGGCCGCTGCGCCATCAGCATCCCCTGGTCAATGCGGCGTGGGACCGTGAAATCATCGAAGCCTTCGGAAAAGGCGACACCGAATACCTTCGAAGCTGCACCTTCGAAAGTGTGGAAGAGGGTGGCGGACACGGGGGTCACGAGATCCTCAACTGGATGGCCGTAATGGGCGCCATGGGCGGGGCAAAGGCCGACGTGATCGGTTATGAGCCGGTCGTCGAATGGATCTGCGGTATGGGTTACATCGCCTACGACGCCGCAGCATAACTGCAGTCATCCATCAAGTTGCCGAACAGCGTAACCCCGCACCGGCAGTGCGGGGGCTTACGCATCCCGTTCGACAAGACTTTAGCTGGCGTTTCTGGAGATAGGCATGCCTCATTTTGAAGACCGAGAGTTCTCGATTGACGGACATCGGGTCGCCTATATCGAAGGCGGCAAGGGATATCCCCTGCTGATGATCCACGGATCCGGGCCTGGCGCATCGACATTGGGGAACTGGAGCCGGGTCCTCGGGCCCCTGTCCGAGCGATATCATGTCCATGCAATGGATCTGATTGGTTTCGGCAAGTCGGACCGTAAGAAATCGGAGCCCTTCTTTGATCTCGATCTCTGGATTCGGCAATGCAAGGCGATGCTGGCAAAAATCCCCGGTGAAACGGTCGGGATCATCGCTCATTCCATTTCAGCGTCGCTCGCCCTGCAGGTTGCCGCTTCTGAAAGCCGGGTCGGCCAGGTCCTGACCACCGGTGCGATGGGTGCGAAATTCACTGTCAACGAAGGCACCGTCGCCTGCTGGACGTTTCCGGAAACCCGGGCGGATCTGCAGAAGGCGGTTGGGTTCCTGATCAACGACAAATCGCTGATCGACGACGCCTATCTGGACGCGCGGGTGAAAGTCTTGCACGAGGATCCCAGCTACAAGGACTACTTTTCGCGCATGTTTGCCGGCGACCGGCAGCGTTATGCGGATCTCGCCATCATCGATCCACCGGTGCTGGCCCGTATCAAGTGTCCGGTGACGATGCTGCACGGGAGAGTGGATGAGCCGTTCCCGCCAGCGACCACTCTCAAACTCGCCGACCATATACCGCAAGCGGACGTCGTCCTGCTCGCAAATTGCTCTCACTCAGTGGCGCTTGAGCGAACGGACGCGCTGTTGTCCGCCGCTCAAACGCTGTTCCCACAACCACAATAAAATAACAACACCTCAGAGGGGTTCTACTATGGTTTCCGGAATTTCGAAGTACACACTCGGCTTTGCCCGCATCGCCTGTGCTGTCGTCGTTGGATCACTTTTAGCTTCGCATTCCACATTGGCCGAGGAGCCTGACCGGCTGGCCGGAATTGTCGAGCCGGTCGTCGCAACCAAGCCGCTCAAACTCGGCGTAACGCTGGTTCACCTCAACGACGATTTCTGGAAAGGCATCGCCTACGGGATTGCCGACGAGGCAAAGCGAAGCAACGTCACAGTCGCCCAGATTTCGATCGCCGGCGCCTATGGGAATGTGACGCAACAATTCTCGCAGATCGAAACTTTGCAAAGCCTTGGTGTCGACTACATCGTACTCGGTGCTGCTGCTTATAAAGGCTATGATCCCCAGCTCAAGCGGCTGAAGGATGCGGGCATCGGCGTCATTGCTGCTGGCATTCCGGTCGATAGCAAGAACGTCGATTTCGGTGTCACGCAGGATGACGGAGCAATCGGTCTTGGGCTAGCCAAGGAGATCTGCGCGGCTGCCGGACCAGAAAAAGCCGGTGTCATCGCGCTGCCGGGACCCGCCGGCGCGGAATGGGCGCGCTTGCGGCTTGATGGGTTCGAGCAAGGACTGAAAGCGTGCCCGGATGTAACCTTGGTCAAGGGTGCTGTTACTGGCGGGCTTGAGCTGGAACAGGGCCTCACCCAGGCATCGGATATGCTTCAGAAAAATCCGGACACGAAGTTTATTTTCACGCCCGTGATACCGCTGGGACTGGGTGCGGCTCAGGCGGCTCGGCAGAGCGGCATTCAAGCCCAAGTGGTTTCTGCCACGATTGTCCGGGAGGCCCTCCCGTTGATCAAGAACGATCGCTTGTCGGCGCTCACGTCGGAGCCCGGCATCCTAATGGGCCGTCTGATCGTACAGTTCGCAATCCGAGATCACGAGAAGCTCTCGAAAGGTGACGAGTTCAAGACGCAGGGCGTGGCCTATCCAACAATCTTCACCAATAACGCCGTGATCACAAAAAAGAATGTCGATTCCTACGGTTACGATGTCTACGACCTTCCGCCAAAGGATTGGTCATTGAACATCAAGCAGTGAAGGTGCCTGATGACACCACTCCTGCGACTAGTTGACGTTAGCAAGTCCTTCGGAGCGACAAGGGCGCTCCGGGGGGTCTCCATTGATATTTTCCCCGGTGAGATCCATTGCATCATCGGGGAAAACGGGGCGGGCAAGTCCACGTTGGGCAGAATCTGTGGGGGCTTCGTCCGGCCAGATACCGGCAGCTTCTGGTATGGCGGCAAGGAAGTTCCGTTTTTCAGCCCTGAGGAAGCGCGAGCAGCCGGCTTGGCAATGGTGTTCCAGGAGCTTTCCCTGGCGCCGGATCTGAGCATTCAAGACAACCTGTTTCTGGGCGCTGACCCGACACGCAACCCTCTTCGCGTCCTCAGACGTTCGCGAGAACGATCGGAATGCCAGAGCGTTCTGGAAGCGGTGGGGCTGGGCAGGATTGAGATCAAGCGGCCAGTTGGCCAACTCCCTCCTGGTCAGCAGCAGCTCGTTGAAGTCAGCAAGGCCCTGGCGCGAAACCCGAGAATTCTCGTGCTCGATGAACCCTCGGCCATGCTTAGTCTGGCCGAGCGCAAACACCTGCACGGGATTATGGGCGAGCTTAGGGCCAACGGCACTGCGATCGTGTTCGTTACCCACCATGTCGCTGAAGTCGCCGAGCTCGCCGATCGCGTCACCGTGCTTCGCAATGGCGCTCTCGTTGAGAGCATTGCCGGACGCCAGACCGTCGATCAGATCGTTGAGCGTCTCGGCGGGGGAGGTATTCCTGCGCCGCATCGGCCACAGCGCCACGTCGTTCAAAATCCCGAAAGTGGCACGGCCGATTTTCTCTCGATCGTGGTACCGCGTCTGGACGGTAGCACCGAAGCAATCCGCGTGGCGCCTGGCGAAGTCGTCGGGCTTTATGGCGTCATTGGCTGTGGTAGCGAGCGGATCGCATCAATCGTATCGGGCCAGGCATCGGACGCCGCATCCGTGGCGATGAAGGTCGAGGGGCAAAGCATCGCCGTCAATACGCCTGTTCGGGCTCGTAGGCTCGGAATAGGGCATCTTCCGAACGGCCGCGCCGCGAACGGGATCCTCCCGAGGAGAAGTATAAGCGAAAACCTCTATCTGCGTCCCCGCAGCCGCAAGCAACGGGCATCGCTCGCTCCGACGGGTGGAGATACTGACAAGGAACTGTCCGAAATCGGTGTTCGATACGGAAATGCGAAAGATCCGATCACGAGCTTGAGCGGCGGCAATCAGCAGAAGGTCCTTATAGGTCGGCTGCTCGGATCTGACCTCCGTCTTCTTGTGCTCGAGGAGCCGACAGCCGGAATCGATATCGCCGCCAAAGCAGACGTTCATAATCTACTGCGCAAATGCACAGGCAAGGGATGGGGGATCCTTCTTGTGTCCAGCGATCTCGAAGAAGCGATCGCCCTCAGCGACCGCATTCACACGATGTTCGACGGACAGTGCGTGCGCACTTACAGCGCGCCGACCACTGGCGACATGTCTTCGATCTCGGCGGATGTGGTGGGCGCGACACAGGCAAAAGACAGGGAGGAAATACTATGAGTTCGCAAATCAGTATCAACCAGGCTAGTCCTCCAAAGGTGAGGCATCTATTTGGACAGATCGGCTATGCCGACTTGATGTTACCATTGCTTATACTATTGCTGGCGCTGGTTGCAGTGATGATCGAGCCGCGTTTCCTTTCAACAAACAACCTGCTCAATCTCCTTCGGCAATTGACACCATTGCTGATTTTCGCCGCAGCGCAAGGCATTGTGATCATGTCTGGCGGGCTGGATCTTTCCCAATCGTCCGTGTTGTCGGTTGCCGGTGTCGCAGGCGTCCTGGTAATGCCGGAACTGGGTATTGGCGTCGGCGTCTGCGTGATGGTTGCTGTTGGTGCGTTTTGTGGGCTCTTCTCGGGATTCGTCGTCGCCGCTACAGGGGCAAGTCCGCTCATCGTCACCCTATCCGCCCTTTCCATCACACAGGCTTTCGCTCTGATTTTGGCGAATGGCGTGCCGATATATGACGTTCCCGGCGAATATACCGATCTGATCGGCTTTACCTCGCTTGCCGGAATCCCGGTCATGGTTGTGATCGGCCTGGCGGTCTTGGCTTGCTGTTGGGTCCTGCTGCGCTTTACCGTTTTTGGACGGTACGTGTACGCAATGGGTTCGAACTATTCCGCAGCTTTGCATTCAGGCGTCGATGTCCGGTTTTACACGGTGCTCGTCTATGTTTTGAGCGGCACCTGCGCTGGGATCGGCGCGGTTGTCGTGACCGCCTGGACAAGCGCTGCCCAACCAATCGCAGCACCGAATCTCGCTTTGCAGGCCCTTGCCTCCGTTGTCCTTGGTGGGGTGGCCCTCAAGGGCGGCAGCGGTGGAATGATACATGTGGTCTTCGGCGTCGTCACGCTCGGGATGCTCTCGAATGTCCTGAACATGATTGGCGTGTCCGCCTATTTCCAGACTTTGGCGGTCGGCCTCGTCATTCTGTTGGCAGTTTGCCTCGACCGGCTCCGGCAACGCTCGGCTCGCCGCTAAGAGTTCCCCGAGCTCGCATCCCACGTGGGTGGCGCAGTGCCCACCCATCCCCTCAGACAGGAGTAAATTGATGAAGTTTGTTACATTCCAGAATCGGGGCAATACTGCCGTCGGCGTTTTGATCGATGACGGTTCTCGCCTGGTCGATCTTACCGCGGCGGGCCTTGCAACAGATATGCAGGATCTGATCGAAAACTACGATCAGCGCACTGCCCAGATCGCGAGGCTTGTTCAAGAGAAAGCCAGCGCATTGCAGCTCTCCGAGGTGGAACTTCGCGCCCCGATCCCGACCCCTCGCCGGAACATCTTCTGCGTCGGCAAGAACTATCATGAACATGCTGCAGAGTTCGGACGCAGTGGCTTCGACGCAGGATCGATCGGCGGCTCCGAAGTTCCGGAATATCCGATCATCTTCAGCAAACCGCCATCATCGGTGATCGGCCCCGGCGCGACGATCGAGTGGGCGAATGATCCCTATCAGTCGGTGGACTATGAAGCCGAGCTTGCTGTCATCATCGGTCGTGCCGGCCGGGTCACGGAAAACCATGATCCGATGGATTTTGTATTCGGATACACGATCATCAACGACGTGACATCGCGTGAACTGCAGAAACGCCATAAGCAGTGGCTGCTCGGCAAAGGAATCGACACCTTTGCGCCCATGGGACCTGCGATCGTAACCCGGGAAGCAATGGGCGACATTTCTTCCAGAGGCATTCGCTGCCACGTGAATGACGAGCAGCGTCAAAACGCTCGGATTGGCGACCTGATCTTCGACATTCCGACGCTGGTACGAACAATCGGCCGCTCAATCTCGCTGGTAGCCGGCGACATCATTGCAACTGGTACCCCGGTCGGTGTCGGCATCGGCTTTACCCCGCCGAAATACCTCAACCGCGGCGATCGCGTTCGCGTCGAAATCGACGGTATCGGGACGCTCGAAAACCCGGTCGGATAATCATCGCACATCGAAGATAGGAGTACACAATGGGCGAAATCAATATTTACAATCCGGAGAAGCTTGGCCCGCCAATGGGTCAGTACACACATGTCACGCGCGTAAAGGCGAACGAGTTTCTGTTCATCGCCGGGATGCTTTCCGGTGACTCCGCCGGAAATGTCATAGGTGAGGGCGACTTTGACGCCCAGACCGCACAGGTTTTCAAAAACGTGGAAGCCGCATTGGAATCTGCGGGGGCATCCTGGAGCAATGTCGTGCAATTCACGACCTATTTGGTCCACTCTCAGGACATTCCAAAGTTCATGGAATTCCGTCTGCGCGAATTTCCCAAGATGTTCCCTGACGGAAAATATCCACCGAACACTTTGCTGATGGTCGACCGGCTGGTGAAGGAACCCTTCCTCGTAGAGGTTCAGACGATCGCGGCACTTTAAGCGCGGCAACGTCACCGATCACGGTGAGCGGGCCTGGCCTTGTCGGGCGGGACCTGCTCTCCTTTCACCTTCAGACTGAAGAAAAATACCATGTCCATTTCGAAGATCCTTGTTGCCAACCGTTCCGAAATTGCCATCCGCGTGTTCCGCGCGGCCAATGAGCTGGGACTCAAAACGGTCGCGATATGGGCTGAGGAGGACAAACTGGCGCTGCACCGCTTCAAGGCGGACGAGAGCTATCAGGTCGGCCGCGGCCCGCATCTTGCCCGCGATCTCGGGCCCATCGAGAGCTATCTGTCGATCGACGAGGTGATCCGCGTCGCCAAGCTTTCCGGCGCCGACGCCATCCATCCGGGCTACGGCCTGTTGTCCGAAAGCCCGGAATTTGCGGAAGCCTGCGCCGCCAACGGCATCACCTTCATCGGCCCGAAGCCGGAGACGATGCGCCAGCTCGGCAACAAGGTGGCGGCGCGGAACCTCGCGATCTCGATCGGCGTACCGGTCGTGCCGGCGACGGAGCCGCTGCCGGATGATCCCGACGAGATCAAGCGGCTGGCCGCGGAGATCGGCTATCCGGTGATGCTGAAGGCCTCCTGGGGCGGCGGCGGCCGCGGCATGCGGGCGATCCGCGATCCGAAAGATCTGATCCGCGAGGTGACCGAGGCCAAGCGCGAGGCGAAGGCCGCCTTCGGCAAGGACGAGGTCTATCTGGAAAAGCTGGTCGAGCGTGCCCGCCACGTCGAAAGCCAGATTCTGGGCGATACCCACGGCAACGTCGTTCACCTTTTTGAGCGCGACTGCTCGATCCAGCGGCGCAACCAGAAGGTCGTCGAGCGCGCTCCGGCGCCGTATCTCACCGCTCAACAGCGCGAGGAGCTCGCTGCCTATTCGAAGCGGATCGCCGAGGCGACCAACTATATCGGCGCCGGCACCGTCGAATATCTGATGGATGCCGACACCGGAAAGTTCTACTTCATCGAGGTCAATCCGCGCATCCAGGTCGAGCACACGGTGACCGAGGTCGTCACCGGCATCGACATCGTCAAGGCACAGATCCACATCCTCGACGGCTATGCCATCGGCAGGCCGGAATCGGGCGTGCCGTCGCAGGAGAACATCCGCCTCAACTGCCATGCGCTGCAGTGCCGCATCACCACCGAAGATCCCGAGCAGAACTTCATTCCGGACTACGGCCGCATCACCGCCTACCGCGGCGCCACCGGCTTCGGCATCCGGCTCGACGGCGGTACCGCCTATTCCGGCGCTGTGATCACCCGCTACTACGATCCGCTGCTCGAGAAGGTGACGGCCTGGGCGCCGAACCCGGACGAGGCGATCCGCCGCATGATCCGCGCGCTCCGCGAATTCCGCATCCGCGGCGTCGCCACCAACCTGACCTTCCTGGAAGCGATCATCAGCCACCCGAGCTTCCAGGACAACAGCTACACCACCCGCTTCATCGACACGACGCCGGAGCTGTTCCAGCAGGTGAAGCGCCAGGACCGCGCCACCAAGCTTTTGACCTACCTCGCCGACGTCACAGTCAACGGCCATCCGGAGGCGAAGGGCCGGCCGAAACCCAACGACGACATCGCCGCGCCCGTCGTGCCGTTCATCAACGGCGAAGTGAAGCCGGGCACCAAGCAACTTCTCGATCAGCTCGGACCGAAGAAATTCGCCGAATGGGTGAAGGCTCAAGGCCAGGTGTTGATCACCGACACGACGATGCGCGACGGCCATCAGTCGCTGCTCGCCACCCGCATGCGCACCTACGATATCGCCCGCGTCGCCGGCACCTATGCCCGGGCGCTGCCCAATCTGTTTTCGCTCGAATGCTGGGGCGGCGCGACCTTCGACGTGTCGATGCGCTTTTTGACCGAAGATCCGTGGGAGCGGCTGGCGATGGTGCGCGAGGGCGCGCCGAACCTGCTCCTGCAGATGCTGCTGCGCGGCGCCAACGGCGTCGGCTACAAGAACTATCCCGACAACGTCGTCAAATACTTCGTCGCCCAGGCGGCGAAGGGCGGTATCGACGTCTTCCGCGTCTTCGACTGCCTGAACTGGGTGGAGAACATGCGCGTCGCAATGGACGCGGTGGCGCAAGAGAACAAGATCTGCGAGGCGGCGATCTGCTACACCGGCGACATCCTGAATTCCGCCCGGCCGAAGTATGATCTGAAATACTACACGGCGCTCGCCGCGGAACTGGAGAAGGCCGGCGCCCACATCATCGCGGTCAAGGACATGGCGGGCCTTCTGAAACCGACCGCCGCGCGCGTGCTGTTCAAGGCGCTGAAGGAAGCGACCGACCTGCCGATCCATTTCCATACGCACGACACATCCGGCATTGCTGCCGCGACCGTGCTTGCCGCGGTCGAATCCGGCGTCGATATCGTTGACGCGGCGATGGATGCGCTTTCCGGCAACACCTCGCAGCCCTGCCTCGGCTCGATCGTCGAGGCGCTTTCCGGCTCGGAGCGCGACCCCGGCCTCAATCCGGAATGGATCCGCCGCATCTCCTTCTACTGGGAGGCGGTGCGCCACCAATATGCGGCCTTCGAAAGCGACCTCAAGGGACCGGCCTCGGAAGTCTACCTGCACGAAATGCCGGGCGGCCAGTTCACCAACCTCAAGGAACAGGCGCGCTCGCTCGGGCTCGAAACCCGCTGGCACGAGGTGGCGCAGGCCTATGCCGACGCCAACCGGATGTTCGGCGACATCGTGAAGGTCACGCCGTCCTCCAAGGTCGTCGGCGACATGGCGCTGATGATGGTTTCCCAGGACCTGACCGTCGCCGACGTCGAGAACCCGGCCAAGGACATCGCCTTCCCGGATTCGGTCGTCTCGATGCTCAAGGGCGATCTCGGCCAGCCCCCGGGTGGCTGGCCGGAAGCGCTGCAGAAGAAGGCGCTGAAGGGCGAAGAGCCGTACACGGCGGTGCCGGGCTCGCTGCTGCCGCCTGCCGATCTCGACGCGGAGCGCAAGGCGATCGAAGAGAAGCTCGGCCGCGAGGTCACCGACTTCGAGTTCGCCTCTTATTTGATGTATCCGAAGGTCTTCACCGACTACGCGCTCGCCGCCGAGACCTACGGCCCGGTCAGCGTGCTGCCGACGCCTGCCTATTTCTACGGCATGGCGCCGGGTGAGGAGCTCTTCGCCGACATCGAGAAAGGCAAGACGCTGGTCATCCTCAACCAGGCGCAGGGCGAGATCGACGAGAAGGGCATGGTCAAGATGTTCTTCGAACTGAACGGCCAGCCGCGCTCAATCAAGGTCCCCGACCGCAACCGCGGCGCCTCCGCCGCGATTCGGCGCAAGGCGGAGGCGGGTAACGCCGCCCATCTCGGCGCGCCGATGCCGGGCGTCATCTCGACCGTCGCAGTTCACCCCGGCCAGCCGGTCAAGGCCGGCGACGTGCTCTTGTCGATCGAGGCGATGAAGATGGAGACCGCGCTGCACGCGGAGAAGGACGGGGTGATCGCGGAGGTGCTGGTCAGGGCCGGCGACCAGATCGACGCCAAGGATTTGCTGATCGTCTATAGTTTCTGAAACATTCCGACGTTCCCCAGAGGCTGACCTCGCCTCTCTTTGCCCGGTATCCGCGATGCCGGGCATTTTTTCGTGAGGAGCCCCCACCTCATTGGGAAAACTCGCTCTGAGAGCGATCGGAGGCTACCCAGGGCCAATGATTTGGTGAAGGGACGCCTTCTTTTTCACCTCACAGGCCGCCACAATCGAGCGGATACAACTTCTCAACCAAATGTGTCCTGCGTCTGCCTGCTTCGTTCGGACGTAAATCAAAGAGACTCGAACGTCAGGGAGAGCAAAGGGTGGACGGGTAACCAGTATTTCGCTGCTTTCATCCAAAAGTGACAGCATCCCATCTGCGAATGCCGCAATCATTTGTGTACCCTTAAGCACTTTCGGAGCGACCATATAGTACGGCACGGTTGCGGCAACGCGGCGTGTCAAACCCATTGCCTTCAGTGCCCCATCGCTTACACCAGATTCATCGCCATCCGGAGAAATTTGCAAATGGGGCATCGCAAGATATTTCTCTAACGTTAGATCCTTTATAACCGGATTCGCTGCCCAAGCCGCGCAGAGCATTTGATGCCGTGCGAGAATAGTCTCGACAATATGCGCCTCCCGAATGATCGGATTGCCGATTAACACGCAATCGAGATCCGGATCGCTCAGCAATTCGGAAGCCTCATACAAATATACTGGTACAATACGAAGTCGAGCGTGAGGTGCTTTCGCGTTGAACTCCTCCAAAAGGGCAGGAATATACAGGGCACTGGTATAGTCTGTGACACCGATTCGAAATTGGCGTTGGCTTTCACTCGGTTTGAAATTGACGTGTTGAGATACCACGCCTTGAATGTCCGATAGCGCCTGCGTGATTACCGCGGCTAATTCTCTTGCCTGAGCAGTCGGGTTCATTGAACCGGCATGTTTGACGAACAGCTCGTCTCCAAAGATCTCGCGCAGCCTATTCAGTGAATGACTGATCGCTGATTGTGTTCGTCCAGCACGGTCCGCCGCGCGAGTGACACTGCGTTCTTGCATGAGCAGATCAAAAACCTTCAACAGATTCAGGTCAATTTGAGTCAGACTGAAATCGCTTCTCATCCGCAGCCTCATTTGCACGTTTTCCGCCAATATAATGAATGCAGTTCATATTACCATTACGAATATTCATTCGCCGCCCGAGGAACCAAAAGCTATGGTTCCTTCGCGGGTGTTGAGGAGAAGCACCCTAAAATGCCTGTTCTCGCGCACCTGTTCGGACAGAGAGGCAAGCCTTGCGTCTCCGATGGTCGACGTGCGTCGAAAACGCGGCCATGAAGACAACGCAACAAGGGAACGTAAAATGACTGCTATTAAATCTATAATGCTTTCGACAGCGGTGCTGATGGTTAGCGCGACTGCTTTGCTCGCAGACGAGGTTCCGCGTCCGGCCTACGTGAAGGACAGCGGCAAGCTGCCAATCGCGACCACCATTTATGCTCCCTTCTCTTACATCGACGAAAGCGGCAAGCAGGTCGGTCTCAGCGTCGAATTGGCTCAGGCAGCTGCCAAAACACTTGGCGTCGAGCTGACCATCGACCAGGTCCCATTTACGTCTCTCATTCCGTCTTTGAGTGCTGACAGGATCAAGATCGCCTGGCTCAATGCATCGGTAACGGAAGAACGTCTTAAGCAAGCGGATTTCGTCGCGTGGATGGAGGACGGCACCATCGCTTCGACCCTCCCCGAAAACAAAGACAAATACGCGAAGCGCACGGCACTGTGTGGCGGCACGGTCGCGGTTCAGTCCGGCACGGCAGCCGACTTTTCTGCGGATCAGCTGAACAAGGAGTGCAAGACCGCCGGCCTTCAGGAATTCAAGAAGGATATCTATCCGTCGCAGCAGGACACTGTTCAGGCCGTCATCACCGGACGGGCTGACGCTTATCTGGATGACTCTACGTCAGCCGGATACTACTCGCAGGTCAGCAAGGGAAAACTCGTTCTGACGGGCGAGGTCTTTCACAAGAAACCCATCGGCCACATCATCAAGAAGGGCGACGCCGAAACCGCCACCATGCTTGCTGCCACGATCCAAAAATTGATTGACGACGGCACCTACAAGGCCATCCTCGACAAATACGGCATGTCTTCGGCCGCGATCGCAAAGCCGATCGTCTACACGGACGTATCCCAGCTCAAAGATTGACCTCCAGCTCCCCGCTTTGCCGAATCGGCAGAGCGGGGAGATCAGGCAATTCCGCCGCAACCCGTTTGCGAAAAGTCATGATATCACCCTAAGAAGGAATCGAGGACTTGAACGTTCTCCCCCTCAAAGACGATAGCGTCGCTGCCAAGCACACGACACAGTTCAAGGTGGTGCCTCTCCGTCATCCCTGGCGCTGGACGGCTGCTGCTTTGGTCGCAATTCTCATGCTTTTGCTCATGCAGGCAGTCGTCAGTAATCCCAACCTTCAGTGGCCCGTCGTAGCCTCCTACATCCTGAACCCGATTATCTTGCAGGGCCTATGGATAACTGTTGGCTTGACCCTGGCCATCATGTTTTTTGCCAGCGTCATTGGCATGATCGTTGCCTTAATGATGCTTTCGCCGAGCAAAATGCTGTCACTCCCAGCCGCAGGGTTTATCTGGTGGTTCCGGGGCACACCGGCGCTCGTCCAGCTTATCCTGTGGTACAATCTGTCGCTCATCTTCAAAGACATTACACTCTGGTTGCCGGGACTTGGTACCGTCTTTTCGATTCCCACGAACACGGTCATGACACCGTTGGTAGCGGCGGTCGTTGCACTGTCCCTCCATGAAGCGGGGTATATGGCGGAGATCATCCGAAACGGATTGAAATCAGTGAGCCGTGGCCAGACCGAAGCGGCTCTGTGTCTTGGGATGAAACCGTCTCTGCTGCTGCGAAGGATTGTTATCCCTCAAGCGATGCGCGTCATCATTCCCCCGACCGGAAACGAGACGATCAATCTGCTCAAAACGACGTCCCTCGTCAGTATCATTGCCGTCGGCGACCTTTTGTACTCGGCGCAGGCGATTTATGCCCGGACGTTCGAAACCATCCCGCTCTTGCTCGTCGCCACGTTCTGGTACCTCGTTGTCGTCTCCATCATGACCGTTGGCCAAGGCTATCTGGAACGTCACTATTCCAGAGATGAAGCCGGACACGACTCCGCTCCGGGTGGTTTGTCGCGGCTGGGTTTGATCCTCACTATGCGTGAAAAATGGAGAGGTGCACAATGAAGACCAGTCATTTTGAACGGTTCGGTGTCTCTCCCTCCGTCATGATACACGCGTCAGATGTCAGAAAATCCTACGGCAGCTATGAAGTACTCAAGGGCGTGAATGTGTCGGTGCCGAACGGATCGGTCGCCTGCATTATCGGCCCGTCCGGCTCCGGTAAAAGCACATTTCTCAGGTGCATCAATCATCTTGAGGAGATCAACGGTGGACTGCTGCTGGTCGATGGGGACTTCGTTGGGTACCGGTTGAAAGACGACAAGCTCCATGAACTGAGGGCGTCGCAGATTTGTGCACGGCGTGCCGAAATCGGCATGGTCTTCCAGCACTTCAATCTGTTCCCGCACATGACCGTGCTGGAAAACCTCATCGAAGCCCCGGTCCGCGTGCGTGGTGAGAAGCGGGCCGAAGCGCGGCAGCACGCCTTGGAGCTCCTGCGCCGAGTAGGGCTGGCGGAAAAGGCTTCCGCCTTTCCCAGACAACTGTCCGGCGGCCAGCAGCAACGAGTTGCGATTGCGCGAGCTCTTGCCATGCGCCCGAAGGTGTTGCTGTTCGATGAGCCGACCTCGGCGCTCGATCCAGAACTCGTCGGTGAAGTCCTTTCGGTCATGAAAGACCTCGCGCGCGACGGCATGACGATGGTCGTGGTCACGCATGAAATCGGGTTTGCTCGTGAAGTCGCCGACCAGTTGATTTTCATGGATGGGGGAACCGTCATGGAACAGGGCGATCCGCGCGAGATGATCGCTAACCCGAAGTCGCCCCGAACGCGCGAGTTCCTGGCCAAAGTCCTCTAGCCGCGCTGCAACGACCAGACAGATAATCGGAGAAAATTATGCACGATTTGCACCGGGCGCCGGCTGACGCCGCCGCGGAAACGACCAACTTTGACGAAGTCCTCGACCGCTCGACCCTGAGCACCGTCAAATGGGAAATGGAAATTGATCGTACCGGAAACAAATCCCTGCTCGGCTTCGGTACCGCAGATATGGACTTCCGGTCGCCCAAGCCAATTGCAGCGGCTCTTGAGCGCACCGCACGGCTTGGCCATTTCGGGTACCCCTACAAGCCAAACAGCTACTACGATGCGCTGATCGGCTTCTATAAGAGGCATTTCGGGTGGGAGATCAGGCGCGAGTGGATCGCCCACAATGTTGGCATCTACCCCTCCATGCGACCCTTGATCGATCGCCTGAGTGTCGAGGGCGACGAGATCATCTACCAGTCGCCGGTCCACTTCCAGTTCAGGAATATAGTGGCCGCCGCCGGTCGCGTGCCGGTCGCAAACCCTCTGATGCTACGCAATGGCCGTTATGAGTTCGACTTCGATCAGCTATCCCGCTGCGTAAGCAGTCGCACAAGACTGCTCTTGCTTTGCAACCCTCACAACCCTGTCGGGCGGGTATGGTCGCGAGAAGAATTGGCGCGGCTTGCGGAATTTTGCCAGCAGCACAACATCGTTGTTGTTTCCGACGAGGTCTATTGCGGCCTGCTGCATGAAGGCGCTCACTTTACTCCTTTCGCGAGCGTTTCATCAGAGGCGCTCATGAATTCGGTGAGCCTGCTTTCCGCCAGCAAGATGTTTAATCTGACCGGACTGAAGCACTCTCAGGTCATTGCCGCCAATCCTCGGCTCATGCATGAGTATCTCGAGGGGTTGAAGCGCGATACCTCCGGCTACGGCGGCTCTCTATTCGGCCACGCCGCGACCGAGGTGGCATACCGGGATTGCGATGGGTGGCTGGGCGATCTCATGAGGTATGTTGCCGGAAACTATGCCTTTGCCGAGGCTTTCTTCAAGGAAAGACTTCCGCGTATTCGCGTGCGTCCGACGGAATCCACCTACTTCATGTGGCTTGACCTGTCGGATTACGGCATGTCGCACCAGGAAATGCTCGACTTGTTCGAAACACGGCACGGCCTCGTTCTCAACTATGGTGAAGACTATGGGCCCGGCGGTGAAGGACATATCCGCCTGAATATCGGCACCCCAAAGTCTGTTCTTGCTCAAGGACTCGAGCGAATGGCGGAGGCATTGTCCAGCCACGAAAGATGATCGTGGCATTCCAAGTCTAGCCGCCCTGATAGCTATCACTCAACGATATGTCGGCGCGAACATGTGCCGACACGCAATCCGTTCGAATTCGATATGCCGTAATGCATTGCGTAAGACGCGCATCTCCAACTCTTGCGAGGAAGCCATGGAAATCTCAACCCCTAACGCACCCGCAGCTGTCGGTCCCTACAGCCAGGCGAGACGCCATGGAAATCTGCTTTTCGTTTCAGGCCAACTGCCTCTTGACCCCGTGACAGGGACCATGGCGAGCGAGGCGGAAGCGCAGATGCGCCAGGTGCTGGCAAATATTGAAGCGATTGTGACTGCGGCGGGGGCAAAGATGTCCGATGTCCTGAAGACGACCGTGCTCGTGACCGATCTTTCGAAGTTCAAGCAGTTGAACGAGATTTATGCTGCGGCGTTCTCGAAGCCCTGTCCAGCACGAGCGACCTATCAGGTGGCGGCGTTGCCGATGGGCGCTCAAGTTGAAATCGAGGCAATCGCCGTCATTCCAGGTGAAACGGATCATGCTTGTAAGGGGTCCTGCGCCGCGGCGGCCTTGTAATGAAAACGCATCCCCTCAGAGGTTAGCGCGATGACAGATCAAGTTGATTTGGTCCCACTTGGCTTCTTCCCAACCCCGATCGACAACTGGGAAAACCTTGGGCGTGAACTCGGCATTTCGCTCAGCGCGAAGCGGGACGATCTTTCCGGCCTGGGCGGCGGCGGAAACAAAATTAGAAAGCTCCAGTATTTTCTCGCCGAAGCCAAAGCTGAAAAGGCAACCATCCTCATCACGGCGGGGGCCGCGCAATCAAACCATGTTCGGCAAACTGCGGCTGTCGCCAGGAAACATGGCATGCGGTCTTTAGCCCTGCTTCGCGGGCAATTGCCGCCGAACCCCTCGGGAAACCTGCTTCTCGATGAACTTTTGGGCGCGGAGTTGGAATTTCACGATCGTGACGACTTCAACGCCATCGTCGTGGACCTTATGCTGGAGCGCAAGGCAGAACTGGAGGCCTCAGGCGAGCGTGCCTATGTCATCCCGATTGGCGGTTCGAGTCCCTTGGGAGCGCTTGGTTACGTGGAGTGCGCCAAAGAGCTGCGAGAGCAGTTCGATGCGCAACGACAAAGACATCCGGACTACATCGTCGTCGCAATGGGCTCGGGTGGCACGTTCGCGGGCCTTGTCGCAGGATGCGCGCGATATCTGCCCAACACTCAGGTTCTCGGCATCGTTATTACGACTGCGTCCTTTGCATCGCGCGAATGCGCGGCCTCGTTGGCAAATGACACTGCTCGCCTTGCCGGTGTCGATCGGCGCTGGGATGCGGAAGATTTGTTGCTGAATTATGATCATATCGGACCGGAATACGGGATCGCCAGCAAAGAAGGAAATGCTGCAATCCGCAAGGTGGCAGAAGCCGAAGGGGTTTTTCTGGATCCTACATATACGGGAAAGGTCTTCGCTGGTTTGATCGCATCCCTCGGGGCGACGATCCCGGCAGGCAGTGATGTGATTTTCGTGCATACAGGGGGAAGCCCAGCCCTTTTCGCACGGGGTTAACCCGCTAATTCCATCCGAAGTGGAACGTTTTCGGCACGTCGATCTTACTGCGATCGCCAGCAATCACAGTCCCATCCAAACGCGCGCCTTGCGTTGCATTTCCAGCTTCCGTCACACACCTGCCACTCCCTAACTGGCCATTTCATCTGCAGCAGGATGACCCTCCGTGCAGACGGTCAACCCGTAAGGCAGGTGCGCTGAAGGAACACCGGGTCTGCCATCCGCCAACGGGTTCGCAAGAGGTTTACTGCAGCTTTTTCGCAGGTCGGCGGCAGAAACTATGACCGAGCGCCGACACAGCGACACAAATCTTTGGAGTTGCTGCACAAATCGAGCCGGCACTCGGGTGAGATGTTGGAAGCGTGTGCTCATATAAACCGGGGCGGCTCAATTGAAGAACCGGCCGGGTGTTGTTCCGAACGTTTCGCGGAACGCTGCTACAAAACTGGAGGCGGACTCGTAACCGACATCCAGGGCGACATTGGTCACAGCTTCTCCGTAGGCCAGAAGTTCAAGTGCCGCCAGCAAGCGGAGCCGTTGACGCCAGGCACCGAACGCAAGATGGGTTTCCCGCACGAAAATGCGCTCGACGGTTCTTGAACTCGCGCCCACTCGTGCAGCCAATGAGGCGAGTGGTTCGCGACTTGAGGGATCGCGCTTGAGGATTTCCACTATCCGCAAACCCCGTGGATCAGTGGGAACAGGAAGATCGACAGGCGAGCGGTCGAGCGTCGCGATTTGGTCGAGCAAAACCTCGCAAAGCCGAGCTTCCTTCGAACCTGACTGGTAATCCCACGACAGACCCGCGCACGACGAGATCAACTCACGTACGAGCGGCGTCACCTCCACTACAACACACGACGATGAGGTCGGTGCACAAATAGCCTTTGGGTCGATGTAAAGAACGCGGATTTCGGCTGCTCTCGCCACGCTCAATTTGTGGTCAGTATTTGCGCATATCCACAAGGCCCGGGTGGGAGGAAGCACCCATCTGCTGGCTTGTGTCGATACGTGAATCACACCTTTTATTGCGTAAATCAGTTGGTGGCGCCGGTGATTGTGGAAAGATGCTTCTCTCGAGGACCAGGTTTCGACTCGGCCTACGACAGGAGCGGAAGCGAAGTCAGGATCGGAGTCGTTTTGACGAGAGCGCAACATAGGAGCAGATTATATCGATAAATCGTCGCGCGATCCAGTTCGACAAACATCCGCTCTGAGGCCACGGGCGGGAGGCGTCGATCGCGACTCCGGCCGGGGCGGTGTCGCGTCATCAATAAATATTGGCCGTCGGCAGATATTGCCTCGCTGGATCGGCTGATATTCTGGCCCCCAGTTCCGCACGAGAGACGCAACGCGCCCGCCCCGACATTGTCGCAAAGGCGGGATTCGGCGCCTACTGCGCAGCCATGGATTGTATCGCAGCCTGGGCACCTGGTTTCGGCGCTGCCAAGTTGCAGCCTTAACAGGTGTTTGCACGTGGCCCGAAACCGCGGAGAGGACGGAACAGATTATCCTACCGACTTCGTTTCCTTTTCGCACCCGTTAGAGCCAGGCACGGGGCAAATCAAAGAGTGTCATGATGGACTATGATCGCACGATATCAGCGTCGAACACGACACTCGAAATGCTCGGTGATGGCGATGAGGCTCTTGGCGACCAGCGTGTCATGTTTCGATCGCATCGTTACCCGTCGGCGCACGCTGTTACCCGCCATCTCCACTCCCGTATCCAACTTGTTTGCGTCTTTGCCGGTGTGGTCCTCGTAGAAACAGACGGCCGGCGCCTCATGACGCCGCCCGGTCATGGCTTCGTTCTGCCTGCTGGGCTGCCACATTCTCAGATCGTCCTGAGCGACGTAATGATGGTTTCCGTCTATTTGAATCCGACAGAGGGCGTTGGGCGGCAAGAGCCCTTTGTTTTTGAAGTGACGGATCTTGCTCGTAGCCTCTTGCTGGAAGCCGTCAAGCTGAAGGAAACTGCCGTCGCAAACACAAGGTCTTGTCTAGTGCAAGAACTTCTGCTCGAAGAGATCACGAATCTGGAAGAGAAACATCTCGTGCTCTCGTTCCCGTCAGATATGAGGCTGGAAGGCCTATGCCGTGGCTTCTTGGAAGCTCCAACGCCTAACGATCATATTAATGATTGGGCCGGGAAGCTCGGGATGAGCCGCAGAGCCTTCACGCGTTTTTTCCGCCGAGAGACTGGCGTAAGCTTTCTGAAATGGCGCCAACAGGCGATAGTGTTTTCAAGCTTACCCCGTCTTTCAGCGGGGCAGTCGCTGACATCTGTCGCGCTCGAAGCGGGCTACGGGAATATTGGCGCCTTCACCACCATGTTCCGTCGGGTCATGGGTCTTCCCCCAAAACAGTATGCCGAAAAGGGCAGGTCCTTTGCTAAGCGCTGACCACGTCAAACACGCAGGCTAAGGGTCCGGCGATGGACGTAATGTGGGTTTTGCGAAAGACGGATCCTCATTCGGCGAAAGGGTGCAAGATGTAGCGGGCCTAATGTTTTTTGTAGGGCAACGAGGTTCGTCAAGAAGCACAGCGTTTCGCCGCCGCCACAAGCTCAACGATGCTGAGCCAGAAAAACTCATAACCAGTTGGGCGATGTCAGGATATCGCTAGAGGCTGTCCGTTCCTCAATATCGGCCGCCGCGCAAGTCCTTTAAACTTCTCCAGAACGCCTGGTAAATGTAGGACAATAGCGACGAGGCCGTGCGGATATGAACAAAGCGGATGTAAATCCCCCCTACGATGTCTTCAGTGTAACTGTAAAAAAAGCCACGTTGATAACCCCACTCTTGAAGCGCATAACGGTGGATGCGCAGAACGTGTCGGGGCTGCGACCAGATTTGCCCGGTCAATACATAAAAGTCTTCGTTCGAGACTCCGATGGGTTCCGGCACGCTGGGCGCGCTTATACTGTTAGGCGATTCAATCCGAGGACGAGTGAACTTGAACTCGACTTCGTCTTGCACGGCGAAGAGGGCAACATATCCAGGTGGGCGTCCCGAGCAGAATCAGGCGATATATTGGAAATAAGCAGGCCGAACGCGCGGAGCGGAATCTCAATTAATCCGGAAATCAGGAACTACTTCCTTTTCGCCGACGAGACCGGTTTGCCAGCTGTTTCGGCCATCGTGGAGGCGCTTCCTACAACAGCGGAAGCGCGAGTGTTCATTGAGATCGCGAATGCTGAAGAGATGCAGTCCGTTAGCGCAGAGGCGGCAATTTCAGTGCGCTGGCTCTGCCGCGAGCTCGGCGAGATACTGGTTGATGCTGCTAAGGATCTATCCATCCCATCGGGTTCCCTGGTTTGGGTGGCGGCAGAATCAGGCCAGGTTTCGGCGATCAGGACCGAGCTAAAAAAACAACAATCGCTTGAAACCTGCGCGGTTCATGCGAGCGGGTATTGGAAGAAGGGCGTGGCGGATCATCGCGAACCTGACTGATCTATGCTGCATTGGTGCAAATCGCGGTCGTGACGATAGTGCGCGAGCGCTGCAGCACCTTTCCAAGCCCGCCGAGGAGGGGCAGCGGAGTAGTGTCGTAGACGTAGCAAGTGGCACCCGAATTTACAGAGCAGGGGCGGGCACTAACATAGCCGGGCAACCGTCCGGGTGCTTACCGCCTAGTCGATGTTGCCGTTTCAACTTGAAAGCGTCGCGATCCCGAGCCGGCTAAAACCTCTGGGAACGCCGGATGCGAGGAAGTGACCCACCGGGCGATCAAGTTTCGACTGGCCTGTCGTCGCCAACCCATGAAGATGATGACTCGCTCGACGTCGACCTGAAGGCGGCAGGTTACCTGCGCGCCCACGCCTGTTGCACCGCACTGACGCTGCCCATCGGCAACGCCGGATCGATCGTCGTGATAAGCGTTGACGTAAGTCGGAACTCGCGCATTTGCCCGTCGGCAGAATCCAGTGATGGTCATCGGGTGGGCCCGCGCATAAGCTTAAGCATGCAGATCCTGTTCTTGACGGATTAGCGACATAAGTCGGCATTATATCGAAAACCCGTTCTCCGTTCCAGAGTTAGATGGCTGGACCTCAGGAAATCAAAAGATGGGTCCATGACAGATTCGAAATTGGAGCTGGCCCGCAGGAATTCTGCGATCAACCCCGATGCTGATATGCAGTTGCGAGACAGTAAGCGCGCTACGCGGCTTTCCTTCTTCATTTCAGGCTTCGCGCTGGCGTGCTGGGCACCGATGGTGCCATACGCGCAAAGCCGCATTGACGCAGATTCTGCGACCCTGGGATCGGTGCTTCTGTGCCTTGGCCTTGGCGCGGTCGTGGGCATGCCGACTGCAGGTATAGTCTCCAACAAGGTAGGAAGCAGGCCAGTCTTGATTGCCGGGGCTGTGGGTCTAGCCACGGTGCTGCCGTTCATGGCGGCGATGGCGAACCCGATAATCCTCGCAATTGCACTTCTGCTGTTTGGTTGCTCAATTGACGCGATTGATGTCGCCACCAATATGCATGGAGCCGAAGTTCAAAATCTTGCAGGCGTGCCCCTGATGTCAGGGTTTCACGGCGTCTACAGTATTGGCGGGCTGGTCGGGGCGGCAGGAATGACTTTCCTTATCGCGGTCGGGCCCGGCGTCCTCGCCGCTTCCGCCGTGGCATCATTGGTTATGATCATTTGTATTGTTTGCGCGGTACCCGGATTTCTTAAAACGAAGCCAGCTTCCGACGGGGCGATTTTTGCGGTTCCCAGAGGAAGGGTGCTCGCGGTCGGTTTGCTTTTGATGGTCATCTTCCTAGCGGAAGGTGCGATGCTCGACTGGGGAGCCATTTTGCTGACCTCCAAGAAATTGGAAGTTTCATTTTCGGGCAGCGGCTATGCTCTCTTTGCAATCGCGATGACCGTTAGTAGATTTGTGGGGGACAAGGCGGTTGAACGCCTCGGCGAGTCCATGATGCTCGTCGTCGGCATTTCAGTGGCTGCTTTGGGTATAATCTTCGCCGCCTACGCCGAGACTGTCTCTGTGACTTTGGCAGCCATCACCATCGCAGGGCTGGCCGCGGGAAATATCGTCCCGATCCTGTTCTCGCTCGCTGCGGTACAGCGATCGATGCCGGCCCCCCAAGCAATCGCCGCGACGGGAACGCTTGGTTATGCTGGAATTTTGATCGGACCCGCACTCATCGGTCACGCCGCCGAGGTCATTGGGCTTCCAAATGCAATTGCTGGCGTTGGCATATTAGCAATCGTCGCCCTGCTTCTCATTCCAGCGATCTCATTTCGTGAATCGACCATTGCCTCCGCGCATTGAGTGATCTGATTATCCTCAGTCCTTTGCCGCGTTGGAATTGCACGGCAAAGGACCGACATTGGATCAGACTATATGGCTGGATTCGTCGATGAGGAACAACCTCTGGTGCGGCTGCTTCGCAGTGCCGACGACAGCGAAGCGGATGAGCGCGACAACAGCGACCGGCTGACCAAGATTGCCGAAAGCTTGGGATGCCGCCCTCCCAATCCGCCCATGAGAAATCTCACTTTTGATTATCGACAGGGCTTTGCGCTACGGGAAAGTTGGTCATCGAAAGCCAGTCGTATCACGCGGAAGGCAGGTCCGATCGCGCAACGTCTTCGAATATCGGCGTGGCGCCCGACAACCGTTGACACGGCGCCAATTTAGGGTCTCTTGGTGCTTGAAAGCTTCTCTTTCTGGGGCGCTCTTGAGCGCCCCAGAAGCTCAGGATTTAGCCGAGACGCTCAGCAAGGGCTTCGGCGAGCGGCACGGCAGAAGCCGGACTCTGACCCGTCATCAGGACGCCATCGATGACGACGTTCGGTTCCCAGTTCGCCTTGCTCTGGTAGTCGGCACCGCGGTTCTTGAGTTCGTCCTCGAGCGAGAACAGCAGGTGGTGGAGCAGTTCGATTTCGGTGTCTTCGGCGTTCTTGAAGCCGGTGAGGGTTATGCCCTTCACTAGGTACTGCCCATCGTCCTTTTTGATGTCGCGCAGGATCGCCGGCGCATGGCACACCATGGCGATCGGACGACCCACCTTGTGAAAGTCACGGATCAGCTTGATGGCGAAGGAGTCGGAGGCGAGATCCCACAGCAGGCCGTAACCACCGGGGAAGAAGACAGCGTCGAACGTGCTGTAGTCGATGTTGCGCAGCTTGCGGGTATTACGAGCAGCAAAGATCGCGACCGGATCGGCCAGGAAGCGGTCTGTATATTCGGTGGTAAACGGCGCCTTCATGCTGAGAAGGTCGATCGGAGCTTCGCCGCCTCGGGGAGAGGCGAACACGACCTCATGGCCGGCTTCGGTCAAAATATAGTAGGGCGCGGCGAGTTCATGAAACCACGTGCCGGTCTGCTTGCCGCTGATGCCCATTTCGTCAACCGAGGACATGACGAGGAGGATGCGCTTTTGCTTGTTGCCAGTGCTCATAGGAGCTTCCTTTCGGTTCGGTAATTGTTCTGTCTATCTAGCGATAGATAGGTGGCGATTGCTTAGCTGCTCCTTCCGCGACTTGCAAGACATATCTACCGATAGATAGGCAAATTTTGTTCGCGTTGCTTTCCGGGTTGGATTAGCCTATCTACTGATAGATCGAGAACGGCATCTAAAAGGCTATAAGAAATGAGCGAAACAACAGATGCGATAATGGACGCCGCGGAGGAGCGGATTCGCCGGGCAGGCTACAGTGGCTTTAGCTTTCGCGAGATTGCTGTCGACGTAGGCGTGAAGAGCGCCAGCGTTCACTATCATTTTCCGACTAAGGAGAAGCTCGCGGCAGCAGTCGCCCGCCGATACACGGATCGTTTTCTAGCAGCCGTCGACCACCAAATCGCCGGCGGCGACGATATCGTCGAAGCTTGGCGGCAAGTCTTTCGCGTTGCTCTACATCGCGACGGGAGAATGTGCCTGTGCGGCGCGTTGGGGGCGACGTCGCAAGATTTGGCCGGTGAAGTCAGGGAGGAAGTGAAAAGGTTCTTCCTGCTCGGAATCGACAAACTAATGGAGGCAGGATTGTCTCAAAACAGCGCGCTGCAGGTGCTCGCCACCCTCGAAGGCGCAATGCTGACGGCGAATGTTCTCGAAGACCCCTCCATGTTTGACAACGGTACCGCCGCCCTTGCCTAAACTGCCGGCCTTTCGGGAAGGGCGGCCACCTTATGCCCCTTGAATGACCGATTGGCATTGCACCGCCTCGTAAGCAGTTGCCATTCCGGCGCAATGGCGCGTCCGGCAACGCTGCGGAGCATTCGCGAGATAGCGAATCCAGAGAAGCCTAATAGTCGTTATCCAAGGCGTTGCCGTAACGCTTGCTGATACCAGGTTTCCCGGTGCGCGAAGAGCCAATCAGTTTGCGCGTAGCCCCTGCGATGTAAACAAGTGGACCCTTCTTATGTCGGGGGCGACCATGACCGTCTGGCCGGGTTGAAGATCGATCCGGTCGCGCAGCACGAGGTTTACGTCTGCCGGGCCGATCTTCGCCAGCACATGTGTTTCGGACCCGGTCGGCTCGACCACGACCACGCTGGCGGGGACACCATGCTCGCCAATCGTCAGATGTTCCGGACGGACACCGTAGACCGCCGCTGTCCCGCCTTGATAGCCATCGGGTAGTGGAAGCGCTACCCCGCCATGGGTGACAAACTGCCCATTGGCGATCGCCCCCTCGAAGAGGTTCATCGCAGGCGAGCCGATGAAGGTGGCGACGAAGGTGTTGGCGGGCCGGTCGTAAAGTTCCAACGGTTTACCGATCTGCTCGACGTTGCCGCCGCGCATGACGACGATCCGGTCGGCCATCGTCATCGCCTCTATCTGATCGTGGGTGACGTAGACCGTGGTGGTTTTCAGACGCTGATGCAGATCTTTGATCTCGGCGCGCATCGTGACGCGGAGCTTGGCGTCGAGGTTCGACAGCGGCTCGTCAAACAGGTAGACCTGCGGCTGGCGGACGATCGCTCGTCCCATTGCCACGCGCTGCCGTTGGCCACCGGAAAGCTGCTTCGGCAGGCGATCGAGCAGCGGCCCGAGCGCCAGGATGTCGGCCGCTTCGCGCACGCTCTTTTCGATCGTGGCTCTGTCCTCCTGACCCTTCAGCTTAAGCGCGAAGCCCATGTTTTCCGCGACGGTCATGTGCGGATAAAGGGCATAGTTTTGGAAGACCATGGCGATGTCACGCTCCTTCGGGGCCACGTCGTTGACGAGGCGGCCACCGATGCGGATCTCGCCGCCGCTGATGTCCTCAAGTCCCGCAAGCATGCGCAACAGGGTCGACTTGCCGCAGCCGGAAGGGCCGACGAGGGTGACGAACTCACCATCTTCGATGTTCATGGAGATATCATGAATCACCGGAACGGCGCCGTATTGTTTGCGAACCTGATCCATCGAGACGGATGCCATGAAATTTCTCCTTTTAAGTCTCTGCTAGAGCTTGAGCTGCCAGATCTTTGCGGCGGCGACGTTGCCTTTGGGCGCGCTGAGGTAGGCGGAACGAACGCCTGCAAATCCGGGCAAACGCTTGGTCCCCGTCCAGCGACCGTTATCGGCAAAGACCTCGATCGACCCCATGTCGAGAAATATGCGAAACGTCGAGGGCGTTGCTCCGGCTGCGATGTAGCGGGGCAGCAATTTGCCGTCGGGAACGTCGTAGACGATGCTCAGGCCCTCCGGATCGAGCCGGACACCGAGCTCGACGTCGGGATGGTCGAATTCGAGATCGAAGGCGGCGCCGGGGGCGGCGAGATCGATCACGATCTCAACCGCTCCGCTGGCGAGTTCCACCTTGTCTCCGGAAAGCAGTCGGCGCTTGTCGATCAAATCTTGGCGCAAGCTGTCGACCTCATCGACCGGTGGGGTCAGCAACACACCCTCATCAAGCAGTACCCGGCGGGGGAGCGTCATGGCGGTGGGAAAATCGATCCTCTTCGAAATCTCCGTCCAGTTCGCAAGCCACGCAATGCCCACGGGGCCGGAATGGTCGACGAAGGCCTGGAAGGCATAGGCGTCGGTGGCAAAATCGAGTTCCTGCTCGAATTCCTTGACGAAGGTGCTGCCGTCGAAGCGGCCGACGGTTGCAAGCGTTATGTTGCGTCGCGCCGTTGCCGGATCGCGGCTGGTGAGCAGTCCGAAGATCAGCGCCCAACGGGTTTGTGGATCGTCGGCAGGACCGCAGACCGGCACCATGCAAGGGCATTCGGCCGCCGTCATGCCGAAGCGGTTCTCGCGGTGAAGAATTCCGACGAAGCTCCAGCCAACCGCGGCGTCCGGATCGGCTGTCTCGTAGAGCAGGATCACTCCCCCCGCATGATCGCGGCTGCCGAGGAGCATCTTCCAGCGTCCGTCCGGACCTTTGATCACATAGGGGTCACGGAAATCGAGTGTCAGGCCGAGGCCGGCCGGCCGTTCCGGCAGGATGATCTCCGCCGGCCCGGAGCCGATCTGATCGCGACTGACGGCAGTCAACTGGATCTGCTCTTCCGGCTCGCGGTCTTTCACCTGCTCGGTGAAAAAAACGCGGAGGCCTGGCTCCTCTCCAGCAAGGGGAATTGCCGAGCCGGAGAAGGCGCCGCCGCGGCCGTCGGCGCGAGCCGAGAGTCCCGCCGACGGAAACAGAAACATCGGAAGGTGCTTCCAGCGGAGATAGTCATCCGAGACTGCATGGCCCCAATGCATCGTGTTCCAGCGCAGGCTGTGGGGATAGTGCTGATAGAAGAGATGAACCTTGTCGCCGAAACGGCCGAAACCGTTGGGGTCGTTCATCCAGCCGAAAGGCGGGCGGAAGTGATAGCCGCCAGGAACAAGGGGTGTCGAATTGGCCTCGCCGCTGTAAAGAACAACGATGCCTTTTTCCAAGACGTCCGTTTCCGAGAAAGCATAGACGATGGAGAGTTTGGTGGTCGTGGCGTCATAGCTAAAAGAAGTTTCGCCGGCGGTTTCGATCAGCAGCGCCCGGAACTCGAACTCCTCGGTGTTTCGCGCCGTTACCCGGCCAATTTCCTGTCCGTCCTGGCTCGCTTTCAGCTCGGCCGGCGTACCCGTATCGACTGGCTTCAGCCACGCATGGAGCGTGGTCCCGGCGGCGAGGGCAGCCTTCAGCGTTCTCAGGCTGCCGTCGAGAAGGGAAGAGGGGGGCGTATGGCCTGTCATTGATCAACCTTTCACGGCGGAACCAATAAAGGAACTCACGAACCAGCGCTGGAAGGCGAGGTAGAGAGCGAGGATCGGGATCATCATCAGGACGGACGCTGCCATGGCACGGTCCCAATAGATGCTGTCCTGACCGAAGAAGGTGGCGATCCCGACAGCGATCGGTCGGGCATAATCGGTCTGCGTTACCAGGATGGGCCAGAGATACTGGTTCCAGCTCTCGATCCCCATGAGGATCGAGACGGTGGCGAGCGCCGGCAGGCTCAAGGGCAGGAAGATCGAACGGTAGATGCGGAAGACCGAGGCGCCGTCCATTTCAGCCGCTTCGAAGAGCTCCTTCGGAAGCTGGGCGAAGAACTGGTAGAACAGGAAGATGTAAAGGGGGCTCGCGATCCAGGGGACGATCTGCACCGCAAAAGTGTCGGTCATGCCGGCCCGCGAAACCATGATGACGAGCGGCATGATGATGCTCTCCTGCGGGATCACGTAGAGAGCAATGACCAGGGACAGGACCAGCGCGCGGCCGCGCAGCGAACCCCAGGCGAGCACGAACCCCGCCATCGAATTGACGATCAGACCGGCGCCGACCGTGCAGGCGAGAATGAACAGCGAGTTCACAAGATAGCGGCCGAAGGCCAGCTCACCTGAGAGATTGCTCACCTCGGCAAAATTCGAGAGCGTCGGGTTGGAGACCCAGAAGGCCCGGAAACTTCCCATATCGGCCAGAATCTGGAAGCGGTCGTCCTTGAGGCTGGCGATCAAGAGCATGAACAGCGGCGACACGATAACGAGGGCGATCACGAGGATCGAGGCTGTCTGGACGACGCGTAGCGAACCGATCGCGGAGCGCTCGCGCTTTGCCTCTGTGTGCAGGGTGGGGATTGCGAGATCAGACATCGAAACGCCTCAGGAGCTGGCGCTGCAGGAGCGCGATGACGAGAACGATCAGGAAGAGAATGACCGACACGGCCGAAGCGTAGCCGAGCTTCTGCTCCTCGAAACCGGAGCGCACCATGTAGTGGACTACGGTCTCGGTGCTGCTTTTCGGGCCGCCTTGGGTCAGGATCGCGACCTGGGTATAGAGTTTGAACGCCTGGATTGTCGTGATGACCAGCACGAAGACGTGGGTCGGCCTCAGGCCCGGCATGGTGACGTGCCAGAAGCGCTGCAACGCGTTGGCGCCGTCGATACGGGCGGCATTATAAAGTTCGTCCGGAATGCCCTGGAGGCCGGCGAGATAGACGATCATCTGGAAGCCGTAGGCCTGCCATGCCGACAAGAGCACGATCGAGAACATCGCCCAGTTCGGGTCGCCGAGCCAGTCGATTGGCTGGATGTGACCACCGGAGAGGAAGCCGATCACCTGATTTAGGGGGCCGGTCGGATACTGGAAGAGAGTTCCCCAGATCACGCAGACGACGACCATCGAGGTGATCGCGGGCAGGAAGAACAGACCGCGGAAGAGGTTGCGGAAGGGCAGCTTCTGGTGGAGGAGCAGCGCGGTGGCGAAAGCCAGGCCGCATTGCACCGGCAGGATCCAGAAGGTGAAGCGCGAGACGTTCCAGAGAGATGTCCAGAACAGATCGTCCTTGAAGATACGCAGGAAGTTGGTGAAGCCGATGAAGCGAACGGGGGTCGGGCGCGGCACCAGCGGCTGGTTGGTCATCGCCGTCCAGAAAGACAGGAGGAACGGCACGACAAGGAAAACCGTCAGCAGGATGACCGCCGGCGCGAGCATGCCGATTTCCTGGGACAGGCGGCTCCAGTCCCGCCGTCTGGCCGGGCGCGCCGCCACTGCCATCGCCGGCAGCGCCGGTTGCTGCAAGGTCATGATCTTCTCCTCCTCACGAGATCGCGTAATCGGGAGCCGCGCGACAACAGCTGTCGGGGGGCTGTCGGGTCTTTCGGGCGTACGGCCGCGCGGCATTCGCGCCGCGGGCCGCACCGTCCTGGGAGTTATTGCTGTTCGTCGAAGGGCGGATAGCCGTCGTTTTCTTCGATATCCTCGTCGATCTTCTCGGCTGCCGCGGTGAGTGCAGCCTTGACGTCGCCGCCATTGAAGATCTCGTCCACCGCTCCCATGAAGGCCGAGGTGATGATCGGATAGGCCGGATGCGGGGGCCGTGCGATCGCGGTTTTCGATGCCTGCTCGAAGGCCACCGCCATCGGGCCGCCGTCGGCGTAAAGCGGTGAATCGGCGGCGAAGCTCTTCAAGCCAGGATATGCGGAGTCCTCTCTCGCATAGTCGCGGTAGAGCTTGTCCTTCAGCATGAAACTCAGGAACTTGCCGGCGATATCCGGATGTTCGGAGGCGGTGGTGATGCCCCAGATCCAGGTACCGTTGGGGCTTGCGCCTTTCGGCCCGAATTTCGGCAGCGGCATGACGACGATATCGTCCTTCATCGAAGCCGCGGCTTCCGCATAGAACCAATGACCGCCAAGCGCGAGCGCCGCTGGATGTCCCTCAGCAAAGAACTGATTGGTGCCGGAGGATTGCGGCACAACCCAGCCGTTCTTCACCCATTTCTGCATCATCGTCAGCGCATCGACACAAGGATCGCTGTCCAGCGTTCCGACGGATTTCCAGGTCTTACGGTCGATGAGATCGCAGCCCGCCGATTGCAGGATGGGGCCATAGGCATAGGTGATCCATTCGGTCTTGATGCCGTAGCCGCGGAAGGTGTCGATCGGCCATTTGACGCCATCGAGCTTCGAGAGCTTTTCGAGGTAACCCTCGAATTCCTCGCGCGTCCAGGCGTCGTCGACGCCCTTCGGGATGCGTGCGTCGATCGCTTCGAGATATTTCCTGTTGCCGTAGAGGACGACGGAGGAGTCGGTCAGGCCGACGGCGTAGAGGTCCTTGTCGATCGGATAGGTGCCCTGCGCGACGTTGGATTCGGTCATGTCGTCGATAACGTCCTGATCGATCAACGGCTTGATCGGCTGCAGGTAGCCCGACCAGACGTAGTTGGCGAGGAAGGGCGCGTCGAGTTCCATGACGTCGGGCAGTTGTTTGGACATGACCGCGGCGCTGAATTTCTCGTTATAGGCGTCGTGGGGAGCATAGATGAGCTCGATGTCGACATCCGGGTTGGCGGCCTCGAAGCGCTTGGCAACCTCGCCATAGGTCGAGACCCAACCGGGGTCGCCCTGGTGCATCACGTGAATGACGGTTTTTGCTTCCGCCAGGCCGCCGAGCGCGACAGACGCCATCAGGAACGAAAGTAAACGATTACCCATCACTGTTTCTCCTCCTTAACAGGCTTTACGTGGCTACTGATTTATACGGATGACCGCTCCACCATTTGGAACGGAAGCTTGTGCACCTCGCCTGGCATCGTGTCACCGGCAAGCAGAATGTCCGCGGCCAGACGCCCCATCGCCCGATGCGGCAGGGCCATGGTCGTCAAGGGCGGATCGAGACGCGAGGCGATGTCGACCTGATTGTCGAAGCTGGCGACGGCGACATCGTCGGGGATTTGCGCCCCAACCCGGCGCAGCGCCGCGTAGACCTCCATCGCGACGCGGTCGTTGCCGCAGAGAATCGCGTCAGGCGGTTCGGACCTGGCCATCAGTTCCGTCACGTGCGAAAGGACCAGGCTATGGGCCCTGTCGCTGTAGATCGCCCGGCGCACCGCCGGCAGAACCGGGGCGCCGTCGCCATCGAGTCCGGCCTCGTTCATCGCCTGACGGAAGCCCGCTTCGCGCAATTCGCCGGCAAGCAGGCCGGGCAGGGTTATGAAGGCGATATTCCGGCGCCCAGCCTCAATGAGGTAGGTGGTGATCTCGCGCGCCGCGCCGAATTCGTCAGGCACCAGTGATGTCACCCGATCGTTCGCCTCGCGGCAATTGATCATCACGCCAACCGTGCCGGCGAATTCGGCGGGAAGCGAAACGGTCTTGTGATACATGGCCGCGTAGGCAATCGCCCGCGGCCGAAAGCGGCGCACTTCCTCGATCACCGCGCCCACATCGCGGCTGCCGCTCAGGGTCATCGCAAAAACGGCCATGTCAGAGGCTCGCGCCGCACCATCGAGCCCCCGGATGATTTCTGTCGCGAAAGGGGAGGTGATCAACTCGTCGGCAACCACGCCGATCAGCGGCATCCAGCCCTGCCGCATGCTGCGCGCGGCTAGATTGGTGACGTAGCCGAGTTCCTCGGCTATCTCCTTGATGCGCTGCCTCGTCGTTTCGGCCATGCGGGCCGAGCCGCCATGCAGCGCACCGGAAACGGTCTTGACGGAGACGCCCGCGCGTTCGGCAATGTCGTTGAGGGAGACGGTCACGGCTTCACCAAGGGTTAACGATTACCCATGTGTAACATTCAACAACGCTCAAGTCAAATCGAGCAACATCGCCCCTGTTGACGGAGCGCACTTGATCATCGTGTGGGACCAGGGGTGTCGATTTTCAGAGCGAACTCGGCGCAGCCTGGAACCAGGCCTGACTGCCGGCGGTGACGACATCGTCCGGTTGACGGCAGATAAAACAGCGAGAAGCTTCATGGGCGGCAACCGGATCAAGGATATCGGCCGTATCATTCGTCGGAGAGCCGACCTTATAATCGATCGCCTGCATCGTCGTCAGGTCGGCCAGGGCGGGACCGTTGTGACAGGGGCGTGCGCTTCGCAAAGCCCCCGTAGGGCTCTACGGCACAGACGGGTACGTGGCTTTATGCCGGAAGAACTGGCATCGGCGGGGCCAGAGAGTGGCAAGGCGCTATGTGCCAACGCGTTCACCTGCGACGCCATCGACAAAGTGTACGCCGGACGGGATGGGCATTACGACATACACTCGAGTTTCGCAGTCGTCGCTCGATGACTATCTGGCATAAGGCCATTGCGGCTGCCTGAATCTCAAGCTGCGAAGTGTTAATCCGCCTGAGGCGGTGACAGCCGCTGACACGACGTTGACCACGACCCTTAAGGGTGATCTTGATTTGTGGGTTCGCCTGACGGAAAAAGGGTTCTGGATGTTCGATGATAGGCTATTTGCGTGATCAATCGGAACAAAGGGCCTGACTACGAGAGCCTTCAGCTGCACCGCGAGGGCCAGGCAGAGGCCTTCGACGCCATCGGCGACCGCTATGATGAGGCCTTTCCGCACAAGGAGGGTCAAGTTTCGGCGGGCGAATGGCTGATCAGGTCCTTACCGACGGGGTCCCGGGTTCTGGACCTTGGCTGCGGCACTGGAGTGCCAACCGCGCGCCAGATGGTTGATGCCGGTTTCGAGGTGGTGGGCATCGATCTATCTCGCGGGATGGTGGAACTCGCCCGTGAGTACGTCCCAGGTGCAACGTTCCACCAGATGGACCTCGCCGACCTGCGACCTGGCGGTCCGCGGGATCTCGGCCGGTTCGAGGCGGCCGCGGCCTTCTTCTCCCTGCTGATGCTGCCACGAATGGAGATTCCGCTCGCGCTACTGACGGTCCGGCATCTGCTGGTTCCTGGTGGCTTGTTCGCCCTCTCGATGGTGGAGGCGGATGTGGACGATGTCCCGATCCCGTTCCTGGGAAACACTATCCGGGTATCAGGTTATCTGCGAGAGGAGTTGCGCACGGTCATCGAAACGGCGGGCTTCCGAATCGTAGAGGAGACCTCTTACGCCTACGCCCCGGCGGTCCCCGACGTGCCGCCCGAGGAACAGATATTCCTCTGCTGCCAAATGTGCTGAGAGATAATCAGCTCTGGCCATGTCCTCGAGCCGCGGAGCTAGGTTTGAAGGCAATCGGCTCGTAATTGTTGAATGCATCCGTCTCCTGCCCGGCGATCTCGTTGCGTGCCTGCGTCCGGCGTCCGAGCCGTTTCAGTGCCTCAAGCAGGTCATCGACGAACGTGAAGATGATGGGGATGACAATAAGGCTGAGTAGCGTTGACGTCATTACACCGCCGATCACCACAATGGCCATCGGCCGTCGGAAACTTGAATCGCCCCCCGTCAGGCTCAAAGCAACCGGGAGCATGCCCGATGCCATGGCGATGGTTGTCATGACAATGGGACGCCCGCGCTTGCGGCAGGCATCGACGAGTGCATCGAACCGCGACATTCCCTGGCGGCGCGACATGATCGCGTATTCGACTAGAAGGATCGAGTTCTTCGTCACCACGCCCATGAGCATCAGCAGCCCGATGACCACCGGCATCGAGAAGCTGGTTCCGGTCACCACTAGTGGCAGCAGTGCGCCTCCGAGCGAAAGCGGAAGGGCCATGAGGATGGTGAACGGTTGCAGGAAGTCGTGGAAGAGCAGGACGAGCACTGCATAGATGCAGAACACGCCGATCGCCATTGCAAGAGCGAAGCTTTGGAACAGTTCCGAACTGCGCTGAAGTTCGCCTTGCTTCACGAGCGTGACGCCCGCCGGCAGGTGCTCAAGAGCCGGCAGCGCCTTTGCCTCGCGATAGACGTCGCCCAGGATACGGCCGTTGAGCTCGACCGAAAGAGTCATATTGCGCATTTGATCGATGCGATCGATCTCGGAAGGACTTCCGCCGATACGTATGTCGGCGATTGATCCAAGATCGACGCTGCCATGGGTTCCGGGCACCCTTATGTTCCTGATGTCGTCGAGATTTGTGCGTGCCTCGGGCTTGAAGCGGACGACGATGGGGATTTGCCGCTGAGGCAGATTGAGCTTTGGCAGGGCGGAAGAGTAGTCTCCACGCGTCGCAACGCGCACGGCTTCCGCGATGGCGCTTGACGTCACCCCGAGTGCGGCTGCGCTCACAAAGTCCGGGGTGATCTGAACCTCGGGCGCCTGCCTCGAAGCGGTCGAAGTCACCGCTCCGATCCCATTGAGCGTTCGGAGTTGCTCCTCAAGCGCATTGGTTGCTTCGCCAAGGGCATTGGAGTCGTCGCTTGCAAGGGTGATGACGAGCTGCGTGCCGTGGCCACCGTTGTCGACCGCAACCCGCACGCCGGGGAGCACCGAGAGGGCCGAGCGGATATCCTTTTCGATCTCTGACTGCTTGCGGTCTCGTTCGTTAATGGGCGTCAGCATGACGTCGAGCGTGGCTGTTCCAATACTGATCTGCGGGCCATCACCCGATGATGCAGAACCGACCGACGAGAAGACATGCGTCACATCGCGCAGCTTGCTTACGATGTCCGCCGCCTTCCTGGCCGTTGTGTCCATCTGATCGATTGTGGCTCCGGGCTGCTGGGTCAGCGTCACCCGGGTCCGCGCGTCGTCGGCAGCCGGCAGGAAGCCCGATTTCAGGAACGGGATGGTGGAAAGCGAGAGTGCGACGAAGACCGCGGTCACGAGGAGCGTTTTCTTCCTGTGCTTCAAAGACGCCTTCACAATCGCCATGTATGCACGCATGATTCGCCCATCCTTTTGCTGGGTGGAATGCGGCTTCATGAAATAGGCGGCCATCATCGGCGTTAGCAGGCGCGCAACGATCAGCGAGGCGAGTACGGCGACTGCGGCGGTGATGCCGAACTGCCGGAAGAGCAGCCCTGATATGCCGCCCATGAATGCCGTCGGCACAAAGACCGCGACGAGCGTGAGCGTGGTCGCGACAACCGCTAACCAGATCTCATTGGCCGCTTCGAGGGCTGCATCAATCGGTCGTTTGCCCATCTGGAGGTGGCGGGCGATGTTTTCGATCTCCACGATGGCATCGTCGACAAGAATGCCGACCACCAGCGACAGTGCAAGCAGAGTGATGACATTGAGGCTGAAGTCAGCGGCGTACATTAAGAGGAAGGTCGGTACGACCGACAATGGCAGCGTCACGGCCGACAAGATCGTCGCGCGCCAATCCCGCAGGAAGAGCCAGACCACCACGACGGCGAGGATCGCCCCCTCGTACAGCATGTGCATCGAACCATGATAGTTCTCGAGGACTGCCCCGACGGTGCTGTAGACTTTATCGATCTGCACGTCGGGATGTTTGGCGGCGAACTGTGCTACCGCCTCGTCGACGTCGGCGGCAACGCCGGTGTCCGAGAACCCGTTCGAGCGTTTGATCGCGACAGCGATCACGGGCTGGCCGTCGAGATAGGCAAGCGACGACCGGTCCGCGAAGCTGTCAGTGACGGAAGCGACATCGTCAAGACGGACTTGCTGGCCGTTGGGCAGCGGAATTTGCAGTCCCTTGAGGTCTTCGACGGATGCGACGGCGCCGAGCGTCCGCAGCGTCTGGCGGGCCCCGCCGATTTCTCCAAGCCCACCCGACGTATCAGCCTGGACCGACTTCAACTGTTCTGAAACAGTCGCTGCAGTGACCCCGAGCGATGCCATCGTCGCCGGATCGAGGTCGACATGAACCTCGCGATCGATGCCGCCCGATCGGTTCACCTGTCCCACTCCCGGTACCGATAGAAGCGTCTTCGTCATATCGTTGTCGATAAACCAGGAAAGCTCTGTCTCGCTAAGATGGGACGAACGGACCGCGTAGGTGACCAGCGCGGCGCTCTGCAGGGTGACTTTGGTGACGCTCGGCGTCTGCATCTTCGCCGGCAGATCCCCCTTTGCACTGTCGACAGCATTGCGGACCTCGTTCAAGGCTTCATCGGTGTTCTTCTCCAGCTCGAAGGTGGCGCTGAGTGAGACGGTTCCGTCGGTGATCGTTGTGGCGATGTGGTCGAGATGGTTCAACGAGGCCACCCGGTCCTCGATTATGCGGGCAACCTCCGTCTCGAGCTGCGCCGGCGCCGCGCCCTCAAGGGTCGCGGTGATGTCGATCCTCGGAAGGTCCATGTCCGGGAAGTATTGGATCGGCAGGCGTTCGAAAGCCAATATCCCACCGATCGTGAGCATTGCGAAGAGCAGTATCGCCGGTATGGGATTGAGAATCGACCAGGCGGAGAAATTCATCAGCCTTGCTCGGCGACATTCACGAGGTCGTTGTCCGACAGAAAGGCTCCGCCCGATGCCACGATCCTTGAGGACTGATCTATGCCGGAGAGAATCTCGACTTCGCCGTTCTTGTGGCGGCCCGTCTCCGCCCGGACCCGTCGCACCCGCCTGTCGTCGCCGATCGTAAAGACGTAGCTCATGCCGTCGCGGAACACGATCGCTGTCTCGGGAACCGTGAGGGCCGAAGTCGTCTTTAGCTCGATGCTGCCGGTGACATAAAGACCGACAGGCGGATGGACGTCGGCCGGAAGCGTGACATAGACGATCGCGCGGCCGGTCTCGGTGCTGACAGACGGTCCGACAAGCCTCACCTTGCCCTGAACGGCGCGCTCATCCGGGACGTTGATCTTGACGCTCAATCCTTCGGCAATGCGTGACAGGAAGCGTGCCGAAACTTCAGCCTGCCACTCGACGCGCTGCTGACGGACCAGGCGGAACAGCTCGGTGCCAGTGGAAACGACTGCGCCAAGATCGGCGGTGCGTGACGTTATCAGCCCGTCATCAACGGCAGTGACAGTCGTCTGAGCGAGCTTGATCTTCTGGCTGTCGAGCGCGGCCTGTTGGGATTCGAGGCTTGCTATTGCCATCTGCTCGTCAGTCAAACGCTCGGCGACCTTCTCATCCGAAATTGCTCCCGAGGGCCGAAGCTGCCGGGCTCGGTCCGCGTTCGCCTTGGCCTTTGCTAAATCTGCCTTGGCGGTTTCGACGGCCGCGGCTTGCTTTCGAAGGTCCGCCAGCACGCTCTGCTGGGAAAGCTGGACCAGCGTCTGGCCCTTGGTCACAACCGATCCGACATCGACCAGAACGTCCGTTACGCGAAGGCCGCTCGTCTCGGAGGCGATGACCGCTTCCTGCCAGGGTTTGAGCCATCCGCTTGCAGGAACTGTTTCCGGCCACTCCCGTAGCGCCGGCGTCACCAGCGATACCGTAAGGGCAGGTGCTGCCGGCTGATCCGCCGTGGCACTCCCGAAGGGAAGCAGCGCTGCACAGAAAAGAACAGTGGCAAGTGGGATGGACGGCTTCTTCAACTATAAATCCTCGTAGTTCACGGCATCAGCACATTGCCGAATCCGCGCGAGCGCCATGGAGTTGTTCTTTTTGCTCGATCGCGGTGAGATGGGGGTGCGGCATTGATCCTGGGCCCGATGTCACCGTGTCCACGAGCAGCCGGCCACACGATAACCGTGCATTCAGAGCGTTGCGTCCGTAGCGGCGCGGCCAGGCTGGACACGTGGTCATTGTCGCAGTCGAGGCACTGTAACCTGTCGAGGAGAGTATCGTGCAGGTGTTTCAACCGGTGCAGGGCGGCATCGAGCTGCCGAAGCGAAGTGTCCCCTTCGCCCAACCGGGCCTGACCTGTGTTCACCATTGCTGTCTCGTCGGTAGCCAATCAAGAGAGTGCGTGCTGGTGCCCGCCGACAGCTCCTCACCATGCATGCCGCGCCGCCTTCGGATCACGCTTATCTTCATGCAACAGGCCGTAGCATAATCACAATCGATTGTTTGGATGGGGGTCATCGATGCCATGGATATATTGGGGTGAAATGTCCGGCATCGGTCAGCCTGATCGCCGCGGTGCTCGATCACCACGGTCTTGCCAATCCGGGCAGTAAGAGGAGGTGATCTCGCCCCAACATTGGGTCGAGTTGCGGGGACCGTAAAACAAAGGCTTGTGGCACTCATCGTCAAAAGTACCTCCACAGTCGGTTGGGCACCGATCTCCTTCACGCCACCGTCGAATGAAATCGGCCGCGCGTACGGGTAAGACTTGCGCCTGTCCCGGGATCCAACGCAAGCACCATGCCAGGTGGGCGGCTCGCTGCTGGTGAGAGATAGGATGCGTCCAGATAAGACGGCAATCCGTTCGACAACCTCCTCAAACGATGCCTGAACTCCGTGCTGGCGGAACCAAAAAATGTTGCCGCAAACGCGGACAGACGCGGGCAGCAGTTGCGGTGGCGTCTCCTGCGATCTCTTTCTTAAAGGTCTGTGCTCCTCATCATCGATTTCCGTCAGCGGAGAACGGGGCGGTTGTTTCGCCCAGTGCGCGGTGCATGGAGGTCCTCTTCCTGTCGGCGCGGTTACGCGAACGCAGGAGTGACAGCCCAGCAAAACAGGCCGGTCGTGGAACCTGCCCTGATGCGCGATATTTTGCGCCGCTTGGCTTATGGGTCACCAAGGGTAACGAATCGTTGTAGCGTGAGAACGAACACGAGGGGTTTGCGGTTCTGAGTACGATCTTCGAGGAGGTCCGAAAATGAGAGAAGTTCCATGGCGTGCCCCACTGTGGGTGACGTTGCAAAACGGCATGAAGCGCCAGTTCTGCGGGCCCTACGACGCACTTGATTTCCTGGAGAATGAATGGCCGAGGCAGGGGATGCAGCAAGCACGGGCGGTGCAAGTCTGCCGTGAAGCGTTGCACCACTCCGAATATGCGAATTCCGCAAGGAATTGCTTCATAGCCGCATGTGTTGAAGCGTCACTCAGATGCAGTGAAGCTGAGAATCTGCGCTCTCGCGCCGAAGCGAAGATGGTGAGCCGGCACAGATAAGCTGGGCTGGCAGAGCTGTGGCTTCTTCAAGCTTAAATGCGAGCGGAATGCCCCTCGAATTGTTCTCAGGTTCTGAGCATGATGGCGCGCGACGCTCGACCCGAGCGCCATTTGGGAGGTGGGGCATCCCGATCGAACGCTTCCGACCATGCCACTTTCAGGAGTATTGGGTTTGCGACCAGCGGACTCACCGGCAAGCTGAAAACGCTGTGTCCGCTGGGCGCTACGGGTCGTGGCAAATAGCGGAATCAGACGAATGTGAAGTCCGACGCGCTCAGGTGGAGATTTGCAAGGTTACCCACACTGTACACATCAGAAAGATGAATCAACTCGTCCACGTTGTTAGCCGAGGTGACATAGGCGAGGTTGGCCGTGTGGGTCTTGAAGTCGTGGTAGACTATGATGTCGCCAACGGCCTCGCCGGAAATCGCCCTCGCGGCGGCTGAGCCACTGGCGAAACTCTGGTCGGTGATCACCACGACGTGCTCGCCCTTCGCACCCGAGGCAGCGCCGCTGTAGAAGGTGTCCACCGGGTAGCCCGACTGCACGCTGGCGTGGTTAATGAAGTTGGCACCAAAGCCGTCGTTGTAGAGGCCCGCCGCATCGAAGGCGAAAGTATCCTGAGCCGGGTCGAAATCGAGGATGGTGGAGATGTCCGGGTCCGGCCCCTGTTTGGGAAAGACCCCTGGCATCGGGTTGTGGGACCCGCGCACCGGGTTGTGGAACTGGAACACGAACATGTCGCCCCCGTCGCCCCCTCTCAGCCAATCCCTACCGTCCCCGACGAAGAGAACATCATCGCCGGCGCCACCGGAGAGGTAGTCATTGTCCTCGCCGGCAACGCGGGGTTTGTCGCGGCCGTTGTCGCCGGAGAGATAGTCGCTGCCCTCTTCGCCGTAGACCTGGTCATTGCCCGAGCCGCCGAGGACCCGGTCATTTCCCGCGCCGCCGAAGGCGCGGTCAGTGCCCGCACGAGCGTCGATCCAGTCATTGCCGGCAAAATCGATGATCACATCGTCGCCATTGCTGCCGAAGAGGGTGTCCGCGCCATCGTTGCCCCGGAAAAACTTTTCCATCGCAAATACTCCATAGTGATGCAATGCCCGACCGCCCGTGACGCCTTCATAACTCCTCGCTGGACACTTGGTGTAATCGATTGTTTTGATAGAATGTATCCACGTGATGGATGTATTTCCGCGCACTTCGTCCGGCTGAAAATTTACGGGCCTCGCGGTGGGCGGCGCTCAGGCGCCCAGATAGAGATCTGAAGATTCGAGGCGTCAATCCGGACCAGGGTCAGGACTTTGGCTACGCCGTCTCTGTGCTACACGATAGCCGCAGACGCCCATCCTATTAACGCTGAATCTCACGTTCATTGTCGCGCGGTAATAGGCGCTTTAACGTGCGTGCTGTTCGTGCAGACAGGACGCCACTATTATGCCTTCTCGACGCTTAGCTGGTCCCCGGATTCGCGCCACCTTGCAGTTTACCAAATCCGCTCCGGCTACAGGCGGGAGATCCACTATTTTGGTTTCGTCGACGACGGACTAACTCCAGTCCGACTGCCTGACGAAGGTCTATACTAAGCCGGGTGAAGTCCTTGCACTACCGCAGCCGGTGCTGCCAGGTCGATACGCGCCCTTACGAGGAAGACCCGCGCCAGATCTCCTACCGGCGTGAAGACCGTCGGACACAAGGGCGCGAATGGAGATGAGAGAACCGAGGCAGACATGCGTTGCAACGCATCAGGTATCAAAGTGAGCGTAAAACTCGTCATCAGGCGGGCGAACCTCAACTGCTAACACGGCCGCCGGTTCGATAACCTCAGCGTGCCCGGTCCGGACCAGATGGACAACCTATGGAAAACTCACAGCTAGCGACTGTCTCTCACTAACCTAGACTTAAACCAGGTTACCAGTTCGTCGAATCAATCTCCCCAGCGGCGGCGGCAACGACGAGATCATCGACGGGTTCATCGTCCGGAATATCCAGCTTATATCCACTACGGTCGATTAAGATCTCGACAAGAAGCCAAGCTGTTCGTTTATTACCGTCCGCAAAACCGTGATTGCCGACCATGCTGTGCAGAAGAGCTGCGGCCTTTTGAGCAATGGGGCGATGATAACCCGAATAGGGTCGCGCCAGCGCAGACTCGATCAGGTGCAGGCTGCTAACGCCTTCCAGGCCGCCATACGTCAGAGCTTCGTCGTGAGCTGTGATGGCGTCCGCGAGGGTCAGCCTGTAATGCCGACGGCTAGCGATCTGCCAGGCGCTTCAGCGCCGAACTGCGCTTGGACGAAGCTTCCCTTACCGTAGCCTCCGTTTTCGAACTTGCCTTAGCAGCACCCTTGTGTGTGACAACCTCCATGAAACGGCCTGTGGCAGCTTCGCGCTTAACCCACCCGCCCTTTACCGGCGTTGTCTCAGATCTCTTCTTCATAGTTCTAATCACGATTAAACCTCTGACTTATATGCGGCGTTTCCTTGATCTGCGCAAGGTCACGATGAGTGCCTGCGCCTTTATGCCGATTTGCTTGGTTGCTAGCCTAGGTGAACGCCTGGAAGCTGCTTTTGGTGTGACAGCAAGCTCAAAATTGGCCCTGTGCGCCTGAGTTGCACGATGAAATGCATCGATACTCTGACGCAAGGCCTGTTTAACGTCGAACTGATGCGCGCCAGCCGGGGCGTGTACGATGCTGACCTGAAGCTGTTAGCAGGAAACCTGGGCAATACAGGCAAACGGAAAGGAAACTTGCCGCAAGCTTTTGTCATAGTCGACATAGTACACCGTCAGCGTGCAGTTGCGATGCTTTGCAATTATTGAGGTCATCTTGGGATCGACCAATACGTCGCTGGCAAAACTGGTGACGTACAGGTCAGGGTGCGCGCGAAATTTCGCTCGATAGCTCTGTGTCTTGGCTGGCTCGATTACCGATGCGAACGTCTCAGGGTCAAGCCAGTTTTCGATGTCGAGATTGGGTCGACAGCGATCATCAGGAAATTTGCCCGTGACCGCGGCCCGAACGATCGAAGCCGTCCGGTTCCCATCATTGGTCAAAGAGAACTGAATGCCATCTCCGTCCGCATAGACCACCGCCCCGCTTAGCGATGCACTTTGGGAGCTGAAAACCGACCAAACATAAGTGCCGATGGGAGTGGTAAGTGCAACGAGAGCGCCGATGATACCGACAAGGAGCGAGATCGCTTCCAAGGTGAGGCGGCGACTAGTGGAACGGCTCAATCTGGACTCTACTTCTACACAACATTACTACACGTTATGGATTAGCCCGCCCCACATCAAGAAATCCTTAATGGATTCATCCGATCCAAGCGTGAGATCTGGTTCGAGTCATACGGTGTGAATTCGGGTCAGTAGGACGCGGCTACCTCGGTCACCCCCGGTTCTGGTACCTGCATCTGCGCGACCAGAAGCATCCAGAGCTGAGGCCTAGCTCAATGCGCTGCTCCAGTATCAGGTCGCCGAAAATCGCGGCCGGTTCATGGTCGAGACGCTTGGCGCCCGCATCGCAGTCAATGGGGCGATGGCGCCCACGCGAAGCCGTCGGGAGTCCGTCGCGCTTGTCACGCTGCAACACGTCAATGTCGCTTGGCATTGTCCGATATACGACAATGTTGGACATGGCGAGACTGCGGTTCAATCGAACACGCTGGTTCCAAAGAGGTTTCCTTCGGCACGCATATTGCTTCAGGCATCTGCAGACGCGTCATGGGATCAAAGATAAACGCGCGGAGATGTCGAAATGTTACCACCATGCTTTTTGTCGGTGCCTTCGTCCGGTCATTCCACAGCTGGACGTTCCAAATGCCGTAGAGGCAAGGGCCCGAACCCGCCAAGCAACAGTCGAGCCGACGCTGCACGGGCGCTTTTGCCGAGGTTGCCCTTGCGCGCCCGCAACGATCACTATGGCCTGCTTGCCGGCAAAATCCCACGGCGGCCGTTCCTATTGAACGGAGCCGAGGGGTTCGTCTACCGAGGGACTAGTCGTGGCGGGCACCGGTTCATGCTGGTCGATGTCGCCACGGGCGTGAAGCGGCCCGCCTTCGATCAGGCCCTCCTGGCTGCGGTGCTAAATGGGTCGAGCCACAACAGCTGTAATGCCGACCATCTTCGCTTGGAGGGCGGCCGATGATTCATGGAGGAATAAATTCGCGTATACGTGCATTTGCCCTGAGCATGGTTGCGCTGCAAACTCTGATGACCTTCGAAGCGGCGGCCGTCGAGGCCCCGCGAGACGAATCCGAGATCGGAAATTTCCTGCTGAGCAACGGCATGGAGGTGGTCGTCATACCCGATCACCGGGCGCCGACTGTCACGCAGATGGTCTTTTACAAAGCCGGCAACGCCGATGAGCCACCCGGCAAATCGGGCATTGCTCATTTCTTGGAGCATCTCATGTTCAAGGGCACGAGCAAGCACCCGGCCGGCGAGTTTGACGCAAAGGTCGCAGAGATCGGCGGCGAGGAGAACGCCTTCACGTCGTCCGACTACACCGCCTACTATCAGACTGTCACGCCGGAGGCGCTCGGGACGATGATGGAATTCGAAGCTGACCGGATGCGCCATCTCGTGCTCACGGACGCGGTGATCGTGCCGGAGCGCGATGTCATTCTCCAGGAGCGGCGCTTGAGGGTCGAAGACAATCCGGAGGGGCTTCTCGAGGAGGAGACACAGGCGACGCTCTATCAGAACCATCCTTACCGTATCCCCGTCATCGGCTGGATGCACGAGATGGAACAGCTCAATCGCAGCGACGCCGTGGCGTTCTACGATCGCTACTACGCCCCGAACAACGCCATACTGGTCGTGGCAGGCGATGTGGACGCCGGAACGGTGTGGCGGCTCGCGGACAAGACCTACGGGGCCATACCGCGCGGCCCGGACCTGCCGCAGCGGGTGAGGCCGCAGGAGCCGGAGCAGAACACCAAACGAACGGTCGTGCTCACCGACCCGCGCGTGACCGTACCGAGCTTCGAAAAGTCGTGGGTGGCGCCCTGCTACAGAATAACCGAGCCGGGTGAAGCGGAAGCCCTTGATCTTCTGGCGGAAATTCTTGGCGGAGGAACGCGGAGCCGGATCAATCAGGAATTGGTGGTGAAACAGGGAATTGCCTCCTGGGGCGGCGCCTATTTCCAGGGAAGATCGCTCGATCCGTCCAGCTTCACGATCTATGGCTCGCCGCGGGGCGAGGCGACGATCGAGGCGGTGGAAGACGCGCTCGACGCTGAAGTCCGGAAAATCATCGAGACCGGTGTTACCGATGTCGAACTGGAGAAGGGCAAGAACCGCTTGGTGCGCTCGATGATCTTCGCACGCGACAGCCAGACGGGAATGGCCAGCATCTACGGGAAGGCGCTTGCGACCGGCAGCACTGTTTACGACTTAGAGGCATGGCCGTTGAGGGTCCGCGCGGTAACTTCGACGCAGGTGCAGGCGGTTGCCAGAAAATATCTTAATCCGGACCGATCGGTGGCGGGATATCTGTTGCCGCGGGAAAGCGCGACCTCAGGAGACAAAAGCCGATGACAATGTTCAACCGACTGCCGATCGGTGCCGCCAAGCCACTGCTGGTCGCGCTCGTATTCTTAGGCCTTGCCGCGATGCCGGCTCGGGCGGCCATGGCCATCCAGGAAGTCAGGACATCGAGCGGGATCAAGGCCTGGCTGGTGGAAGACTATTCGATACCGATCGTTACCGTCCGTTTCGCGTTCCGGGGCGGGAGCACGCAGGATCCCTCCGGTAAGGAGGGCCTTGCCAATCTCATGGCCGGGTTGTTCGACGAAGGGGCCGGCGACCTTGACAGAGAAGCCTTCCAGGAGCGGCTGGACGATGCTGGCGCCGAGATGCGGTTCGACGCCGGGCGCGATGCGGTCTACGGCTCCATGCGAGTGCTTGCCGATCAAAAGGATGTTGCGTTCGATCTTCTCCGGCTGGCCATCGAGCAGCCACGCTTCGACCAAGGACCGACGGATCGCGTCCGCGCTCAGATCGTCTCCGGCATCACCGCGGAGGCCAAGGATCCGGAGGCGGTGGCAAAGATCGCATGGGGGAAGGCGCTCTATGGCGAGCATCCGTACTCCCGGCAGGACGAAGGCACCGAGCAGACCCTTGCCACTGCCAAACCCTCCGATCTTAAGGCGCTTCGTAAGCGGCTGTTCGCGCGCGGCAACCTGACCATCGCCGTGGCGGGAGCGATCGACGCGGGTGCGCTCAAGCGCGATCTGGATCGGATATTCGGCGGGTTGCCTGCTGAACCCTCCCTGGTGCCGGTTGCAGAAACCGCGCCCAAGCTGGCGCAGGAGGTTCGCATCCCGTATGACCTGCCCCAGACTGGGCTGCGCCTGGCTTATGCCGGGGTCAGCGACAAAGACCCGCGGTTCTTCGCAGCCTATCTGATGAACCACATCCTCGGGGGAGAAGCGTTCACGTCCAGGCTCTGGAACGAGGTGCGCGAGAAGCGAGGGCTCGCTTATCACATCGGATCTACCCTCGTGAACAACGACCATGCCTCGGCGCTCGTAATCGGCACGGGGACCCGCCCGGATCGGGCCGCAGAGACGCTGTCCCTCGTTCGCACCGAGGTGAGGCGGATGGCGGAGGAGGGCGTCAGCGAGGAGGAGCTCGAAGCAGCGAAGAAGAACGTCATCGGCGGTTACGCCGTCGACCATCTCAACTCATCCAGCGCGATCGCCAACACTCTGGTCGCAATCCAGATGGAAGATCTCGGCATCGACTATATCGAGCGGCGGAAACGGCTGATCCAGGCCGTAACTGTGGAGGATGTCCGGTCGGTCGCAAAACAGCTTCTCTCCGCTGACCCCGCCGTGATGATCGTCGGAGCGCCGCTCGAGCGAAGGAAAGGATAACGGGCCACAGGGAAAGCTCGCCTCTCGGCGGCGGCCGGGCAGCTTCTCCAGTGCCATGGGGCGGCTGGCCGGGCCTGCGCACCTCCCTGTGGTCAAGCGTAGCCGTGCGACTCAGCACCACCGACAGCAAGGGTATTGTGACATCTGCTCAGTGGTGTGCACTGTCCAGAAGCCTGCGAAATCCTGCGTCCGCCTTGCGCTCCCAAATGCAAGTATGTGAACCAAGCTCGGCCGGCGCCGCCGGCGCGCGCTGCAGATACCGGTCGCAGATGCCGAGAACACGGCGCTAGTAGGGGGCGCGGTCGAGATAAGCGTCAAATGCGGCAGCGACAGCTCGAAGCAGAAAGCGATGCTCCTGCCGCACGCGGACGAAACCATTGTCAATGTCCACGATCCCGTCCTCGGCCAACATCGCCAAGCGCTCAGCTGGATCGACAAAGAGGATCGGATCAAATCCGTGAGCGGCGCAGATTGCCGGCACGTCCGCCTCTAAATTGCACATGAGCCGCTCGATGATCTCGGCTCGCACGCGATCTTCGCCGGTGAGACGGCAGCCCCTTGATGTCGCGAGGTGACCAGCTGCGATGTGTCGGCTATACGAACTCTGAGTAAGTTCGTTCTGGACATACCCTTCGCCTAGACGACCGATAGCCGACGCGCCGAAGCCGATCAGGGTTTGGCAGGTGTCGGCCGAGTAACCCAGGGAATTGCGCCGCAGGCGTCCGGCTCTCTGCGCCAGCGCGAGCTCGTCATCCGGCAACGCGAAATGGTCGAGGCCGATCTGGCGATACCCGGCGGCAACCAGCGTGTCTGCCACGGCCGCTGCCTGTTCCGCGCGGGCAGCCGCGTCCGGTAGTGCCGTCCCATCGATGAGGCGCTGATTTTTTCGATAGGAAGGAACGTGCGCGTAACCGAACACCGCAAACCGGTCGGGGCGCATCGCGATTGCCGTCGTTGCGCTCTCGACACAGAACTGCACTGTTTGATGCGGGAGACCGTACATGAGGTCGAAATTGATGCGGCTTACTTTATGCCGGCGCAGGTTCTCGACGGCAGCCGTCACTTGCGCCTCGCTCTGGACTCGATTGATCGCCTTTTGAACAATGGGATCGAAGCTCTGCACGCCGAGGCTCGCGCGGTTCACCTCCGCTGCCTCCAAGGCTTCGGCCATCTCCGTGGTGAACGTGCGCGGGTCGATCTCGACAGCGACGGTAGCCGCTTTCTCGAACGCGAAGCGGCGGCGCAGAAGTTCCATTAGGGCGAGAAACTCCGCTGGCGGCATGATGGTTGGCGATCCGCCGCCGAAATGCACGTCTCTGACGGTTAGTGCCTGCGGCGCCAGCGCCGCAACTAAACTGATTTCCGTTCCTAGCATCGCCAGGTGATCGACGATCGACGCATTCCGACGAGTGATGCTGGTAGGAAAGCCGCAATACCAGCACATTGACCGACAGAATGGAACGTGGAGATAGATCGACACAGCATCGTCAGCTGGCAGGACTTTCAGCCATTCCTCGCAAGCCTTGGCGCCGACCGCCTGGGAAAACTCCGGTACGGTTGGATAGATCGTGTACCAAGGCAGACGGGCATCATAATACTTTGTATGGAGGGAGGTCGGCGGCGTGATGCCGGCTGACTTTCGTCCCCACTCGGACCGAGAGGATGTCCAGATCCCTCGCATCCTCTCTCCTTGCATCGAATGGGATCCCGCACCCAGGATGCTTTTTTGGCCGTCAGCCATCACCGTTTTCCGCCACCTGAATGCCATTCGGCAATGCCCGCCGCCTTCAAGCATGGAGGTTCAAAACTCATGCCGATTGCGCTGCCGGTATCGACAAACCGATTTCGCGGTAGTTTCAGATTATTAGCGTTCGACTGAAAAAGAGCCATCGAACGAATAATGTCGCGCGTTCGACAAATACGACAGAATTGTCGGCAATCACCCTCATCGGCCTGGGTTGGCGACGACCACTCGTGGGACAATAGCCATGCTTGGCCGACGCTATTCGGAGGACTGGGACAGCCTAATGTCCGTTTCACTCGAAACGATGTTGACGAAAGCCGCAGGACCACCGGAAGTGCCGAAGACGAACTCGATTGATGAGCCGTTATCTGCCACCTCGCATGTCGTTTGAGGACGACGATCGCGATCGTTGCCACGCCAATCCGCTTCGGTTCTCCTCTGAAATAGATAATTCGCAACAATGCGCTAGCGACAGGGTGGTCGGTGAACTGGGACCGGTCCGTTTCTTGCAGGATCTCCCTGTGACGGAGCCGGTTGCCGATCCGGACGACTGAATCGGGGGCCGGATTGCTGGAGGAGCGCGATGGCAACTGTTGAAACCTTCTATGATGTCATTCGCGGCCAGGGGATCACCCGGCGCAGCTTCACCAAATTCTGCAGTCTGACGGCTGCGAGTCTTGGCCTCGGTCCGGGTGCGGCGACCGCCATGGTCGAAGCGCTCGAGACCAAGGAACGCGTGCCCGTCATCTGGATGCACGGGCTCGAATGCACCTGCTGCTCGGAAAGCTTCATCCGTTCGGCCCATCCGTTGGTAAAGGATGTCGTGCTGTCGATGATCTCGCTCGATTACGATGAGATGATTATGGCCGCTGCCGGCCATCAGGCCGAGGCCATTCTCGAGGAAACCAAGGCGAAGTATAAGGGCAAGTACATCCTGGCCGTCGAGGGCAATGCGCCGCTCAACGAGAACGGCATGTTCTGCATCGACGGTGGACGGCCATTCGTCGAGAAGCTGAAGTGGATGGCAGAGGACGCGATGGCCGTCATTGCCTGGGGCACCTGTGCCTCGTGGGGCTGCGTACAGGCGGCCAGACCGAACCCGACCCAGGCGACCCCGATCGACAAGGTAATCCGCGGCAAGCCGATCATCAAGGTTCCCGGCTGTCCCCCGATCGCCGAGGTGATGACCGGCGTCGTCACCTTCATCACCACTTTCGACAAGTTGCCCGAGCTCGACCGTCAGGGGCGGCCGAAGATGTTCTATTCGCAGCGCATCCACGACAAATGTTATCGCCGCCCCCATTTCGACGCCGGCCAGTTCGTGGAGGAATGGGACGACGAGGGCGCGCGCAAGGGCTACTGTCTCTACAAGACGGGTTGCAAGGGGCCGACGACCTATAACGCCTGTTCCACGGTGCGCTGGAACGAAGGCGTCTCTTTCCCTATCCAGTCGGGCCATGGCTGCATCGGTTGCTCCGAGAAAGGTTTCTGGGATCAGGGCAGCTTCTATGACCGGCTGACCAACGTCCACCAGTTAGGCATCGAGGCCAATGCCGACAAGATCGGCTTGACCGCTGCGGGGGTCGTCGGTGGTGCGATCGCCGCGCATGCCGCGGTGACTGTCGTCAAGCGCGTAACCACGAAGCGCGAAGCCGACGCATAATGCTCACGCCAGGAAACACCACCATGAAGATCGAAACTCCAAACGGCTTCACGCTGGACAATTCCGGCAAGCGCATCGTCGTCGATCCCGTCACCCGCATCGAGGGCCATATGCGGATTGAGGTCAATGTCGACGAGAACAACATCATCCGCAACGCCGTGTCGACGGGCACCATGTGGCGAGGCATCGAGGTGATCCTCAAGAACCGCGATCCGCGCGACGCATGGGCGTTCACGGAGCGCATCTGTGGCGTCTGCACGGGCACGCACGCCTTGACGTCGGTGCGAGCGGTGGAAAACGCCCTCGGCATCACCATTCCCGAAAACGCCAATTCCATCCGCAACCTCATGCAGCTTGCCCTGCAGGTGCATGACCACGTGGTGCACTTCTATCACCTGCACGCCCTCGACTGGGTGGACGTCGTCTCGTCGCTCTCGGCCGACCCCAAGGCGACGTCGGCACTGGCACAGTCGGTATCCGACTGGCCGCTCTCCTCGCCGGGTTATTTCAAGGACATCCAGACGCGGCTCAAGAAATTCGTCGAGTCGGGTCAGCCCGGTCCCTTCAAGAACGGCTATTGGGGCAACGCTTCCTACAAACTGCCGCCCGAGGCAAACCTGATGGCGTTGGCGCACTATCTCGAGGCGCTCGATTTCCAGAAGGAGATCGTCAAGATCCACTCGATCTTCGGTGGGAAGAACCCGCATCCGAACTGGCTTGTCGGTGGCGTGCCCTGTCCAATCAATATTGACGGGACCGGTGGCGTCGGCGCTATCAACATGGAACGGCTGAATGTGGTCACCTCGGTCATCGACCAACTGATCGAGTTCAACGAGAAAGTCTACATCCCCGATATCATGGCCATCGGCTCCTTCTACAAGGACTGGCTCTATGGCGGCGGCCTCTCCGGCAAGAATGTGCTCGCCTATGGCGACGTGCCGGAGCACGCCAACGACTATTCGGATGCGAGCCTAAAGCTGCCGCGGGGCGCGATCATCAACGGCAATCTCGCGGAAGTGCATCCGGTGGACCATGCCGATCCCGAGGAGATCCAGGAATTCGTGACCCACTCCTGGTACAAATATCCCGACGAAAGCAAAGGCCTGCATCCCTTTGACGGCGTCACCGAGCCGCATTACGAGCTCGGGCCCAACGCCAGGGGCACCAAGACCAATATCGAACAGCTTGACGAGGGCGCGAAATATTCCTGGATCAAGGCGCCGCGCTGGCGGGGCCATGCGATGGAGGTCGGGCCGCTCGCGCGCTGGGTCATCGGGTACGCCCAGAACAAGGCCGAGTTCAAGGATCCGGTCGACAAGGTGCTCAAGGATCTTGGCCTGCCGGTATCGGCGCTCTTCTCGACGCTTGGCCGCACTGCCGCCCGCGCGCTCGAATCGAGCTGGGCCGGCCACCAGATGCGCTACTTCCAGAACAAGCTGATCGCCAATATCAGGGCCGGCAATTCTTCCACGGCCAATGTCGACAAGTGGAAGCCGGAAACGTGGCCCAAGGAGGTCAAGGGCGTCGGCTTCACGGAGGCGCCGCGCGGCGCGCTCGCGCATTGGATCAAGATCAAGGATGGCAGGATCGAAAATTACCAGTGTGTCGTTCCCACGACATGGAATGCCAGTCCACGTGATCCGGCCGGCAACATCGGCGCCTTCGAGGCGTCGCTGATGGATACGCCGATGTCCGACCCCGCTCAGCCGCTTGAAATCCTGAGGACCATCCATTCCTTCGATCCGTGCCTGGCATGCTCGACTCATGTCATGAGCCGGGACGGGCAGGAAAGGGCCAGGGTCCAGGTCCGCTGAGGAGGTTCGGTGATGACGATCCATCAATCGCTTGCCGCCGACGCCAACAGCGAAAAGGCCGTCGAGCAGAGCGTCTACTTCTACCAGGCGCCGGTGCGCCTGTGGCACTGGGGCAACGCCTTTTCGATCCTGACGCTCGCTCTGACCGGCTATTTCATAGGCTCGCCGCTGCCGTCCGTGCCCGGCGAGGCGAGCGCCAACTACCTGATGGGTCATATCCGCTTCATCCACTTCGCGGCGGCGCAGACCCTTTCTGTGCTTCTGATCCTGCGGCTCTATTGGGTTTTCGTGGGCAACGTGCATGCCCGCCAGATCTTCTACGTGCCCATGCGCGGCCGTTTCTGGAAGGAGTGTTTGCATGAAGTGCGCGGGTATATGTTCATGGCCCGCCAACCGAAGAGACATGTCGGCCATAACCCACTGGCGCGGCTCACCATGTTCCTCATGTTTACCCTGCCGCTGTTCTTCATGGTGATCACTGGTTTTGCGCTCTACAGCGAAGGCGCCGGCCGCGACAGTTGGGAATATGTGCTTTTCGGCTGGGTGTTCTCGATCTGGCCGAATAGCCAGGATATCCACACCCTCCATCATCTCGGCATGTGGGTCATACTCGTCTTCGTGATCATCCACATCTATGTGGCGGTACGCGAGGACATCATGAGTCGGCAAAGCGTCATCTCGTCGATAATCTCGGGCGAGCGACTCTTCAAGGACGTGGAGGACTAGACGGTTGCTCCATCGTCAACCGGCCATTCGCCCCGCGCCCCGTGTTCTCGTTCTCGGAATCGGCAATATCCTGTGGGCCGACGAGGGGTTCGGCGTGCGTGCGGTCGAAGCCTTCCACAGGGCTTACGAAGTGCCTGCCAACGTGACCATCCTCGACGGCGGCACACAGGGCCTTCACCTGGTTCAGTTCGTCAACGAACATGATCGGCTCATCGTCTTCGACGCCATCGACTACGGCCTCGTACCAGGCACGATGAAGGTGGTGGAGGACGATGAAGTGCCGAAATTTACCAGCGCGAAAAAAATGAGCCTACACCAGACCGGCTTCCAGGAAGTGCTGAGCGCGGCAGACCTTATGGGGCACTACCCCGAGCGCCTGACCCTGATCGGTTGCCAGCCGCTTGATCTCGAAGACTGGGGTGGTCCGCTGACGGCGCCGGTCAGGGCCGTCATTCCGGCGGCCGTCGAAACCGCCGTCCGGATATTGCGGGACTGGGGCGTTGGCGTTGCCGGGAGGCCGAAGGGAGCGGTGGTTCCGCCGCTCCTCGAAAACGATATCGACCTTGAAAATTATGAGCGCCGTGCCGAGCCGGCCGCGTCGAACTAGGAAGAGGGATCCCCATGGCGGCGCTTGCCGCGCTGTGCCGGCGCGCCTCTGCTTGCCGGCTGCGCATCTCTTGAAGGGGGCCGTTGGGATTCGCACGGCCGGCCCCGTGCCTGGACTCCCGATTTTGCAAGATCGGAACGACAGAGGAGGAGCATTATGTGCATCGGCATTCCCATGCGGGTTGTCGCCGCCAATGAGTTCGTTGCTGAGTGCGAGCGTCATGGCGCAATATCCTCGATCTCCCTCTTGCTTGTCGGCCCTCAGCCGCCTGGGACCCAGGTTCTCACTCATCTCGGCTCCGCCATCCGCGTGCTCGGTGCCGACGAGGCACGCGCGATCGACGACGCTCTTGCCGGCCTCGCCGAAGCCAGCGAAGGCCGCGCCTTCGAGACGTTCTTTGACGATCTCGTTTCCCGCGAACTCGAATTGCCGCGGCATCTTCGCACCGAGTGAAACGAACACGTCCAAACTGGAAATCGACGTTGCCGCCGATTATCGCTTTTTCCAACAGATCAAAGGAACTTTCCTCAGTCTGGCACGTCGCTTGCAAAACATCCTTCGCAACATCCTGCGTGCTGATTTGTGGAGGAGAAAATGCCATCTATTCTGGTCCCCACCGTGAGCGAGCGGGCGCCATCCGTCGCCGACAACACGAACATCGATGTTTTCCTCTTCCCGCCGGCGGGCGAACCCGACAACCACCCCATGCTGTTCCCCGCCCATGATTCAACGCAGCGGGCCGAGGCCGATGATGTCGCCGTCGTTCCTCTCGACTTCCCGCTGTTCTTCCAGGGCCGCCTGCGCGGCTCTGTGATTGGCGGCGCGGCCGAGGGCAAGCTCAGCCCCGGTTCAACGTCGTCTTGCGGCGTTTGGTTGCTATGCAACGGAAGCGGCCGGTGAACGTGCTCGGCGAGGTTCACGATCGGTCGCAATTTGTCGGGAAGCTCGGCGGCCGTCTGTCGCCCGACGCGTCAGTCACGGTGCACTCAGGCGGGCCGAAGGTCGAGACGCCGGTTTTTGGGTCGCCCCGGAAACTGACAGGGCGGTGATGACGGTGATAGGCGCTGAACCGCCCCGCAAGCTCAATTTCCTCGCGACAAGCAACGCGGAGGAGCTGATCCGCCGATGCTGGAGGACAGCGCTGCTCCTGCCGGGGCTGGCCGATGCGCTCGCGGTTCAGAAGGGTGACCGGCCGTGCCGGCTGTTCGACATCACCGACTATCCCGAGCACGACAAGGAACTGATCACCCACATTCTCGGTGAGGGCGAGGTTGCCGGTGTCGCGATGCTGGAGAACGGCATCACCGCTCAGATGCAGGAGGCTGTCATGGCCGGCATCTGGCGGATCCGCTTCACCGCCGCCGGAGGCCACCTCGTCGGCGACTATATCGAGGTTGGGAGCATTCCCGCCGCCGTCACGCAGGCCTGTTCCGGACTACCGGCATCGATCAGCCATGGCGCCGCGCCGGCAGGCGCCATGAATGTCATGCCCGTGCTCACTGAGATCGGTGACCGCATCACCCGTCATCGCGACAGCGATCCGGCCCATGTCATCACCTTGTCGCTCTTCCCCATGAGCCCGGAAGACATGGTCTTCCTGCAAAATTCACTGGGTGTCGGGCCGGTGCGGCTCACCTCGCGCGGATACGGAGCCTGCCGCATCGTCGCGACCGGCACACGCAATGTCTGGTCGGTCCAGTTCTGTAACGCCATGGACATGATCATCCTCGATACGCTGGAGATCTCCGACATACCCTCAGCCGCCATTGCCGCCGAGGAGGATTTCCATGACTCGGAGATGCGGCTCCGCGAGATGGAGGAGGCCTATTTCAAATGAGCGCCTTCGACAATTTCGGGAAGTGCGAGACCGTATCTGGCGACCGGATGGAATGCAGTATCTGCTGGCGCGTCTATGCTCCCGCCGCCGGCGACCCGGTCTCGCAGATTCCACCGAGCACGCCGTTTGCCGACCTGCCGGGGGAATGGCGCTGCCCGAATTGCGATGCACTCGAAGTTGAGGTTGGGCGGTGATGGGTGCCAGCATCAAGGGAGCCGAACCCAATCGGGCGCTGGCGCTCGGCCAACGGTTAGAAGCCCGCTATCGACACATTCACGCAACCGCCATGACTGACGTGCCGATCTGCAATCCCGCACTCACAGTCGCGGCTACGGGCTTCCGGACCTATCGCGGCCGCGCCTTCGGTATTGTGACCACGCCATGGTTCATGAATCTCGTGGCCGTGGATCTGCCTGACGGGGCACCTGCCGCGCCCGTCGCCACCGGCACGACCCTCAGTATCGGCCTTCCCGCGGGCGAAGTCGAATTCATAGCCGGAAAGCTCCACGCGATCGGCCGCGTCGATTCCTGCGCGCTGCTCTCGCCGGTCTTCGAATTCGCCACGATGGAGGCGGCATTGGAAATGGCGGAGGAGGCCGCCCGCGCCTTCTTCGATCGCGGCACGCTCGAGCCGGCACCGGCACCACCTGCTGTCATCAACCGGCGGCACCTGTTGCGCGGACATTTCCGCCGACGCGAGGAGGAGTCGGAATGACATTCCTTCGCGGGCCGGGCAAGATGAGGATCGCAGTGACGGTGTCGCGCGCAGTTGCCTGTTCCGTCGAAGTTAAAGCGAACCGTCCGCTGGGGCTAACTCGCATGTTCGTCGGACGCCGGCCGGAGGACGCGCCCAGACTCGCACGGCAGGTGTTTTCGCTCTGTGGCTTTTCGCAGTCGGTTGCCTCCAGGCTCGCGGTCCTCAATGCGGCGGATCTACCGATGGGTGAAGAGGAGCGCGCCGCCGCCGCCGCAGGTCTGCACGCGGAACGGATCTTCGAAACACTGCGGGCGCTGATCCTCCATTGGCCGTCGCCATTGTCCGCCGCGCTCGCGGCGGCCGCCGGCGGATATCTGCGAAAGGCACTGGCCGCCTCACAAGCGATCATTACGGAGGCGCGTACCGGCAAGATCAACCCACGACACCTCGCTTCGGCGATCGCCCGCCTCTGCTCGGCGGCTGCGGCGATGGGAATTTCCGGCCCGGGCGACATGACAGTGTCGGGATCGGTCTGCGCAGCAATGCTGAAAGATATAGACGACGATCGCGTTTTCGTTGGCCGGAGACCCAACGCGCTGACCGTCGAAGATGATCTGGAGGTCATCGCCCGGCTTTGTGATGAACCCGATTATACGAGACTGCCGCATCTTCCCGGCCGGGTTGTCGAGACGGGGGCCTACGCCCGGCGCGCAGCGGCGGGAGCTTCCGCGGGCTCCCATCTCGCGCAGCGGTTCCTGGCCCGGATCGGCGATGTCCGGTTCTGCCTCGGGCAACTAACGACTCTCGCCGGTACCGGCGAAGTTGACTGGCCAACGCTCGCCTGCGGTGCGCCGACGCCGGGCGCGGGCGGTTACGGCGCCGTGGAATGCGCGCGGGGCCGGCTCTATCATCAGGCAGAGATAGGCGACGACGGCAGGCTTTCGGCCTATCGCATCCTTGCCCCGACGGAATGGAACTTTCACCCGGCCGGTCCTTTCGTAGAAACTCTTCTGGGGTCGCGGATCGGCTCCGACCATTCCGCTACCCGGTCTGTCTCGCGGCTCGCCGTCCTGTTCGATCCTTGCGTGGCTATCGAAGTCGCTATCCGCGAGGCCGCAAATGCATGAAATGTCACTGATGGAAAGCGTGATCGAGATCATCTGCGAGACCGCGCGCCTGAATGGTGCAAGGCGGGTCAAGTCGGTCCGTCTCGATGTCGGCGTACTGAGCCACGTCGATCCCGACGCGTTGCTCTTCTGTTACGAAGCGGTGCGGCACGGCACGCTCGCGGATCGCGCGCGGCTCGAGATCAACCGCATCGCCGGCGAGGGCTGGTGCCTCGATTGCGGCACGGCAGTTGCTTTGAAGGAACGGTTCGGCGCCTGCCCGCATTGCGGGCGCCATCGCGTGCAAATGACGGCAGGCGACGAATTGAAAATCAGGGACATGGAGGTGATTTGATGTGTGCAATATGCGGTTGCGGGACATCGCCTGTCGAAGGCCACAAGCACGAGGCGGGCAGCCATGGTCATGGCCACGGCGGTGGGCCCGACCATGACCATCATCACCACCATGGTGACGATCATCATTCTCACCATCATGCAGAGGACGGCTCGGCCGACTGCCGCCAGGGCATTGCCGGCGTGCATGTTCCTGGCATGAGCCAGGAACGGATCATCCAGGTCGAGAGGGAGATCCTCTCCAAGAACGACACCTATGCCACCGAAAATCGGAGACATTTCGCAGACCAGGGCGTTTTCGCGCTCAACTTCGTCTCCAGCCCGGGCTCGGGCAAGACCAGCCTGCTTGTGCGGACGATCAGCGAGCTCAAGGAGCGTGTTACGATCAATGTCATCGAAGGCGACCAGCAGACCTCGAATGACGCGGCCCGCATTCGCGAGACAGGCGCCCGCGCAGTTCAGATCAACACCGGCAAGGGATGCCATCTCGACGCCCATATGGTCGGCCATGCGGTCGAGGATCTCGCGCCTGAGCCGGGCTCTGTGCTCTTCATCGAGAATGTCGGTAATCTTGTCTGTCCCGCCGCTTTCGATCTTGGCGAGGCTCACAAGGTCGTGGTGCTCTCGGTCACCGAGGGCGAGGACAAGCCGCTCAAATATCCCGACATGTTCGCCGCCGCCGACCTGATGATCCTCAATAAGGCGGACCTGCTCCCGCATCTCGACTTCGATGTCGGGCTGTGCATTTCCAACGCGCGGCTCGTCAATCCGCGGCTGCAGACGCTGATTGTCTCCGCCCGCACGGGGGAGGGGATGGAGGCCTTATATAGCTGGCTCGAAGCATCCGCTGCGCGGCAAGATAAGCAATCGAAGGTGGTGTGAACAATGGCGCGGGTGCTCGCACGACCGATCGAAAGCCGGGTCCGGCGGCTGCGGCTGCGCGTGCGCGGTACCGTGCAGGGCGTCGGCTTCCGGCCTTTCGTCTACAGGCTCGCGTGCGAGATGCGGCTTTCCGGGTTTGTCCTTAATGACAGTGAAGGCGTGCTGATCGAGATCGAGGGCCTGGATCCAGACCGCTTCCCCGAGGCGATCCGCACCCAGGCGCCGCCGCTCGCCCGTATCGATGCTTTGGACGTACTGGAGCTGCCGCCGATCGGCGGCGGTCGGTTCGACATCCTCGATAGCCTCGACGGCAGGAGTGCGACCCGTATCGGCGCCGACGCCGCGATTTGCGAGGAATGCCGGCGGGAACTCACGGATCCGGGGAGCCGGTTTTTTGGCTATCCCTTCGTCAACTGTACCCAATGCGGGCCGCGCTTCACCATAACCAGCGCGCTTCCTTACGACCGCGCCCAGACCTCGATGGCCTCGTTTTCGATGTGTGGTGCCTGCGCGGCGGACTATGTCGACCCGGAGAGCCGTCGCTTCCACGCCGAGCCAGTTGCTTGTCCTGAGTGTGGTCCAAGCCTCAGCCATCCAGTCGCCGACATGGCGGCGCGACTTGAAGGCGGCGCGATCGTCGCACTGAAGGGGGTCGGCGGGTTCCACCTGTTCTGCGATGCACGCAACGATGCGGCGATCGCGCGCCTCAGGCGGCGCAAGGCCCGCGAAGTGAAGCCCTTCGCCGTCATGGTGCGGGATATCGCGGCGGCACGGCAGCTGGCGCGGCTGACGGACGCCGAAGAGGCCTTGCTGACTTCGCCGGCGAGCCCGATCGTTCTGGTGGAGGCCGTTGCCGGCAAGCTGTCCAATCTCGTTGCTCCCGGACTCGGGCGGATAGGCTTCATTGTGGCCTACGCACCGGCGCACCTGCTCCTGTTCGATGAACTCTCCCGTCTTTCGCCGCACTGTCCCCCTGCGCTGGTCGCGACCAGCGCCAATCCCGGCGGCGAGCCGCTCGTTGCCGATAATGCGGATGCCGAGCTGCGCCTTTCGGCGATCGCCGATCTGATCGTCACCCATGATCGCGACATCGTCGCCCGCGCCGACGACTCCGTCATGCAAGTTGTTGACGGCGCGCCCGCCTTCATCCGCCGCGCCCGCGGCTTCGTGCCAGAGCCCGTCGACCTTGGCGCGGACGGACCTTCCGTGATCGCCACCGGTACAGACCTCAAGAACACCGTCTGCGTCACGCGCGGTCGCGAAGCGTTTCTGTCGCAGCATGTGGGCGGCCTCGACAATGCGGAGGCGATACGCTTCCAGCGCGAAGCGGCGACCCATCTCCGTTCGATCCTTGACGTGACGTTGGAATTCGCGGTCTGCGACCTGCATCCGGATCTCCGCTCGGTGCGGATGGCGGAGAGCTTCGGTCTGCCGGTCATCCCGGTTCAGCACCATCTCGCTCATGTCGCTGCGGTGGCGGCGGAGCATCGACTCGCCGAACCGGTCGTCGGGCTCGCGCTCGACGGCCACGGTCTTGGCACCGACGGCAGCAGTTGGGGTGGCGAGATGCTTGCGGTAGAGGGACATCGCTGGCTGCGCACAGGATCGCTCATGCCGCTGCCGCTGCCGGGTGGCGACCGGGCGGCGCGCGAACCCTGGCGCATGGGAGTCGCAGCACTTCAGGCGGCGAACCGCATCGACCTCGCGCGGGCGCTCGAGCTCGCTCATTCCGGCGTGGCGCGATTGGCGGCGATGTTCAACCGCGGCATGCGGACCCCGGTTACGAGCAGCCTCGGTAGGCTCTTCGACGCCGCCGCGGCGATATCGGGTGTTAGCCTCGTCCAGACCCATGAGGGGCAGGCAGCGATGGAATTCGAGGCGCTGGTCCGGGCGCCGCGGTGCCTGCCCGGCGGGTATGCCATTAACGATGGAGTGCTCGACTTCCGGCCGCTCATCCTGTGTTTGGCTGAGACAGGGATGTGCGGCACCGATGCCGCCGACCTTTTCCATGGCACGCTGATTGCCGGCCTCGCGGATTGGGCGGCGAGCGGCGCGGCCAACCTCGGCACTGGGCAGGTTGTGCTCGGCGGCGGATGTATGATGAACCGCGTGCTTGCGACGGGTCTGGCGCAGGCACTGCGGGAGCGCGACCTTGAGCCATATTTGCCACGTCTGGCGCCGGCCAATGACGGCGGCGTTGCGCTTGGCCAAGCCGCCCATGCGCGGCAGGTCATCATGGCCAAACGTGCATCTGAGGAGCAGAGCCCAACATGTGCCTAGCCATACCGGTCGAGGTCAGGGAAGTGCTGCCCGACGAAATGGCGAGAGTCACGCTCGACGGCGTCTCGAAAATCATCTCGACGGCGCTGATCGACGATGTCCGGCCGGGCGACTACGTCATCCTCCATGTCGGCTATGCGCTGACGAAGATTAATCCTGAGGAGGCGGAGCGAACGCTGGCGCTGATCCAGGAAGCCGCGATGGGTCATGCGACATGAAGTATATCGACGAATATCGTAATGGAACGCTCGTCCGCGATATTGCCCGTCAGATCGCGTCGACTGCGGATCCGGCTCGCTCCTACCACTTCATGGAGTTCTGCGGTGGACACACGCACGTGATCTCCCGCTACGGGTTTGAGGATTTGCTGCCCGACAATGTCCGGATGGTCCACGGCCCGGGTTGTCCTGTTTGCGTGCTGCCGATCGGCCGGATCGGCGCGGCGATCGCGCTCGCGATGCGTCCCGAGATCACGCTTTGCACCTATGGCGACCTGATGCGCGTACGGGACAGGAACGGTTGGAGCCTGCTCAAGGCAAAGGCGGCCGGCGCCGATATCCGCATGGTCTACTCGACCCTCGATGCGCTGAGGATCGCGGAAGCCGAGCCGCAGCGCGAGGTGGTGTTCTTCGCGATTGGCTTCGAGACGACGACACCGCCAACCGCTCTGGCGCTAAAGACGGCGATCGCCAGGAACCTCGGCAATTTCTCGATCTTCTGCAACCATGTCGTGACCCCGGCGGCAATCCACAACATCCTGGAGAGTCCGGATGTCAGCAAGCCCGGTACGATCAAGATCGATGGCTTCATCGGCCCAGCCCATGTCAGCGCTGTGATCGGCACGAAGCCCTATGAATTCTTCGCCGAGAAATTCCGCAAACCGGTCGTGGTCGCCGGCTTCGAGCCACTCGATGTCATCCAGGCGGTCCTGATGCTCGTGCGCCAGATCAACGACGGCAGGCACGTGGTCGAAAACCAGTATATCCGCGCGGTGACCAGACTCGGCAATGTGAAGGCCCAGGCGGAGGTGGCGAATTTCTTCGAGCTGCGCGAGAGCTTCGAATGGCGAGGCCTCGGCGAGTTGCCTTTGAGCGGCCTCAGGCTCCGGCCACAATATGCGGCCTACGATGCCGAAAAGCGCTTTTCGATGATGACCTTCACGGCCGAGGACAATCCGGCCTGCGAATGCGGTGCCATTCTGCGCGGCGTGAAGAAACCTGCCGACTGCAAGCTGTTCGGCACGGTCTGCACGCCCGATACCCCGATGGGATCCTGCATGGTGTCGTCGGAAGGCGCCTGCGCCGCACACTGGACCTATGGCCGCTTCCGCACGAAGGCGCGGCAACCGGATGCCGGGAGGGCGGTCGCATGAAAATGATGATGGAGGCGTACAGCCGAAACCTCGACGTTGCCAATGGGCGGGTCGATCTCTCCCATGGCGCCGGCGGACGTGCAATGGGACAGCTCATAGAGGGCATCTTTCACAAGGCCTTCGACAACATCTGGCTGCGCGCCGGCAACGACCAGTCGGCCTTCACGGTCCCGGGCGCACGCATGGTCATGAGCACTGACGGCTATGTCGTCTCGCCGCTGTTCTTTCCCGGCGGGAATATTGGCTCGCTCGCCGTGCACGGCACGATCAACGATATCGCCATGGCCGCTGCCCGACCGCTCTATCTCTCGGCGAGCTTCATCATCGAGGAGGGTTTTCCGCTCGCCGATCTCGAACGCATCGCCGAAAGCATGGGCGTTGCTTCGCGCGCGGCCGGTGTGCCGATTATCACCGGCGATACCAAGGTGGTCGAGCGAGGCAAGGCCGACGGTGTCTTCATTTCGACGTCCGGCGTCGGCGTGGTGCCGGACGGGCTCGATCTGCGCGCCGATGCCGCCCGGCCGGGTGATGCGGTTATCCTCTCCGGCTCGATCGGTGATCATGGCATCGCGGTGATGTCGAAACGCGAGAACCTGGAATTCGATGCGGCGGTCGTCTCCGACAGCGCCGCGCTGCACGGGCTTGTGGCCGCGATGGTAGAGGCCGGTGGCAGGCAAATCCGGCTGATGCGCGATCCCACGCGCGGCGGCATCGCCGCGACGCTTAACGAAATCGCCAGCCAGTCAAAGGTCGGCTTCCATATTGACGAGGAAGCCATCCCGGTCAAACCGGAGGTGGCAGCGGCCTGCGAGTTGCTAGGGCTCGATCCGCTCAATGTCGCCAACGAGGGCAAGCTTGTCGCCGTCGCCGGGCCGGAAGGCGCCAAAGCAATCCTGGCTGCGATGCGTGCACATCCCCTCGGGCGGGAGGCGGCGCTGGTCGGACACGTCGTGGCTGACGACGATTGTTTCGTGCAGATGTCGACCTGTTTCGGCGGCGGCAGGATCGTCGACTGGCTGTCGGGCGAGCAATTGCCCAGGATCTGCTGAGAGAGGCGAATGCGCATACTGTTTACTGCGACAGCTTCAATTCTCGGTCTGAGCGGCGGCATGTCGAGTTGCGGGACGCTCGGTCATCTGCGCGTCGAGCGCTAGCGAGGAGATTGAGGGCCGAGCCCTCGAAACGCATTGGCGTCGTGCATCCATGGTGCGAATGGGTGTGATCCAAAGAATCGATTTTGCCAATCTGTTGAGTGCAATTAGAAAGCGCTGGGCCTGACCAAACCAAGCGCATGGCGGCAGGTCGATTGTCGATATGACGCTTCTGCCAGCCGCCATTTCGGCGGCGTCACGAACGGCGACAGCAGGTGACGCGCAGCGAAGAAACGATCGCCTGTGTGAGGCGACCGAGAGCTATTGATGTAGCCTCGCTCAGACGGGGTATTTGAGTACGCCGCGGCCGGCGTGGAAGGAACGCGAAGAGGATATGTGCGGGATCGTAGGCATCGTCGGGCAGCAGCCGGTCTCGGAACGGCTGGTCGGTGCGTTGAAACGCCTGGAATACCGCGGCTACGATTCGGCCGGCGTCGCGACGATCGATGGTGGAGCGCTCGATCGCCGGCGCGCGGAGGGCAAGCTCGTCAATCTCGAGGCAAGGCTGAATAAGGATCCATTGGCTGGCACCATCGGCATAGGCCATACGCGCTGGGCAACGCATGGCGCACCGACGGAACGCAATGCGCACCCCCATTTCACCGATGGTGTTGCGGTGGTCCACAACGGCATTATCGAGAACTTTGCTGAGTTGAAGGACGAACTGGCCGCGGCCGGCGCCGCGTTCCAGACCGAGACCGACACGGAGGTCGTCGCGCATCTCCTGGCAAGGCTTCGCCGCGATGGGATCGGACGGCGCGAGGCGATGTTTGCGATGCTGAGGCGGCTGAGGGGCGCATACGCACTCGCTGTCCTTTTCGAAGATGATCCGCTGACTATCATGGCGGCACGAAACGGACCGCCGCTGGCGATCGGCCACGGCGACGGCGAAATGTTCCTGGGGTCTGATGCGATCGCCCTGGCGCCCTTCACCAATGAAATCACCTATCTGTTCGATGGCGACTGGGCGATCATCGACAAAACCGGTGTCCATATCTTTGATATCGACGGCAACGCCGTCGCCCGGCCGCGGCAGGTTTCCTCGGACGTCGCCTATATGGTCGACAAGGGCAATCATCGCCATTTCATGGAGAAGGAAATCTACGAGCAGCCGGAGGTCATCTCCCACGCGCTCGGCCACTACATCAACTTCATCGAAAACCGTGTGACGGCTGTTTGCGATGACATCGATTTCTCCAAAGTACCGAGTCTTGCGCTTTCCGCCTGCGGTACCGCCTATCTTGCCGGGCTGATCGGCAAGTACTGGTTCGAGCGTTACGCGCGTCTTCCGGTCGAAATCGATGTCGCCTCCGAGTTTCGTTATCGCGAGATCCCGCTCTCGCCGCAATCGGCCGCTCTCTTCATTTCGCAGTCGGGGGAAACGGCCGATACGCTGGCATCGCTCCGGTACTGCAAGGAACACGGCCTGAAGATCGGTGCCGTCGTCAATACCCGCGAATCGACGATCGCGCGGGAATCCGACGCGGTCTTCCCGATCCTCGCCGGTCCGGAGATCGGCGTCGCATCGACCAAGGCCTTCACCTGCCAGCTTGCCGTGCTCGCCGCGCTCGCTATCGGGGCGGGCAGAGCGAGAGGCACGGTCAGCGATGAGGAAGAACAGGCGCTGGTGAGAAGCCTTGCCGAGATGCCGCGCATCATGGGCCAGGTGTTGAACAGCATCCAGCCGAAGATCGAGTACCTGTCGCGCGAATTGTCGAAGTGCCGAGACGTGCTCTATCTCGGCCGCGGCACCAGCTTCCCGCTGGCGATGGAAGGCGCGCTGAAGCTCAAGGAGATTTCCTACATCCATGCGGAAGGCTATGCCGCCGGCGAACTGAAGCATGGCCCGATCGCGCTGATCGACGAGAACATGCCTGTCATCGTCATCGCGCCGCACGACCGCTTCTTCGACAAGACGGTCTCGAACATGCAGGAAGTTGCCGCTCGTGGCGGGCGCATCATTCTCATCACGGACGAGGCGGGAGCTGCGGCGTCGAAGCTCGACACGATGCATACGCTCGTGTTGCCGAACGTCGACGAAATCATCGCGCCGATGATCTTCGCGCTGCCGATCCAGCTTCTTGCCTATCACACGGCCGTGTCCATGGGCACCGATGTCGATCAGCCGCGCAACCTCGCCAAGTCGGTAACGGTCGAATGATCATACGGCCGGAAGCACACGAAGCAGGGAGTCCATGGCGGCTGTGACGGCTACCGCCTAGGACGCGTCGCCTCCGAGTTGGGTCAGCTCGGAGGCGACGTCGGCAGCGTCCTGGAGTCTGACGCCGTCAACATTACCGCAATAAGGAACGCGTTCGAGACCAGCGGGATCGGTCTTGTCTCCAGCTCATCGCTCTGTTCGCGTCTCTCTCCCAAATCGGTAAAACGTGCTCCCCGGCACAAGAACCAGACGTCCAGTCCCCGACACGGATGCGGTGAAACCTACAAAGCGAGGGCCGCGGCGACTAAAGAGACCATCCGCGCTCGAATTTCACAGTCCCGTCGCCCTGTTGCGATCGACAGGAGGCGCTCGCGCGGCGCTGCTATCGGCGGCCACCCCTGCGCAAGCCTGGCCGAACTGCTTCTACGCCTCGGCGGAGGAGGGAAAGCCGGTAGGTGGGGCATGCCCGGCACACTTCAAACCCGGCTACGGGTAGGGCAGAACCCCGAACGCCTGCCGCAAAACGTCTTCTCGACCAGGCCCGCCGCCTGCAGCTCGCTCAGGCGATCCTTGGACTCGTCAACGGCGCCTTTGCATGTGCAACAACGTTGTTTTCAAATTCGAAGCCTTCAACGAGGGGCGTTTTCGCAGCACCCACCAAACTATACCCCGAAAACGACAGCACCTCCGGTTAAGCCGGCTCCAGCGGCGGTCAGCAACAGCTTTTCGCCGGAAACAAGTGGCCTGGTTTGATGCGAGAGCGACAGGGAAAGCGCTATGGTCGCCGCTGACGAATTCCCATAATTGTCGATCGTTCGCACTGTTCGTCCCGGGTCGATGCCGAGCCTGTCGCTGACGGCATCAAAAATTCGGGCATTGGCTTGGTGAGGCACGAAGCGGTCTATCCTTGTCGCGTCCAGACCGGCGGCGGCGAGTGCCCGGGCGCCGCAGGTCGCCATCATCTCAACGGCCTGCGCGAACATCTCGCGGCCATCGCGCATAGTCATCAGAAAATCCTCCGCCGGGATGCCTGAAGCGAAGGGCCGGTTGCTGCCGCCGGCAGGAATGGAGATCAGACCATAACGGCTTCCGTCCGAGGCGAGATCGACACCGAGAATTCCCTTCTCGACCTCGTCCGATGGCGCCAGCACGACGGCTCCGGCGGCATCCGCGAAAAGGACCGCGCTTGCGCGCTCGGCCGAATTGATCCTCCGGCTCAAGATATTTGCCGCCACGACCAGGACCGGCCGGCCCTGCGCGCGCACGAACCCGTCGGCAAGTGTCAGTGCGTAGACAAAGCCCGAGCAGGCGCCGGCAAGATCGATCGCACCGCTGTTCAAAAGGCGAAGACGGTGAGCGAGCAACGGGGCAGACGGCGGGAGAAGATGATCAGGCGTCGATGTGGCCAGCAGCGTCAGCGCAATCTCTCCGCGCGCGATGCCCGCGTTGTTGAGAGCAGCTTCTCCGGCCCTCGCCGCAAGTCCGCTGAGGGTGTCGCCATCGTCAACCCAGTACCTCGTTCGAATACCCGTTCGGCGTTCGATCCAGCCCGGCTCCAGTCCGAGTCTCATTTCGATCTCGGCATTTTCGACGCGTCGGTCCGGCACGGCGTGGCCGATCCCCGCAAGACGCGATGCAGGTGCGCCGCTCATAGCCGCCCTTCCGCAAAAAGGCCCGCCGCCTCGTCGATCGCGTCATAGGCCCGGTCGAGATCGGCAGCGGTGGCGCAGTACGGCGGCATCAGATAGATGACGTTGCCGAGCGGGCGGATCAGGAGCTTGCGCTCGCGGAAAAACGCTCGAAGGCGGGGTCCGATCTCGGACAGATAGCCGCCCTCCGGCACGACGACGTCGAGAGCGGCGATCGTGCCCATTTGCCGAAGATTGGCAAACCGGGGGTCGGATGCGAAGCGAGCAAGCCCCTTCTCATGAAGCCTCTCGAGCGCGCCGATACGGCCCCGCACCGGCTCCTCCCGCCAAATATTGAGATTGGCAACGGCCGCCGCGCAGGCGATCGGGTTGGCGGTGTAGGAACTGGAATGGAAGAAGGTCTTGCGTCGGTCCGCCGAGAGATGCGCCTCGAAGATCGCGGCGGTGCAAAGCGTTGCCGCCAGCGGCAGCGCCCCGCCTGTCAAGCCTTTTGAGGTACACAGGATATCTGGCGCGATGCCTGCCTGTTCGCAGGCAAAGAGGCTGCCGGTTCGCCCCCAGCCGGTCATCACCTCGTCGGCAATCGTCAGGCAGCCGTATCGGCGGGCGAGGTGCTTCAGTTCCGCAAGCAGCGACGCCCGATACATCTTCATGCCACCAGCGCCGAGAACGAGCGGTTCGATGAGGAGGGCGGCGACCTCGCCGGAACGGCATATCGCTTCGAAAGCATCGAGTGTCGCCTGATCAGAGTCTGCCTGAGGAAACGGCAGCCGATCGACATGGAAGAGCAGCGGCTCATAGGCCGCGTTGAAGACGCCGCGCTCTCCCGTAGACATGGTGCCGATCGTATCGCCATGGTAGCTGTGCTCCATGACCACGATGCGGCTCCGCGGCTTGCCAATGTTATGGAAAAAACCAAGCGCCATCTTCAGCGCGACCTCAACGGCGGTGGAGCCGCTGTCGGAAAAGAAGACGTGGGCGAGTCCGGCAGGCGCCACTTCGATCAGGCCCGTCGCCAGTTTCTCCGCCGGTTCGTGGGAATATTCCGCAAAGATGATCTGGTCGTAGGTTTCACAGGCCGTTCGGATCGCCTCCATGATCGCCGGATGGCGGTGGCCGTGGGTTACCACCCACCAGGACGAGATCGCGTCGAGAATGGGCGTGCCGTCCTTGTCGATGAGATAGGCGCCCTCGGTCTTGGCGATCCGCTTCATCATCGGCTCGAGCGCATGCTGGGTAAAGGGATGCCAGATGGGTGAGCGGATCATGCCGGCTCCTTCAGGAAAAGGCCGATATCAAAGTTCTCCCGAAAGGCCTGGCGCAGCAGCTCCGGGGTCAGCGGGTCCAGTTTCGGCAGCCGTCCGAGCGAACGGACGCGGCCCATCTTGGCGATGATGCTTTCCGTATCCGCTTGCCTTTCGCCGATAAAAGCGACGCCGAAAACTGGAATCGAGCGCGCGCGCAGCGCCTCCAGGGACAGGAGTGTGTGGTTGATGGTTCCGAGGTCCGTGCGGGCGCACAGCACAACGGGTATCTGCCAGCGGGCAAAAACGTCCGCGAAGACGGTCTCTGCGGTAAGCGGCACCAGCAACCCGCCTGCGCCCTCAATGATCAGCGGCCCCTCCGGCACAGGCGGGACAAGCCCTTCGGCCTCAATCCGGAGGCCGTCGATGCTGGCTGCCAGATGCGGCGAAGCCGGCGTGCGCAGCCGATAGGCTTCCGGCACGATGCGCGCGGGCGGTATGCGGCCAAGCCGCTGAACCGTCTCGCTGTCCGTTTCACCTTCAAGACCGGACTGGACCGGCTTCCAGTAACAGGCGCCGAGTGCATCCGTCAGGGCGGCGGAAAAGACTGTCTTGCCGATACCCGTATCGGTTCCGGTGACCACGAGGCGACGCGTCACGGCTTTTCCTCCACCATGATCACGGCGAGCCGCGCGAACATCTGCGAAATCGCCGGCCTGTCGACATTGAGGGTGATGGCAATCCGAAGCCTTGCCGTGCCTTCCGGGACGGTCGGCGGCCGGATCGCGCGGATATCGAAGCCTTCGGCACGCATGCGCGCCGCAACCCTCAGGCATAGGGCATTGTCGCCGATCGGGACCGGCAGGATCTGCGACCCGCTGCCCTTGACGCCGAGCACGGCCGCAAGTTCCGCATTGGCGAACGTTCGCAACGCTTCCAACGCAGCCCGACGCTCGGGCTCATCGACAACAACCCTCAACGCCTCGCGCACGCACGCGGCGATAAGCGGCGACGGCGCGGTCGAATAGATGAAGCCGCGTGCCCGGTTGACGAGATAGTCACAAATCACGGCGCTGGCGCCGATCAGTGCGCCGCTGACACCAAGCGCCTTGCCGCAGGTGTGAAGGACGATGATGTTCTCGCGGTTTTCCAGACCGTGGGCGAGACCGCGGCCGTCCGGGCCGAAGACGCCTGTGGCATGCGCCTCGTCGATCACCAGAAAGCCGTCATGCCGGTCGGTGAGTTCCGCGAGCTCGGGGAGGGGAGCGCGGTCGCCGTCCATCGAGTAGAGGCTTTCGACGGCAATCCACGGATGGCCGGTCCGGCCCGCAAGTCGCCATCGCCGGATCGCGTCGGCAAAACCTTCGACGTCGTTGTGCGGTACGGAGACTGCCGGTGCCTTGCTTGCCGAAATGCCTTCGTGCGCGCTGGCATGCACCAGTGCGTCATGGACAATCAGATCATCCCGTTGTGGCAGGGTCGCAAAGAGCGCGGCGTTGGCCGCATAGCCGCTGCCCAAATAAAGGCAGCGCTCGGTGCCGAAATGGGCAGCAGCCTCGGCCTCGAGCGCCTGATGCTCCGGATGATTGCCGCGCAGCAGCCGCGAGCCGCCGGCACCAACCGGCACGCCGCGTTCGATCGCGGCGGCGATCGCAGCCTTGAGGCGTGGAGAATCGGCGAGTGCCAGATAGTCGTTGGACGTGAAATCGATCGCACCCGGCGGCAGCAGCACCCTGCGCCGTCCCTTGCGCTCGAGCGCTGCCAATGTGCGTGCGTAGCGGTCGAGGCCGCAGCCGTTCATGTGTTCGGCTCCAGTGCCATCGGCTTCAGGCCGAGTCGGCGGAAGAGCCCGGCATCTTGGTCTTCCCCGGGATTGTCGGCGGTCAGCAACGTGTCGCCGACAAAGATCGAATTGGCCCCGGCAAAGAAACAAAGAGCCTGCATCTCGTCGGTCATTTCCGTCCGTCCGGCGGACAGTCGCACATGGGATTGCGGCATCAGGATGCGCGCAAGCGCGATGACGCGAACGAACTCGATGGGGTCGACCGGAGCCGCATCGGCCAGTTTCGAGCCGGGAATCGGAATGAGCATGTTGATCGGCACGCTTTCGGGCGGGGAGTGAAGATTGGCGAGAGTGACCAGCATGGAGATGCGGTCATCGGCCGTCTCGCCCATCCCCAGAATGCCGCCGGCACAGACGTTGATGCCGGCCTCGCGCACATTCGAAAGGGTTTCGAGGCGGTCGGCGAAAGTACGAGTGGTGATGATTTCGCTGTAGAAGCGCTCCGAGGTGTCGATATTGTGGTTGTAGTAATCGAGACCGGCGTCGGCGAGCGCCGCGCTCTGTGCCGGCGACAACATTCCGAGCGTCATGCACGTCTCCATGCCGAGCTGCTTTACGCCGCGAACCATCGCGACGATTGCGTCCATGTCGCGGTCTTTCGGGCTGCGCCAGGCTGCACCCATGCAATAGCGTGTCGCGCCCCCCTCCTTGGCCTTGCCCGCCTCGGCGATAACTCTTTCGACTTCCATTAGCTTCGAGGCCTTGAGCCCCGTCGGATAATGAGCCGACTGGCTGCAATAGCCGCAATCTTCGGCGCAGCCGCCTGTCTTGATCGAAAGCAGCCGGCTCATCTGCACCACATTGGGGTCGAAATTTGCCCGGTGCACCGTCTGTGCCTGGTACAGCAAATCGTTGAATGGCAAATTATAGATTTTTTTGGCTTCTGAAGGGACGCATCGCTTCGATTTTTGTTCGTTTGCGACAGTTCGGTTCAGCTTTCCCGGCAAGTTCGCCTCCGCGCAAGAATCATTATCAATAGAAGATGTGTTCTATCTATAATTTGCGGTCGGATGCAAGCAAGCACGCCGAGAGCGTGTACCCTCTGACACTCAACTGCCGGGCGAGGCGTCGTGGTGAATGAAGTGGGTCGGGAGGAGGGGCCCGGCCCTCAGCCGGCGATTGCGAAGATATCGCGCCTCGCGCCGGCGGGTCCTTTGGTCGGTCTCTGGCCAATCCGTTGGACGTGACGCTCCAGAATTGCCGAGGCGTTTTCGGTTTTTCCCTCGCGCAGAAAGGCAAGGATGGCACGATGCTCGTGGTCGGTCCGCACTTCCCATTCGGACCGCCAGGACGCAAACAGAAAGCGCGCGCTTGCGGCATGTAGATCATCAATTGCAGCAAGCAGGCGCGGCATTCCGCAAGGTGTAAGAATGAGCCTGTGGAAACGCCTGTTTGCATCCTCCCAGGATCGGACATCGCGCGAATCGTCGCCTGCGACTGTCGCTTCTTCTGCCTCGTTGAGAATGGATGGCGTCAAGTGCGGCGCCGCATGCCTGAGCGCGAGCACTTCCAGTGCTGCCCGCATTTCCGCCACCTCCCGGACCTCATTGAGATCGAAGGAGGCCACTCGGACGCCGCGGCGTGGCTCGCTAACGACCAAACCTTGCGCTTCAAGCCGCCGAAACGCCTCGCGCACCGGTACATGGCTCGCGCCGAATTCCTCTGCGAACTTGTCCTGCTTCAGCTTCATGCCTGGGGCAAGCTGGCCAGTGACAATCCGATCGGCGAGGATGCGGCTGATGCGGCTGGCAATTGTGTCGTCGTTTGCTGCGATCATGGCTTCCATTCAGTTCCGGCCAACTGGTGTCGTCCCTGTACACCGTTTCCATCCCGGATTGCTACCGTGATAAGGAGGCCGGCTGCGGGTATGATCGTCGGGCACGTGATCAGTTTGGCAGCGAACCGGTCTGCAATAACTCAGGCATCGCATGCCCTTTGAGCCCAAAGTGCCGCAACGCGACCAAGCTTCACGGGACGAGCGCCGCAACCTTGCGGGCGCCTCCATTTCGAACGACAGCGAAAAAGACGGCTCTAGGAGACCGCTGCGCAAATGCGCAACAGGTGTGACAGCTATTTCCGAGACTATTTAACGACACTTCAGGTCGATCGCTGGCCCGCCGAAGCTGAGGGCTGCCTACCGTTTCTTGCCCAAACCGGTTGCGCGCGCGAGGGCCGAGCGTTGTTGAGCATAGTTTGGAGCAATCATCGGGTAGTCATCCGGAAGACTCCATTTTGCACGATATTCCTCCGGTGTGAGCCCGTACTTTGCCATCAGGTGCCGCCTCAGCGTTTTGAACTTTTGGCCATCCTCGAGGCAAATGATGAAATCGGCCGTCACCGACTTCTTGATCGGAACGGCGGGGCGACGTTCTCCAACGGCAGAGTCAGGTTCGGCCGTGCCTGGCTGAGATGTGCTGCTTAATGAGGAAAACGTCTGCTCAATAAGATTAGGCAGGCCCTCAACAGGAACGACATTGCGGCTCAGATAAGCGGCGACGATTCGGCTCGTCAGCTCAAGCTTCCGTTCCTCGTTGCCCGAACGTGATTCACTCAACGTCTTCTCCTTTGTCTTCATGTCGGTCAGATTCGTTCAACGTGCAGGTATTTCAGCCGGAAGGAAGGCGGTAACAGATGCTGATTTGTCTTTTTCGACAGATTCCCGTCTTTTTTGTCATGTCTTGACCCTGTCGACTCCTTTCGCATTTGCCAGAGTCCGATGCGGCTTCTGTCCTGTTGCACTCGAAGAACACGGGAGGGATGCCGGCCAAGTCGCCGAACTGTCCATACGTTAGGCGCAATGTGCCGCGTGTCGCAGCGCTTACGAGTTCGTTTCTGGGTCGCTTAACTACGCGGTTAGAGCCTTCGTCATTTGTTGCCCATCGCGACCCGTGCCCCTTTACGACTGGGCATCGTGATCTGTCGATGATCCCCCGCGCCACCGCGTTCGATCCTCAGCCTCTAGTGTGGCCGCCGGCCGAAGCAGTAAGCGCGCCGCGCCCGTGCAAGATCTTCCCTATCTTCAGCGACAACTCGTCGAGCGTTGCCATAACTCGGTTCACTTGCGACAGGGTGGCGGTCATTTCAGGGCCGTATCTGGTGATGAGGTATTCTCTGCTGGATGACAGGGTCGCCAAGTGCTGTCCTGTGCGCTTGCGCAAGAGTAGGCCCGCATCAATCGCCATTCGCGCTCGTTCGCTGACATCGTGTTGAAGGCCGCGAAGGGACTTAGAGTCGTACCCTCTAGTGATGAGATACGCGTTCAGGTGCGGCTCAATCGAGTGGAGGGCCAGAAGCCGGCGGGGAGCGTGGGATAACTGCTTACCCCGTGGCGCGTGTTCGCCAAGCAATTTAGCGGCCATCCTGTAATGCCCTGCTAACTCAAGAATGTCGTCAACGCTTGCCGCGTCCCCAGGATACGCTAAATCCACGAACGATCTCCTACCCCCACGCACTGCAACCGACAGGTCGTAGGCTGTCACAGTGCAAGTCGCGGTCAAGGATTAGGGGCGCCGCCCAAACGGGGTACTGGTGCCCCGTGTAATCTTCTTTCGTCGTCTATGGCTCGATCGATCGCCTCGATGCTCATCTGAAATTCAATCACGCCCTTTGCAGTTGCCACGATCTCCCCTGGCTCGTTATTGCTGGCAACCGCGCGTCGACGCTCGACCAATTCCTGACGCAATCTCAACAGGTTATCGATGTGTTCCTTGCTTCTCGTCACGCCATCTCTCCCGCGACATCTGTAGCAGTGTAGATAGTTTGGCATCTCACGAGCAGTAGGCAACAAAAAAGGCCGGGCTACCCCGACCTTCCTGCAGCCATTACCAGTACATCCCTGGTCAATGGCGAGATTGCTACCTCTTAGCCGTCGAGCGTGACGACAGCGTGACAATTGCTTGAGGCGTTCGGTCCGTGCCATGTGCAGCGGAATGCCGCCGGCAGACCTATGCCGTCCCACCTGTAACCGGATTCACTTTCGGTTTTTCGCTCGTGTCCTTAGCGCCAGGTGGCTGAACCGTAGACGGTGCAATCGACTCCTCATCCTGATGCTTCTTGCGGTCCGCGGGTTGATGGACGTCGGCAGGCGTCGCCTGTTCTGGCTTTGCGTTGGTGTCCTTGGTTGCCATGACTTCCTCCGTGCGTATGACGGAAAACGGCGGCGGACGGTGAGGGGTTCCTTCATGTCACGGCATCAGCGACTGCCACTCACGCGCCTCGTCGGTTAGCGCGTTCAGGTGTCAATGCAATTTCTGCACCGGCTCGTCTAGAAAGCTCCGCATGCCATCACGCTGAACGGTGGCCAGAAATTCTTCGAATGCCTCTCGATCGGTGTCGAAGGTGTCATTCCAGACGGTAGTGTTTCCTTCCTCGTCGAACACCTCGAGCGTCCAGTCGGCGTTTGTGCCGGCGGGACGGTAAATGCGCAAAATGACGGTCACATCGTCGTCGACAAATTCGCCGGAGAATTCAGAAAACTCGTAGTGCTGCTCGCTTTCAGGCATGGACATTCATAACACGTTCCGTGGGCGAACACGATTGGCTTGCCAGCGCATCCCGTCGCCTTTGGCCTCCTCTGGTCACGAAAAAGCCCCGCGCGAGGGCGGGGCAAGTCCCGCTATCCAGTTGCCTTCCTTGGATGCGGGGACGCAGCCGAAGAGAATCAGCTACGTAGAGACGCTATCTACGCTTTCACCAGAGAGGAAGTCCGATTCCACGTTTCCGCTACGCCTCTTCAAAAGCACGGGGGAGGGTAAACGCCTTTCATTCCTTCCCATCAAGCAGAATCTTCAACGTCCTGATCACATCGGCGGCATCGATGAGAGTGTCTCTGATCTCTGCAGCGGTCAGGCTATCCGCTCGGGCCGCCGCCACCTGAAGGTCAATCACAACATCCTTCGCTCGGTTGCTGCCTGGTATCCCGATCTCCTCGCGCATGTCGCGTATTGTCGCGATCGAGCGATTGAGGAGCCGCTTGACCTCGAACGGCGTCAGCCTGTCCGCTTCGTTGGCGGCTCTGATCAGCTCGGCAATGAATTGGGTGGTGAGGCTCATTGCTTGGTTTGGATCATTGTTGGGGAAAACGCAATTTGTGAATTCGCGACTGAGGCGCCCTTCGCTGAAATGCTGGCGAGGAGGATCGATGCATGTTGCTCTCGTTTCATGCTCGCAGCGCCGCGATATCCGAACGCAACCGCCGAAGAGCGCAACGGGAGGGCGTGACCATAAACGGTGACAAGCTACCGACGAGGAGATAGATATCCTTCGCCATCACCACCCGCAGGAAATCGCTCGAAAACTACCGCACCGGACGCCAAGGGCTATCGAAATGAAGCGGATAAGATGGGCTTGTCTAAGCAAATCCATTTTTGGGCAGCAGCAGAGATATCAAAACTTCGCCGCATGTACCCAAGAAGTTCGCAGGAAGAAATCTGTGCTGCATTCCCACATTCGACGTGGGTGAATATTAGCCAGGCCGCCCGATATCACGGATTCCGACGCGAGAAGCCCGGCCTATAAACCCACGGGGCACGTGGCCATCGACCAAATACGCGAGAAATGCCACGAGATTAGGTGGTCAATGGTAGACCTCGACCGAGAAGCAGGAACTAAGACATACTTCAGGAGAAGCGGTTGGTAGCGCAAGCGTATCAATTACAAGGCCGTTGGGCGAGCGCTGGAGGCCCTGGATGGCCAAATGACGATCAAGTGGCGGGATGAGTCCGACGACCGCTCGATCCGCATCACCTGAGACTTGGTTCTACTGCATGTTTCCTTAAATCGTAGCCGATTTGAGGATAAAAACATGCAGCAATTCAAAGTGCTGCAGCGTCCTTGCGCGTCTGATAAGAGGCGCGGCGCTGTAGCTGTGTGAGGACCGTCGGCGGGAATACAGCCTCAGCCGTTCCGTTTCCCTACCAGCCTGACGCCTGGCTGGCCGTAGTTTAGGAATGCCCGTTGCTCGCCGCGGCATTCAGCCAATCAGTCATAAAGCTGAATTTGCCACACTGGCCCGTCTCTCGAATGAGGCGGGCTTTTTTGATTCCGCTATTTTTTGCACCGGTTCATGTCGCGTGGGTTCGCGTTTCCTTGAGCCGGCATGAGCAATCTGTTTAATCTTTGTGAAGGACTGGCGGCGATTGTAGCCACATCCTCAGGCGATTCGCCTGCCAATGATGGAGACAGCATGACGGTTCTGCAGTTCCCGGCTAATCGGCGCATGGGCGATGTCAAACGCTGCGCAGAAGCCCTCCATAGGCTCCATGGAGAGCAAGCAAACCGTTTCTGGCGGTCTGAGATGACCGACTTTGCCGCCGCGCTGAGAAGGTCGGGCGTTGTCCAGGAAGAGATATCGCGCCAAGCCGGCCTATTCATGCACGCGGTACAGATGGAGCTGCAAGTGGCGTTCGCCATCGAAGAGAACAACGCGTCCGCTTAACCTGATTCGGCGCGATTGGAAATCATGCCCGGTTGGCCATCTCCTAAACATGTTGCATCCATGTCGCACGGATTGGCCGTCATCCGGAAGAGCCGCTGCCAATCGTCTGCGGCTGAGTATCCATGTTGGCTGCCATCGGGGCGGGGCGATCGAAGTACCGTCGGATCGCTCGGACAAGGGCAACTTGCCAAGTTCCCGTGTCGATCAACCCTGGACCGTCCAGTCGGTGATAGAGACCAGAACGGACCTCCGCTACCACACGTCCCCCCAGCATTCAACGTTGGCGCCATCAGGGCGGACAGGTGGCCGCTTCACAGCCTCATATCGGCACGGACCCAACATCAACCATGCGAAAAATAGGAGTTTGACGGTTCTGTTGACTCTGTAGTTCACTCAGCCGACAACAGACGATGGCTAAGGAGGGTCCAGGGATGGCTGACGAGAGTAATACAGGGCAGGTCTCTGCGGTTGCAGAGACGAATGCCGAAGCGAAACCACCAACGGGTAAGAAGCAGAGGTCGCCACGGCGTCAGAAGACCGCTGCCGAACCGGTTCGAACTGCCGCAAAGCCGGCCGCGAAGACCAGGAAATATAGCGAACCAGAAAAAAGCGAGAAGCTCAAGCTGATCGAAACGCAGGTCGCCGAAGGCAAAGGCACACTTAAGGACGCTATCAGGAGCGCCGGCATATCGGAGCAAACCTACTATCAGTGGAAAAAGGCTGCAAAGTCCGCTGATGAAGGAGACAAGAAGCCCCTTCCGGCTGGAGATGAATTGGCAGATCTCGTCCAGCTTGAAGAGGAGAATCAGAGGCTTCGCAAAATTCTGGCGGAAAAGTTGCGCGCGGAAAATGCCGAACTGCGCAAGAGGCTCGGCCTGGATTAGATATGATTCAGGCTGCGCAGGCACTCAATCGTCCCAATCTTGCGTGACAGGAGTAATTTTGGGGCCGGCCTCGAATGTTCCCGCAGAACGGCGTCGTCAGACGCATGCCGACTATCAGGTGTCGCGAGAGACAAGTCGACGCGCTCGCGCGCTTGTTAGTTGAAGCGTGCGGTAAGGAGATATATGGGTCCGCCGGCGAGCGCAGTGGCGCCGATTGGTGTTGTTTCAGGGATTACTAGGGTTCAGGTATATGAAAGTGCCACAACGGAACTTCGTTGTTGAAATCAAGTCGGCGCGCCGACAACCAAAGGCGAAGACGAACTCAATTTGGGGCGATACAGACCTCAAGGCGTTGTCCCGCGCAGTAGAAGATGAGGCGTCGCACCTGTTCAATTCAACCGAAGCACCCGTCACGCCTGACACTGACATCACGCCGGGTGAGCCGTTAAATACAGGCTCTGCCAACGAGGGCGCAGACAACATCGAAGTCGTCCCACCAGCAATGTCGGCGGTCGCGGAAGCAGGAGTCGAAGCCCCCAATCAGCCCGAGGCGGAAGGTCCGGCAGCCGAAACTGTTGCGCAAGCGCAGGAAAGCCAGCCGGCATCGCAGCCGCGAAGAGCATCACGTGGCACTTCTCGAACGCGCAAGGCACATATGAACGCAATCACCCCGACTTCGGTGCCTGCATACAGCGATCGAAGCACGCAGTACAACACCGCAAATCATCTGATTTCTTTCGAGGAACTCGCGGCCCTTGACGTAGAAAACAGGCGTCTCAAGGGGCTTTTGGCTGAACAGCTTCGTGCACAGAACTCGCAGCTCAAGAGGATGCTTGAGCGGTTTGATGCCGCATAAGCAAGGTCCACCGTAAGATTGCCGCCATGGCTGGACAAGCAATGCGAGCCAACCTGGACTGCGGCGAGGAACCCTCGACTCCAAACTTTGTCCATTAGAGCGACGACGGAAGTGATGGTGAAGTAATTGAGAAAGCTGGTCGCAGGCAAATTGCATGGCATCCATGTGACCGAGTCAAATCTCAACTATCATGGATCGATTACGTTGGATCCGGATCATTGCGAGGAAGCTGGCATTCTGCCCATGGAGTTCGTTGAAATCTGGAACAAGAATTCCGGCGCACGGATCTCCACTTACGTTATCCTTGGCGAACGCGGCTCAAGGTGCTGCATTCTTAACGGAGCCGCGGCACGTACCTGTCAGCCCGGTGACCAGATCATCATTTGCAACTCCGTCTATCTCGACGAACGCCAGATCACCTCGTTGAAGCCGAAGGTCCTCACGTTCGATGAGAACAATCATATACGCGACCGGTTGAGCTATTCAGTTACTGTGGGTCCGGATGGGAAATACACTTTCGAAATCCTCGATCACACGGATACCGCCTTGAGCATCCCGCTGATGGTATCTGGCGCATAGCGAGCACACCACGTGCCGCCGATAGGAGAGGCCAGTTTACAGTCCTTTCGAGCAGACAAGCCTCCTGCTTGGAGGCGAGGCGTCTTCCCGAGACCCCTCATTGACGCCCTTGTCGCTGTGGAACTGCTCAGCCGCTATGCACCGCAGTCGCGTTGGATAGCTTACAGCATTAGATTGCTGGCCAGATGAAGCCAAGTGCGCCTCGTCGACGTCAGTGCCGGCACACACGACAACGTCACCGATGACAACTTCAATCGCTGCGCCTGCAACTGGCAACAGGGAATACCCTGTATTACGCGTGCGCCCGAAGGGGCGTATTCAATCCGGTGATAGCTTCCACGGAGACTTCTCCGGTTGGGCACAGCGCTTGCTTGTAGGCACTGACTTCCCTCAGGAGCGGAGCAGCTCGATGACGACACCCACGACTTCCCGGAAGGTCCGGAATGGCATCATTCGCGAATTTCTCGCGTTGGTCGGAACATAGTTCAATTGTATCAGGAAGATACAAGTGCTTACTAGAGTGTGTAGTAAATCTTGGTTGCCACAGTCATTTGGACAAGCGAGGCAAGCATTCGCAATGGCCTAATCTGGAAGCAGATGGGGATTTGATGTGTGCGATGTTTTGCCGACATACGAAGACCCTCGGCAGGGCCCGCTGCATATCTTTCCAACAAGTACTCTTCAACTGCAGGAGCGCCAGAAAACTGTTGAACACTCAACAGCATTACCGATCGTCTTCGGAGAGAACGTATGAGTGAGCTCGATAGAATCAGGACAGTGCTCAGGACTAGTCAACAGAGAACTTTCCCGCGGAAGATGCGGGAGTTCGGGCTCGATTTGATCGTACGAGAAGGCGTTTTTCCTCCTGAAGATTTCCAAAGTTGGCGTTGGTTTAGCGAGAACTTCCCTCCATTCAATGCAAAGACCATTTTGGAAATCGGCTGCGGTTTCGGTCTCCCGGGCCTCTTGTTGGCAAAGACTGGTGCGCTGTCGTTGCTAGCCTGCGATATCAATCCGAAGGCTGTCGCGAACACGTTGGAGAATGCCGCAAGAAACGGCATTAAGAACGTTGGGGTCATCGAAAGCGATATCTTCAGTAACATTCCTCCTGGGAGGAAGTTCGACGTTATATTTTGGAACCACCCTTGGAACTTCGCTCCGGAAAACTTCGAGTTTATAAATGACGTCGAGCGTGGAGCATTTGATCCCGGCTACAGCCTGCTCGAGAGATTTCTGTCGGAAGGCCGAGACTTTCTTACGGAAAGAGGCAAAATCCTTCTAGGGTTCGGCACTAATGCCCGTGACGACCTTCTCGAGCGATTCGTAGCTGTGAATGATCTTAAATCGGTGATTGTGAAGTCGGGGACATACCCCAACCTCAACTCAACTTATCGGCTGTTCTCGATACGCCGGAGTGCGACAGCGTATGGTTTCCGACCTTCAATGTCCGTTGATACGTGAGTGCCAGCGATGATCCGCCCGAACGGTGCACTTCACGTCCTCCAGGCCAAACGGCCACAGTATGCTGATGCTTTACCAAATATCCGCACTGAGCCAGCCAGTTGAAGCCGAGATGCAGGCATGCCTGGATGATCGCCTTGTGGCGATCTACTGGGAACTGACGGGCGCGGCCAGTCCTCTGCCATCCTTTGCCCAAACTCGTCCTTTGCCAGCGTTCACGCCGATTAAGCGCGCACGCTCCCAGGCGACCGGCTCTTGCCGCCATTTCCGGGGCCGCCGGCCGAGCAGTCCGCCACTACATCACTACATCGGGCAACTACACGTCGGATCTACCTCGGTATTCGGTTCCCCTAAAGAAAGACCCGCGGGCCTCTATAGTCTGCTGCATTCATGGCTGCCGCCAGGTTCGTTCGCACCCGCTTGGGCAGCGGATTAGATTCCAGGAAAACCATGCACCCGGAGCCTAGCTGTGCCAGCAATTTATCGGGCAGGCTGATCAACAGGTTGCACCTGGCGTTAAGCCTCCGCAGCCCGGCCGGAAGGTTGGTTGGCAGACCGGTCAGCTGGTTGCCGGCGGCGCCGAGCGTCCGCAGTCCGGCCGGGAGATCGCCGGGAAGGTCGGTGAGTTGATTGCCGCTGGCATTGAGCGTCTCGAGCCCGGCCGGGAAATTGTCGGGAAGGCTTGTCAACCGATTGCCGTCGGCGTTGAGAGTCTGGAGCAGGGCCGGGAGGTTGAGGGGAACGCTAGTCAGTTGATTGCCGTCGACGTTGAGTGTCTGAAGCCCGGACGGGAGATTGTCTGGAAGGCTGGTTAACTGGTTTTCGCCTGCGTCGAGCCACCGAAGCGTAGTCGGTAGGACATCGGGCAGGCTGGTCAGCCGGTTGTAGCTGACCTCGAGGGTCTGGAGTCCGGCCGGGAGGGGGTCGGGTAGGCTGGCCAACTGGTTGTACTTGGCGTTGAGCGTCTGAAGCTCGACCGGGAACTCGGCCGGCAGGTTGGTCAACTCATTACAGTCGGCATTGAAGTGCCGGAGTCCGGCCGGCAACGCGGCGGGCAGGGTCCTAAGGCGCAGGGATGACAGGTTCAGCGCTGCATTGAGATCGCCGGCATCCACCCAAGCACTGATTCGTCTCACCGCCTCTTGCCGACCCTCATCTTCCCCTTGCCCCTCTTCGGCAGCCCACTCGTCCAGGATCTGGTCCAGCGATGTTGCCCGGAGGACTGTGGCAAGGCTCGGATTGCCGGGAAGGCCCGCGGACAACTGCTGCGCCCGCCGCAAGTTATCGGTTGCGGTTGTGGTGAGATCACCTTGAGTGGCCGCACATTGCCGGCTGTCTTCTTTAGAAGTATTGCCATCGCATGGCTGCGCCTGTCCTGTTTTCACCATTGGCCCTCTCTACTGGCTAAGGACGTGCCGAATGCTAGTTAACGATGACCGCTTCTCATCCGCGGTTTCGCCGAAAGCGGTGACCGGACAAACCGCGGGTCGGTCCCGGCTAGATCGCCGGCGAAGCGGGAGGCGAAAGCTTCATCACGAGCTCCTTTCTGTGCATGAAACACATTCATCCGGCCGCTGAGCTTAGCGACCTGGGTACATCGCCCAGGGACTCTCAAACCGCTGCGATCACCCCCGGTCTGGTCTGATTGACTTCATGCAACATTGCCTCGGATCGGCAAAATTTATTGTTTGGATGAAACCTATTGGCGCCATGGATAAAAGACATGCGTTTTCAGGGGCTTTGGAGAAGATATGCCGGGTGCAGATGGCGTCTGAAGGGTTGCGGTTGACCCGCGTTCGCACAAATATGCCAGGCAGCCGGGATCCGGTAACCAAGGCACTTCCGCGACAGTAAGCTCCGTTCAGGAACAAGGTCACAGCTGCTGCTGAGCAAAGGTGAAAACATTAGTATCCCCAGTTATCAAAAAGCCGATGCATTTCTGGCATTTTTGACCGCACCGTTCTGCCGCCGAACATTCGGGGCGCCGGGAGCGGTTGTCGCCGAAGAGCGCTCTTGCGATTTCAAAGGAATGGGTTGCGCGCACTGCCCAGGATGCAGCTGACGGAACCGCTTCCGCGGGATCTTCTTGGCAGCGCATGCGCTCCTGCCGCCCCCAACCAGGTGGCATTTAGAAGTTGCTCCTCCTGAGTTAGCGAAAGCAGGGTCCTTGATGCCATTATGGCCTTCGTTGTTGTGCCGATAACGGCCCTGTTCGCGTATATTTTCGCCAGATGAAGCAGGAGGATTAGAATTTGGGCTCAGAAACGGGACAGAGGAGCCCGAAGTACCTCATGGAGCCGGCCAGCCGTCAATCGACTACTAAGACAACCGAAGGAATTCCGCCTTGCAATCTTCAGGATCTACGGACGTGCAAGTTCCACCGAAGCCCGTGGAGCCTGATCGGATCACGACCTTCCGAAGATTCCATTGCAAACTGCCTTTCGGCGTTGCGCGGGGCTATCTTGGATGTTGCGGATTCCTTGGCTTCTCAGATTTTGAAGCCTTATCTTCATCCATCCCGATCCGCGACGGCCTTCAAAAGGCCGATGGCCCAGCTTCGAACACTCGCATCCCCGATACGGGAGAAGGCCTTAATCAGTGCGAGGCCCTCGTCGCTCGATGCGAAGTCGATAATTTCAGGTTGAAGTTGGGATTGCACGGCGCGGCGATCGAAGCCGTTCGTGTCGGCGCCAGGCACTTCTTCGAAGAAATACGATGGCGGCACGTCCAGCGCGTCGGCGATCTGTTGCAGGCGACTCGCTCCGACTCGGTTGATGCCCTTCTCGTATTTTTGCACCTGCTGAAACGTCACCCCGATTTGTTCGGCAAGGGTCGTCTGTGACATCGACATCCAAACACGCCGCATACGAATTCGATGGCCGACATGCAAATCAACAGCCTTGGGCTCCGCTTTTTTCTGTCCAGGGTTCGCAATAAGCATGCATTTCTCCATGTTTATCTCGCGACGGTACCCCTCCCGTGACCTATCGCGCTCTACGGTTGCTTCCGCCTTGATGAGGTGTTTGGCCGGCACTTTTCCTTAGTGGGTTTTTTCGTTCACAATCCAGTAGAACTGGCGGGCAATTCACTATGGCCGAGCAGCCATAGCCTTGTATAGCTGTTAAGGTTCCATTTTTGGAACCCTAGACTTGGATCAGCATAATTGCGGTCGCCACGATGGAAACTAGCGAATGACTGGCTCACCGTGGTATCGGCGCTTTGATGGCTTCGAGACGCCAAATCCGACCTCCATCATCAGACGCGGCTTTTCTTTTGCCAACGTGCCCATGTGGAAGCCGAACGGATCTTCGACGAAGCCTGTGCCCGTTTTGCCGGTTAAAGTGATGGCGTTTTCTTCACCGTAGAAAGCCAGCACTTCCTGGGCAGGATGACCGACGAGCAGCGTCAGTTGATGCTTCAAACGTCTGCGATTGTGGCTGCCGCGCAAGTAGACATGAGGGCCGGAAGTCGCATCGACGTCGGACAGATAGAAGAAAAACTTCAGCATCCGCCAATCATCGAGATCAAAGTGGAACTTGAAGGAAGCACGGCTGAGATCCGCATCGGAGGCATTTCGTGTCGGGAAGCTCCACCACGTCCGCGTCGTGATCAATCTGGCTTCGCCGCCGAGATAGTGCCTTGCCACATTAAGAAGCAGCGGGTCTTGCTGCACGGCTACGGCGGCGTCGCATTGCATAATCCGCTCATAATGATGGCCACTCAAAATAGTGCGGCCGAAGCGACGCTCGGCTTCGGCATGATCGCCGGCCAGGAACTCGAGCTTGCGTTCGAAATTGCCGAAGCAAGGCGTTTCGTGCCCGAAGCGTGCAATTGCTTCCTGAATTGGGCCTGGCAGGGTCAGGCCCGTAAAAATACCCGTTCTTCTAAGTTCCTCGGCGATCGCTTCCGCCTGGAGGTCGCCAAAAATGGAAGGCGTAGCACTCTTGTCCCGCACAACGGGTCTTGCGGTTAGCCAATGCGCTTTGCGGAACGGCATCATGCGAGCCAATAGGAACATCGGAAGCCAAGCCGGGTTCTCCCGCACATCCGTAAGATACGTAGGAACTCGGGCCGCTATGCGGCGGACAGTCCCGCCGCTGCGGGCGATTGCTTCGAGATCCTTCGGATCGGAGTGAGCGGAACTAAGCATTCAATTGCCTTTCGTGCTGTTAGATCTTCTTGATACCCCCGTGCGACCGCGAATAAGCACAACGGGTTCGGATTCCGGGCGAGCCGCCCGATCAAGCATTAGACATCGGCGAACTGAATGGTCGCGCCGTTTGCGAGGATCACGCGTTCGTCTTTGCGGAGATCCGGCTGCGGGGCTTGAGTCGACGTCTCAAAATCGTTTTCGCCTCAGTTTAACTTACAACGGGTCATACCCGAAAACGGTACATGGCCAACGTATATGGGGGTACTGTTCAAACCACCCGCTCTCGGTGCGGTCGGTCCTAATGCAACATCCCGTAAGTTCGGCAAAATCGAATGATTGGATTGAACACATCCAGGTCATGGATGGTCGAAGGTCGCATCTGAAGCTGTGCGTTCATGCTGAGCGCGACTTTGCGGCGTGTGCGCTGTTGGAGGTTCTAATCTTGACCGGCGCGTCACAAAATCTCTTTTCGATGGCGTCGAAAGGCCTACGCCCCACATCATTGCCAGGTTGATCGCGGACCGCGAACTGTGCGCGCACACTGACGCTGCGCAAAGTCAAGCCGCTTCTCGATCGCTCGCTCGCCACAATACTGGTCATGGGAGCAGACCCGCATACGCGCCAGCAATCGCGAAGGATCCGAGGAGCGTTTACCGTGCCGTGTGTTCTTTTAAAGAGGCGTACCGGACCGCCCTATCCGTGGCGCGGATGGGGATCATCCAAATAATCGATTTTACGAATTAGCCGACACACCTCATAGAAGAACATCAATCAAATGAAATCAATCACATCGACAGCCCACTGCGAGCGCTGGAAGGACGGGAATGGCTTGAGAACAGATCGGACCGGAACTTGACGCAAGGATTATGCCGGCCAATTGAGAGCATCGCAATAATTGGCGACCACGCCTGATGCGCACCAATCAGGAGCGGCTTCGATCGCGGCCTGCCTCGGGAACGATCAAGAAGGCGGAGGTCTTTGCATGTGCTCTGAGGTGCGGTGCAAGCTGCACCGGGAATGTAGGTAGCAACTCGCCGACCATGTCGAAGTCGCCAAGCTCTTTTGTAATCGTACCGGCCGACAGGGGCCTTCAACGCAAGACGATTCGAAGGCAATTCGAAGTTGGACCGCAGCCGGACCTGAGCTTTGCGCGATCGCCTACGATTCGAGTGATGTCGCTGCTCGTTTGGGCGGTCTGAGCCGTTTCAAAACGTCGGCGTGGTTGCTTGGCACGAGTGCACAGGCGGCACAGCATTCACTTGGCATTCGACGACGACGGTCCTCATCTGTTCGGCATGTCGGAAATCCTCGTTGTGGTCGCCCACGTGAAGGCGACTTCTTGTACCGGCGAAGAAACGGAAGAACGGCAAGCTAAAGCAACGTACGACTGCCGAAGGCATGAACTTTGCTGCGGGCAACTCTGGCTGAGTACCACCCTTTGCGAGCCCTCAGTTGATCCGCTTGAATCGAAATTTCAACAGGTCCACTAATGTCACGAGAGTTTCGAACCGATATCCAGGCCTTGCGGGGTTTGGCTGTCCTGCTGGTCGTCCTTTATCATGCCCGCATCGAGCCGTTCGGGTATCTTGGCGTCGATATTTTCTTCGTGATTTCGGGCTTTCTGATCACCGGCCTCATCAAGACGCAGCTTGAGCAATCACGCTTCAGCTTTTGGGATTTCTATTATCGGCGCGCGAAACGTCTGTTGCCGGCTGCCTATGTCGTCATTGCGCTTACAACGATCGCTGCGCCTTTCTTCCTGTCAGATATGGGCATGCAGGAGTTCCGAAATCAGGTCCTCGGAGCGCTCACATTGACCGGCAATATTGTTCTCTGGTTTCAGTCGGACTATTTCGGCGGAGCCGCTGAAACGAAGCCCCTCCTGCATTTCTGGTCGCTCGCTGTCGAAGGGCAGTGTTACCTGCTGCTCCCTGCCTTCTTGGCCTTGACCCCCAAAAGATGGTGGCTCACGGGGGTTAGTTCACTCCTCGTTGCCAGCGCGGTGCTATGTTTCTATGTGGCCTTTCGTCACCCATCCGCTGCATTTTATCTTCTGCCGACCCGCTTTTGGGAAATGGCTATTGGTTCGCTCGGGGCGCTGCTTCCCGCCAGCTCTCGCGTGGCTGTCAAGGTTGCGATACTGCGCCTCCCGGCGCTAGCGCTTCTCCTCATTGTTCCCATTGCCCCTACTGGGCTTCAGAACCCGGTCATGGATGCCGCGTTGGTTTGCTTGGCAACCCTGATCCTCCTGCTTTCACCCAGCAGCAATAATGTGGCGGTTCGAGGCATGGCAAGGATCGGGGACATCTCGTACTCGCTCTATCTGATCCATTGGCCCGTGCTCGTCTACGTGCGGTCTGCTTGGCTGGCAGAGCCTCCTGCGATTGCGATCTATACGGCAATTGCCTTCTCAGTTGTTGCGAGCTGGGCTCTTTACCGTTTCGTGGAGGAACCCTTCCGGCGGGGGGTGGTCACGTCGCATGTACGGCTGGCCCCCGGATTCGTTGCCGCATCGGTTCTTCTCGGCTTCGCACCCGCAGTCGACATTGCCGCAACCCAGAGCAAGAGTGACTTTTCTGAGATCCGGCGGATCAATTACGGCCTGGGAAGGGCATGTGATCTCACACCTGGATCACCTCCTCATGGTGTCCCGGAGGCCTGTCAGACGACGAAAAGGCCCAAATTGCTGGTTTGGGGCGATTCATTTGCCATGGCACTGGTTCCCGGCTTGGCCAAGACAGTCGGAGAAGCCGGACTGGCTCAACTCACCATGAGCGGATGCCTCCCCGCCATTGGCGTTGCCGCCTTCTCCAAGCGGGCAGCGTCTCCCTATCCCCGCGCCTTCGGCGAGGATTGCATTCGCTTCAATGACAGTGTCTTGGCTATCCTGAAAAGTCGGCCGGAGATACGAACTGTCGTCATCTCAAGCCCATTTGACTCCCCTGTATCCAACGACTTCATGCTGCTTGAGAGGCGTGATGGTGCGTTCACGGAGGTTGAAACTTCGGAAGATGGAGCCGCCGAGGGTATCAAGGCTCTCGTCGAAGCCGTTCGCGCCTTGGGCAGGCGAGTGGTCGTTGTTGCTCCTCCGCCAGTCGCAAGCTTCGATATCGCCGATTGCCTTGAGCGAAAGGCAAGGGGAAGTGTTATGCTCGGGCGCCACAGTGATTGTAAGATATATGTCAGCGATTACCGCCGGATGCGATCCCGCACCCTCGAGCTCTTGGACCAAGTGGCCTCGAAAGCTGACGTAGAGGTTGTCTCTTACCGCGACTTTCTCTGCGACGACACTACATGCAAGACCGAGATCGACGGCAAATTCCTTTACCGAGACAGCGGTCATCTTTCCTATGAAGGCTCCGAAATTATCGCTCGAAAGGCGAGACTTGCAGAGAGGCTGATCAAAGCTGCTCGTTAGAGCGTTTTCGACGTGGATCCAGTTCACCTTTCGAAGCGCAGCTGATTTCTTGGGTTAGAGTCGAACCGCCCGTGAACATACCCAAGAACTGCGGTATCCGGCAAAATGCCTTGCCGTTACCGCACAATGGCTGAAGGACCTCTTGCGGATGCATGCGGTGGCGCTGTCCTGTGGCGTGATAAAAAGCTCCCTCTGCTTTTTGACCTAAGTCTTCGCCACAGGCACCCAGCGATCGTAAACCGGCATGCCAAGCCGATAGGTAGTCGTGGCAGTGATTGTTGCTCCAGCGAATGCGGTCCGAAGCACCGGATGCAGCCGATCGAGCCTTCTGGCGAACGCGTTACGAGGACGAACGCTCCGATCGCATCTGGGCCAGGTTGCTGCGGATTGCGCCGCGGCAAGTATTTGCCCCTGTCCGGAGCGTCTCGCGCGACAGGCTCATGACATCAAGGCGTATTCAAGGAACTCGATCGCCTTGTGATTCCGAGAAACTCGAATCCGAGAAATCCAGCACGTATCCGCCCCTCGAGCGAAGTCGACGAAGTCAGTCAAACAGGCGCAGGTCAATGGATCGTGACGAGCTAGTCTAATGGACTTTTCTCCCCACAGGGTCGCCTTGTGCTATTTGTTTATTGTTTCTTGGAGAGCCGCGAGTTTCTCAAGTATTTCGTCGAGGGGTGGCGGGCTCTCATCGAACATCATGAGGGCCATTGCCCTGTAGTCGGCGCGGAGATCCTTGATCCGCCTTTCGTCCGGCAAGAGCCGTAGCGCGCCTGGACGGGCGGTGTCGTAACTGGCCCAGCCGGAACGAAAGAAGGTTGCCTTGTGCTTGGCGACCTGAGCGAGAAGCTCGAAATCGGTGGCGGCGGCTTTGCCCTCGTCCGTGCCGAGGAGCATCGCGAGATCGTAGTAGTGTCGCGAAAAATATTGCGGCGTCGGAGACTCGGCGGGGCGATGTGCCTCCGCATGCAATGCGGTCGCCTTCTCCCAGAAGGTGCGGCGGGCGGAGAGGACGGTGACGGTGCTCTCAGGCTCCTCAAAGAAGTAGGGATAGTCCTCCGCCGCATATGGGCGAATGATCCTCTGTTCAGTGGGCCATGGATCGCCGCGCGCGCCGAGTTCGAGCTTCACCCGTGGGGTGATGTAGGCCATGCCTTCATATTCGGAGGTAGGTAGCACGGTCGGATAGTGGAAGTTCACCGTCTGCGCGTCGCTGGCGTCGATTTCCAACGACCATTCGCCTTTGGTCGGCTCGCCGAGTTGCTCGACGATGGCGAATCGAAGAGCCGGAAGCAGCTTCTCCGCAATATGCTTCTCGACATCGCTCACCAGGGCTTCAATAAGTTTGTTCGCCTGCTTCTTGCTGATGCCTTCCTTCTCGGGATCGCGGTCGCCCGTGTAGCCGAGATCCGCTCGATCGAAAGACAGGTATCGATATCTTCGGAAAAGCGACGGATTGCGCCGAACGCCTTGGAAAGGGACGTGCCACCTTTGAAGACAAGGGTGGCGGTATCCTTCTCAGGCAGGCCGAAAAGCCGCTTCAACGTCCAGCAGACCCAGAAGTCCTTTTCGATGATCGTATTGGCGACTCCTCGGCCAGCGCCTGTTTCGCCAAAGAGGGCTGCCCGATCCCCGGCTGGAAGAAGAGCTACCTTATCCATCGATCTCACCCGACGCTGCATTGGCGATCGAAACAAGGGTCGGCCGCATCCAGGCGGGAGCTTGGACCGCAGTCGATGCGAGCTTCTTCTTGTCGCTGACCGAAAGACGACGGGCCGCGATCTGCGCAACATCGCGGGCACGTACCGCCCCCACGTGACGAAGGGCCTGTACGACTGTGCCGGCCGCGCTACCCGGAGCGATCAGATGCTTGGGCGAGGCGTGACGCAGATCGACCACGCGCTTGCCCAGTACGACACGGCGGGAGGGGCCATCGGTCAGATAGATGCTCTTTGCCGGAACCTGAGTGGAAAGACCGAGCGCGTTCGCTGCACGCGCACCCGCGATCTGCACATGGGATCCAGTCTCCCGCGCCAATGCTTGCGCGACATCGTCGGGAGTCGGCGAAAGGGGACCAAGTTGCGGATGGACCTTCGGGAAGTCGTACAGGCCTCGCGCTAGGCGCCGAAGCTTTCCAGCCTTGACCAGTCGGGAGAGCGCCTGGTCGACCGCCGCGCGTTCAGCCACATCCAGGAAGTCGCTAGGCGTGAAAACCCCACCACGCCCGCGTGCACGGGCGCGCGTCATGATCTGATCCGGTACTGAGGTCGCAGTGGTTTTCATATGTCAGAAAATAGCCCACATTTTTCTGACATTCAAGGTCGGAGTGTTGCGCGATCTGAAGCGAGCGAGAACCTTCGCTCTGGCTTGTTTGGAACGCATCGAAAATCTATCCAGAGACATACCCCGCTGCCCAAACCGACGATAAAGCCAATTGTCGAGGAAGTATGGTTTTACATGGCGATCAAGATCGCTCGCCAAGCCCGAGGAAAGAAGTTTTTCGACCCGCGCGCCAATTGCCGGAAACATGAATTTCAGAAAAGGCAGCGTCTCGGGATCTGGCAGAAAGCGCTCCTTACCATCCAGGATCGCCTGTCGCATGACCTGTGATCGTTTCGCCCATTTTCCTTTTTTCCTGGGCTTTTATCAGATCATCGCATTCGTCTTCTCGAAGAGCAAAGCCATAGTCAGCGCGTGTTCCGGGTATGCGAGCGATCCAGCGCCTGGATGCAGGTCATCCAAACAATCGATTTTACGAATTACCGGACATGCTTCATTAGAAGAACATCAATTGACGAAAACCAAGCACACAACACCTGCTGCCGACGACTTTCTTCGTCATTGGCGAGGAGACGGACAACGGGCGCCGAAACCAATCCAGCGAATGATTCCAGACGGCGCCATTTTCCACTTCGTTCCTGCAGACAGCTGTGGCTGACAACGTGCCCCCAGTCCTCAGTTCATCCACTTAAATCGAGAATTTCATCAGGTCTTCCATGCCGAGAGAATTTCGAAGTGATATCCAGGCCTTGCGTGGTTTGGCTGTACTGCTGGTTGTCCTTTATCATGCCCGTGTCGAGCCGTTCGCAGCGGGTTATCTTGGCGTTGATATTTTCTTCGTGATTTCAGGCTTTCTGATCACCGGCCTCATCAAGACGCAGCTTGAGCAATCACGCTTCAGCTTTTGGGATTTCTATTATCGGCGCGCGAAACGTCTGTTGCCGGCTGCCTATGTCGTCATTGCACTTACAACGATCGCTGCGCCCTTCTTCCTGTCAGATGTCGGCCTGCGGGAGTTTCGTACTCAGGTCCTCGGGGCGCTTACATTTACCGCCGGTATCGTTTTCTGGTTTCAGTCGGACTATTTCGGCGGAGCCGCCGAAACGAAGCCCCTCCTGCATTTCTGGTCGCTCGCTGTCGAAGAACAGTATTATTTGCTGCTTCCCGCCTTCTTGGCTTTGACTCCCAAGCGATGGTGGCTCACGGGAGTTAGTTCGCTCCTCATTGCCAGCGTCGTGCTATGTCTTTACGTGGCTTCTCGTGACCCATCCGCTGCATTTTATCTTCTGCCGACCCGCTTTTGGGAAATGGCCATTGGTTCGCTCGGGGCTTTGCTTCCCGCCAGCTCTCGCGTGGCTGTCAAGGTTTCGATACTGCGCCTCCCGGCGCTCGCGCTTCTCCTTGTTATTCCCGTTGCCCCTGTTGGTTCCCAGCACCCTGGCGTCGATGCCGCTTTGGTTTGCTGGGCAACCCTGATCCTCCTGCTTGCACCCAGCAGGAATAATGTGGCAGTCCGAGGCATGGCGAGGATTGGGGACATCTCGTACTCGCTCTATCTGATCCATTGGCCCGTGCTCGTCTATGTGAGGGCTGTTTGGCTGGCAGAGCCGCCTGCGCTTGCGATCTATGCGGCAGTTGCCTTCTCTTTTGTTGCGAGCTTGGCTCTTCACCGTTTCGTGGAGGAGCCGTTCCGGCAGGGGGTCGTCACGTCTCGCAGGAAGATGGCCTCAGGCCTGCTCGCCGTATCGGTTATTCTCGGCTTCGCACCCTCAGTCGCCATTGCCGAAACCCAAAGTATGGTCGAGTTTTCTGAGATCCGACGCATCAATTACGGCCTGGGAAGCGCATGTGTTTTCAGTCCCGGAGCGCCTCCTCAGGGTATCCCGAAGGACTGCCAGACGACGGACAGACCACGATTGCTGGTCTGGGGCGATTCATTTGCGATGGCACTGGTTCCCGGCTTGGCCAAGACAGTCGGAGAAGCCGGACTGGCTCAGCTCACCATGAGCGCATGCCTCCCCGCCATTGGCGTTGCTGCCTTCTCGAAGAGCTCAACAACTACTCCTTATTACCCCCGTGCCTTTGGCAAGGACTGTATTCGCTTCAATGACAGTGTTCTGGACATCCTGAAAAATCGCCCCGAGGTGAGCACCGTTGTCATTTCAAGCCCATTTGCCACCGCCGTATCGAAGGACTTCATGCTGCTCAAGAGGAGTAATGATACTTTCACGGAGGTTGAAGCTTCGGTAGATGGAGCCGCCGAGGGCATCAAGTCTCTCGTTGAAGCTGTTCGCGCCCTGGGCAGGCGAGTGGTGATTGTTGCGCCTCCGCCAGTCGCAAGTTTCGATATCGCCGATTGCCTTGAGCGAAAGGCAAGAGGGAGTGTTATGCTCGGGCTCTACAGTGATTGTAAGATACATGTCAGCGATTACCGCCGAATGCGATCGCGCACTCTTGAGCTCTTGAATCAAGTGGCCTCGAAGGCTGACGTAGAGGTTGTCTCTTACCACGACTTTCTCTGCGACGACATCACATGCAAGACCGAGATCGACGGCAAATTCCTTTACCGAGACAGCGGTCACCTTTCCTATGAAGGGTCAGAGATTATCGCTGGAAAGACGAGGCTTGCTGAGACGCTGATCAGGGCTGCTCGTTAGAGCATGATCCACAAATGGGTTCGAAGCATCCAGCTCGTGATCCGGCCCGGTGCTCGTCCTCTTGTTTGCGTTGACGTCTTTGGAAGTCAGAACGAGCCCTTGAGCCCGAAGGAGATCGAGATCGCCTCGAAATTCGCCCCGCCTCATCCTTCGTCCACGGGAGGCGGGTTCCGTCCAACAGGTCCCGTATTTCCATTTTGCCGCGGTTGTGAAACACGCGCTCGAACGAACCGGACAGATAAAGCGAAGCACCTGGCGTCAATGCGGAATTTACCGCAACCGTGGCGCCGATCGCCGGCGCCGGATCCATATCGTCAGATAACGCCGGGCCGCCGAAGTGGTCGTCGATGTCCCTGATACCCAAGCTCAAGCCGCCCTGAATGCCGCCGCGGATCCTGAGATCGCCGATGGCCTGATGGCCGCTCAGGCCGATGAAGCTAACCGGAACCTTTTGCCGATAGCTGTTTCTAATTCCCGGTCTGCCCATACAACGGGCTGATCGCGGAAGCCATCCTCGCTCGAATGGGTGCCCGATCCGCCATAGGCTGTCCACTGAACGTCAGTGTGGCGCAAACCGGCGCCGATCGTGATACTGCTGGTCTCATTGCTGTAGATGATCCGATCCAATTCGATTGCTCCGGCGACATAATGATCGGTGTTGGGGCGGGTTGAGCGATCGCTCCAGTCATCGTGCCCAGGACTCAGCCAGTCGGTGTCGACCATATGACCGGTGCCGAAGTTGACGCTGCCCTTCACGCTCCGGTCGTCGTCGATCTGCGCGTCTGCACCGGCGGTGAAAAGGGTGATCCCCTTGCTCTCCCAGTTCAGCTGACTGCACTTGTGGCCCTTTGCGCTCCCCAACCCGAGTTTGTGCACGACTGTGCGCCGTTGTAGACAAATTCCTGGGCCTTGATGTTAGTAAGGCCGATTCCGCCGAAAGCGATGAAAGTGCCATTGTCGGAGGAAAACAGAACGTCGTGTGCGGCAGCGATTGACGGAGTGGCCACCAAAAAATAGGAATTGACTGCGGATCCGGCGATGACGCGCTTGATCAGCTGACCACGTGTTTCGTCCACCGCCTCCGTGTCGAGCCTGAGCTTCCACGCCTCTGACGCTCTTGTGGGGCATTAGACTTGCGCTCAGCGCACGCCACCGCCGTTGATGGAACCGCTTCGCGCTGCCGCCGAGCGGCAGCCCGCGTCAAGCCGTCCGGCGACTGCACGTACGTTTGGCGCATGTCGTTGTCCTTTGCTGAAGAGCGATCGAATTGTCAGCACGAGGCAGACACGCCGCGCGGATATCTTTGCCGAAACAGCGACCGCACGAGCGCATTGCCTGCGAGCGCGCTGGAAAGCTGCGCCTGATCGCGCTCGCCTCCTCGGCGATTTTACCTGAAAAGCAGTACCCAGGGACACGTCTGGGAGGTGTCCTGACACCGGTTCTGAGGGGGCTCGGCGTGTAGGTCGACGTGTCCCTGGGCATGTACCCTAATGCAACATCCCGTACGAACCGCAAAATCGATTTCTTGGATGGCGCCGATCCACCCTACGGATGAATGAAGACATGTGTGGGCCGAGGCGAGAGGTTCGGTAATGTCTGCGTCACAGTAGTCGTAGCCAACTGTCCGACGAGCCGTCGTCCTTCACCTCGGGCGGGATACTGGCCGACCAGCTCCCCTGGTTGTCCGGGTTTATAAGTGACCCTATGTATGCATACCCCACCGCTCCTATGACGGCTAACATGTTCTCCAGCGAACAATGGCATGAAATCCTGCGAACGGCTCGACGGCACTCGGATTCTTCAAGGGCCGCCTCCCACTGTCTGGCTCTCCTCCGGTACGGACGGGACGAATTACAGCCTCGTCAACCGTGTCGTGACGGCGGGCGGCAGGACGTACGACTAGACAGTGCGGCTCAAGGTGAGGGCGAAGTAGTTAACCGGCCTTCTTCAACCCGGCAGCCTTTCTAAGGTCGTCGTTCATCCGGGTTTGCCAGCCTTTGCCGCATGCTTCCGCCCATGCTGTCGGACGCTGAGCGTATACCGGCTGCCCGTACACATTGAGCTGCGGGGCGGCTACAGTGGCGCTGATGGCGATGGCTCCAGCTTCATACGGGTGCGGGAGACGACAAAGCGCACGCACTGCCGGTTACACGCGTTGTTAGAACTTCGACAACTGTCGGACATAGCACAAGGCGCTATGAATGCCATCCAATTGATCTGCAACAATGCTCCCATTCGGCACGATGCTTGCTTGCCTCTCCGCTAACGCGGTGGTCACCGCGTTAGCGGATGTAAACCCCCTCGCTAGCTGTACCGGTGTGAGGGACTCAGGAAAGGCGAGAACCACGAATCTCGGTCGAAGGAGGAAAAATGATCTCCAGCAACATCGTCCACGCCAGCGTCACCGCCGCAGCATTGGTTGCCGCCTGCACCGCGCAAGCGGCGAACCTGACGACGGCACAATTTACGGCGCCCGCCGCTGCTGCAGCGGCAGACACGACCCCTTGGCAGATACGCTTGCGGGGGCTTAACGTGATCACCAACGACTCCGGCCGCGTCGACGGAGTGCCGGGCTCGGATCTTTCCTTTTCGAATACGGTCATACCAGAATTCGACATCTCGTATTTCTTCAACGAGAATATCGCCGCCGAGCTCATCCTAGGCACAACCTACGCCAATGTTTACGGCAGTGGCTCAATTTCAACGCTCGGAGAGATCGGCAAGACTTGGCTGCTGCCGCCAACCCTGACCCTTCAATACCATTTCACCGATTTCGGCACCTTTCGGCCCTATGTCGGCGCCGGCGTCAATTATACGCTGTTCTACAACCAGTCAGGCAAAAGTGCCCGTAGCCTTGATGTCAAGAACACCTTCGGCGTCGCCCTACAGGCTGGCTTCGACTATATGGTCGACGACCACTGGGGCGTGAACTTCGATGCGAAGAAAATCTTCCTGAGACCAGATTTCGACGCCAATGTCGGTGGCACCGGCGTCAGCGGCAAGGCCAAGCTCGATCCATGGCTGATCGGCGGGGGCATCACTTACCGTTTCTAGTCCGGTATCTGTCGGCGGGGCATGGGATCGTAACGACCTGATCCAGATGCGTCTCGCGGCCAGGCTTATGGCCGCGAGAAAGTGGCGGGTTCCTTGTCATATCTCGTCGCGATGCTGTGGAACTGCTTGAGTTTGTTGAAGAACCGTTCGATCACATTTTGCTGAGGGGGACCTGAACTTGCGGTTCGTTTTGACGGAATGTCAGCCCAAGCCGTTTTTCTTTGGCCAAGAGTCTTGGAAGGTATTGGTGTCGTAGGCGCGGTCAGTAAGAGGTTCGCGTCCTCACGCATGTCTTGCAGCATCGGTTCTGCCATTGGATGGTCCTGGACTCACCCTGCCGTCGATCAAAGGTTACTCGGTCTGCCGTCTGCGTCGATGACCGCGTGGCTCTTTTTGGTCAAACCGCCTGTCTTGGTAGGTGCGCAATGAAAAACAATGAACGCTACCTTGCGCGCCTTGCGCCATCGGCCGCCACCATGATGCAAAATGGCGCGGTCGATCAGATCGGGGCGATCTGCCACCGGTTAGGCGAGAACGGAGGCGTTCAGATTCTGCTGATCACAACGCGAGCCTCTCGCCGATGGACGATACCAAAAGGGTGGCCTATCAAGGATCTGAAACCTCACCGTGTTGCCGAGCGGGAGGCGTGGGAAGAGGCCGGCATAACAGGAAAAGCGAAGAAACGCCCTTGGGGCTATTACACCTATCTCAAGACACTCGCGAATGGCAGGAAAGTTGCTCCGGTTGTCGCGGCGCACTTGCTCAAGGTGGACGGGGTCCACAGCAAGTTTCCAGAGCAGGGAGAAAGACAACTCGAGTGGCTTTCGCCGACTGACGCCGCCGCTCGTGTTCAAGAGCCCGAGTTGAAGGGATTGCTCACGAGTGTGTTGAAGAAAATTCCCGCTGAAAGCTACAGCCGGTGAAACATAAACGGCTCCCGCATAGCTCGCAGGGATGAGCGATTCATCCTGGGTAAATGGCCCTTCGTCACGGTCCGGAGAATCCGCGCCGGACGACCCTAGCTCGCAAGAGCCGCTACACGGTATCAAGATGGCAGCCGCCACTCACGGTCGGTCATGAACAGCCTTCCGAGAAGGCGACACGCGCGGCCGGGTGGCGCAGGGCGCGTCGGTAACGTTATATCGCGACTTCGCTGCCACGACCTCGTCCTTTAGATGTCGTGAGCCTGGTTTGCTCCAGCGACTGACCTTAGGCGGGCTTGCTGTGTCAGGACAAGAGCGGGCGTGTGAGGGGTTCGTAAGTGCGCCGGTACAGCGAGTCGCCGAACAGCAGCAGGACAGCGTTTCGTATCGTACTCGAACCCGTTCTGAGGTTGTCGCGTGCGCGTGACTTCTTCTGTACCCATGCGACCCGGCCAATGCGGGCCTCGTGAAACCGTTGAAGGATGCCTTCGATCGGACCGCCCTTGGTGACAAGCTCTGCAAGAACGACCGCGTCCTCGATTGCCATGCCGGCGCCCTGGGCCATGCTCGGCGATGAGGCGTGCGCTGCGTCACCGATCAGGACACAACGATTCGCTACCCACCGTCTTGCGGGAACTTCCTGCAAAACGGCTCGATGGACTGCGGTGTCCGGATCTAGAGCCGCCACCATCGGGCCCAACGGCCCGGCGAAGTCGCCGAACAGCCGTTTCAGAACATCGACGGAGCCGTCGTCGAATTCGCTCGAGCGACAGTCGGCGTATATGTACGTTTCCCTTTCACTGATCGGAATGCCGAGCAGGGTGCGGCCCTTCCCGATCATCGCCGTCCAGCCATCGATCTCGCCGTTGTTGCGGACGACCAGACGCCAGCAGGAGATGTCGATCTGGCGAGCGGCATTCGGACCGAACACTGCGCTTCGTAGCGGCGAATTGACGCCTGCCGCGCCGACCACAAGATCGTATTCTCTTTCTCGACCGTCGGAGAAGCGAACCATGCGCTTATCACCACCGGACACCGTCGAAACCGCTTCCAAGCCATAGTTCACGGTGCCACGATTCAGCGACGTCTCGAGGATGCCTGTCAGGGATTGGCGCGATAGGGCGAGACAGGGTCCGCAATCCTTCCAGACGCTTGCGGTCCTGACGTCGTTCAGAACGGAACCCGAAGGCGAAAGGATTTGTTGAGAAGCTATTGGATAGGCGACGGACCTGACTTCGTCGAGCAGCCCCAGGTCGCCGAGCGCTGTTGCGGCGTTTCCCAGAAGGAAGATTCCTGCGCCCTCGATCGGCGGCCGTTCTCGCCGTTCGACGACCTCGCACTCGACGTCTTTCATTTCCAATGCTCGTGCCGCCGAAAGTCCAGCTACTCCTGCCCCCGCAATCAATACTCTCATCGATCATTCCTGTGTAAGCGACCTGCGGTCGACATTGTTTTTCAACTTGCGAGCTCGATATGACACACTCGACGATGGATCGCCACCCGGACTTTTAGACGGCTGAGCAGTAGCCGCGTTGCCTCGTTCCGGCGCTCTCCACCTCTCGAAGGCAAGTGGAGAACCTAGTGCGAGCGCAACAATGACGAGTGGAGGGCAAGGCATTACCCGCATTCGCCCATAATGACGGCATATGCGAGGTCGCCGAAAGCCGTAGGTTAATATCCGGGCTCAACGCCCTCTGCCGCCCGGTTCCAGCGCAAAATGATCAACCTTTGATCACGGCCCCGCAATGAAAACTGCAGTCAGGATTAGTCCATTTGCAACAAGAAAGCGGCCGCGGAGCTTCCGCGGATAATCGTTCGCCAGCACGTGTGTGTGCGGAAGCTGAACAACAAATGAGCCATCGTGCGGAACGATAGTGACCACGGCATCCTCGAAGCCCAACCATTCACGCGTGAGCGGGTACCACGCCTTGAAGATGCTCTCCTTAGCGCTGAAGAGCAGCCGTCCCCAATTGAGGCGTCCGGGTGCGTTGGCAATCCAATATCGCTCCTCGTCACCCGAAATGAGCGACAACACGCCTGAGGGCAGCTCCTCGTCGACTTCTGCATCGATTCCAAGCGCAACGTAGTCTTCCTGCAAGGCCACAGCAGCGGCATAGAACCCAGCGCAATGAGTTATGCTGCCAACGATGCCAGACGGCCAAAGCGGTTCCCGGTGAGGCCCACTTGGGATCGCGCACGGAGGAAAGCCAAGCTTGGACAATGCCGCTCTAGCACAGGCCCGCCCGATCGAGAATTCACGCCTTCTGCTTTCGACTGCGGTGGCGATTGCACTCTCTTCTTCGGCCATCACTTGGACTCCGCTGCCTTCACCTGCTCGACAAGTTTGCACGGCAACATTCGATGGAAGCAGCGTTGCTATCACCTGAGACTTCCTCGCGCTCTAGCACAAAGTACTGTTGGGGGACCTCACGCCAAATCGCGCTTGCGGCCTACGGCGCATCCCTGCCGATGCCATTGAACCGGGTTCAGCATTAGCGGCTAAGATAGGCGTGACCTCCTCATTGGATCCGGCTGGTCATCTACATCCCCAGCAGGTCCGAAATGATCGCCACATTAACATCAGCTCTCAGCCTTCACCGCTCGTTGGCCGGGAAGGGAGTCTACCTTTGAGATCGCCGAACTGCCTGAGTATTACAAATACAGCCAGCAGCCCTGCCACCAGCTCAGCAGCTGCCTGGCTGATCAATACTCCGTCGAAGCCCCAAATATCCGGCAACAGTAGTATGGCTGGTACGAAGAGATATCCTTGCCTCGCGAAGGAAACGACCGCGCTCAGACGTGCTCTCCCGAACGACTGAAGCATGGTTATTACAACGTACTGAACACCAAAGAGTCCGAAAAAGAGATGGAACATGATGCAGGTCGAGACAGCGATTTCAGCCACGCCCTCGCTATCGCTCAAAAGTCGGACGATTGGCCGGGCAAAAATCACGACCACGGCAGAAAAGGTTGCTGAAAATGCAACGGCTACGGATAGCATGAACTTCGCGGCCTTCTGTACCCGAGCGAAATCCTGTGCTCCCCAGCTGAAACCGAGAACCGACTGGGAGCCTATGCATAGGCCCATTATCGGGAGTGCCCCGATTGTTAACAATCGTACGGCTATACCCACAGCGGCAACGGAATGGTCGCCGAATGGTGCGGCAGCCCTGTTCAAGAGCAAGGACGCAATAGCAGACAAAATACCCGTGACGGTTGCGGGAGCTCCAATGGCGGCGATCTGCTTTACGCGGCCGCCTTTCAAAGTGATGTAGGAAGGTCGGACACGGACAATTCCACATTGCTTCCCAAAATATAAGGCGTATAGGCTGGTGGCAGCGATCTGAGACAACAGTGTAGCGAGCGCCGCGCCGCGAATTCCGAGATCCAGCGAAAACATTAGAATGGGATCAAGCAGGGCATTCAGCGCAAAAGACGTAATCATGGTCCACATGCTATATCGTGTATTACCCTCGGCCCTCACGATGAATCCGTTGACCATGTTCAACAGCATGAGAGTGTACCCGAATACGAGCATCGATGCGTAGTCGAGCGCGGCTGGCATCATTGTCGGACTGGCGCCGAGCAAAGCGAGAACATCGCGCAAACTGAGACTCAGAGCGACAGTAAGGGCCACTCCGATCGGAGCCGCGAGAGCGAGTGCCGAGCTCGCGCCTCGACTCGCCTCTAGCGAGTTGCCGGCGCCAAGATTGCGTGACACGAAAGATGCTGTGCCGACGCCAATGCCCTGCCCAACTGAGGTGAGTAGGAGTATGATGGGCAAAGTTATGCTGACGGCTGCGATAGCCTGCGCGCCGAGCGTTCCAACAAAGATTGCATTCACGAACTGCTGAAGTGCATTGAGCGACAAACCGACAATCGAGGGAATGGCGAGCCGTATGATGAGGCGGGAAACCTTGCCATCCGACAAACTGATATGCCCTGCCGGTGAAGCCATGCGCTCGTCTTCACCCTTTATCGGTGGCTCCGACGGCCTCATCCGTCATTGCCTGTTTGACCGAATTCTCGAAATGCATCGACAGTCTGTATGAGTTCCTCGCGCAAGATCGTGCAGAGGTTGCGGGTCGTTTCGTAGCCAACTTGTCGTGGATCGTATCTCACTTCGATTTGTAGTTCGCCCGATTGGTACCCGACGCGAAACCAGAAGAGATAGTTCATAACTGACTGATCCATATCTTCGCCGATCCACAATGGGTGTGGATCTCTGGATAACAGACGGCGCGGATAATGACGTTGGAGTCTCGCTCGATAGTTCAATCCGATGCGGGGTAACGGCAGGCGATCGATGCGGTCCCGCACGGCGGGATGGCGATTCAAGAACTTCAAAGCTCGGAAACCTATGCCCCGGCGAGGCAACGAGCTGCGCTGCTGATATATGGAGCGGGCGCGGTCGGGATGAGACTCCGTTCCGGTAAGGTATAACGGAAGCGGCACCAGTTCACCGATATAGCCAATGATCTGAGACGGGTCGATGTCGTCGAACAGCTGTCCCCTGGTCGAAGTGAGGCTGTCGATCCAGAGGGAGTAATTTCCGAAAGCGCGGCCAAATGCCCCCGAAATAGCCGCAAGCACTAGATCAAAATCCTCGCATTGAGCAGACGCCGCCGCAACCTTGAGAAGTTTCCCCGTTGTCTCCTCGCTGATCCTTAGATGATAGGTGGCCTGATCTTTCCAAAGTGGTCTGCAGAATTCTTCATCGATATGTTCCTCAGAGCCCGCATAGTGGAGCCACCTCGCAGTTTCAGCAGAAAACCCCGCGGCATCCGACCCAGTGTCGCTCACACCTATGTCAAACAGGTCATACCGTATGCCCTCCCAATGCTCGAGCTCGGTTGCCGCTTCGCCATTCGCGTAATTATCCAATCGCTGCAGCCATAGAGATAGGGGCGTCGTCTCTGGATCTGCAGTAGTCCGGCCGGCAGCAAACGAATCATAGGCTGCTTCGAGTGCATTCAGGAACAGCCTGTATCCAACCCCGTCTGCTACAAAGTGGTGCAGCAAAACAAGCAAATAGTAATCGCCACTCTCTGATGTCCGGAAGGCTGAGACTCTGATAAGAGGTGTCCGACCGTCAAATCGAAATGTGCGCTGACGCTCCGCGCAGGCCTGCTCGATGGCCGTGAGTTGTTGCGCTGCGGCCATGCCGACAAGGTTGATTTCTTCTACGATGGGATCTGGTATCGATCCGATTACCTGAGATAGGCCGCTCTCCGTTTCAGCGACTCGGAGCCTCAGTGCTTCCTCCCGGCCGATGACATGCGCAAGTGCACGTTCAAGAATGGAGACATTCAAGATGCCGGCGGGCATGAAGAAGAGATCAACAATGTTGTAGTGCTCGCCGATTCCGACACAACGATTCCAATGTGAGACCGCAGGGGTCACTGGAAGCGGTCCATCGGAAGCCGATAAGGCAGATGTCGCGGCCGAGGTTTTGTACGTTGCCAGTTCCCTGATGGTTGGTGTCCGGTGCACTTGGTTGACTGTTAGGCTCAGTCCCGCTTTGCGCGCCAGTGTAACGCACCGCACACTCAGAAGCGAATTTCCACCGATATCAAAGAAGCTATCATCGATGCCAATAGATTTAGCGCCCAACAGCTCTTGCCAGATATCGGCGAGAAGTCGCTCCCTCTCCGTCCTTGGCTCAGCGGACTTGGCCTTTTGCATTTCGCGGGATGAGACGGAAGGGAGACGAGCCCGATCTATCTTCCCGCTCGCTGTGAGCGGCATATGGTGCACCGCCTGAACATCGGATGGGATCATGTAAGATGGCAGTGTCTGCCGCAGGTGGCCCACAATGTCTCCTGAGTTCAGGCCATCGTCAGCTGGGACCACAAGGGCAACCAGTCGCCGATCATCATCCTCGCCCTTTACAAATGCGGCGGCCTGCGTGATGCCAGGATGAGATACGAGTGCCGTCTCAATCTCCTCAAGCTCAATTCGAAACCCCCGAAGCTGGACTTGATTGTCCGCTCGACCGCAAATCTCCAGAAGACCTTTGGCTGAGATGCGGGCGATATCACCACTCCGATAAAGGACGCTGTATTGACCTTCATCGTACGGATTTGGAACGAAACAGTGTTGTGTTCGCTCTGGATCCTTCCAATATCCCGCGCTCACGCAGCGTCCTGCCACACAGAGTTCACCTGCGACTCCGACGGGAACCCGCTTCAACTGTGCGTCAAGGACGTACATTCTCACATTATCGATCGGGCGCCCGACGGGCACAGCTGAAGAGCCATCGTCGGCGTCGGATGTTCCGTACACCGCTGCATTAGACGCGCACTCTGTCGTGCCATAAAAATTCCACAGCGGCACATCTGGAAAACACTCTCGCCAACGAAAAGGAAGCGAAGGCGGCATCGGTTCAGCGCTGCTTGTTACCAGGCGCAGGTTGGTCATTTTCTGCAGTCGCTTTTGAGCGGCAATTAAACCGGACAGAATAGGCGGAGAAGCAAACAACCGCGTGACGTGATGCCGTGCCAATGCCCTCAACAAGAGGTCGGGGTCGTGCAACTGCTCATGGGTCAGGATCAGCGTGGGCACCCCCTTGAGGAGCCCTCCAAAGTACTCCCATGCTGCAGCAACAAGTGCCGCTGACTTCTGTATAGCCATCACGTCGAAGCGATCAAAGGGAAAGCATCGCCACATCCAGTTCAGTCGATTGAGTATTGCGGATTCCGGTATGAGAACGCCCTTCGCCTTACCCGTCGACGATGAAGTGTATATCAGGCTGGCTGCGCCCTCATCGGCCAATTCGACAGTTCGGTGCGTGAGCCGTCCGGGGGCGTATCTAGCCTCCAGGGTAGACAGATTAACGCACGGCACACCGAAATCGACCTCTTCGTCCTCGCTGGCGTGAACAAGCAGCTTCGCGCCACTGTCCCTCAGAATATGGCCGACCCGTTCCTCCGGGTAATCTGGCGATATAGGCACGGCAGTTGCCCGCAAATCCCGGATGGCCAAAGTTGTGGCCGCTACATCCGGCGACCTGTCGACCAGCATCGCAACGATGTCACCCGGCCCCACACCGCACGTTCGCAGAACGGACCGGATCGCAGCCATGCGTTCGCGCAGTTGGCCAAACGTGATTGCTCCGAACTCACCGAAGTAAGCCACCCGATCTATATTTGAAGCGCTCACCTGATCGAACGCTTCTACAAGCGAAGGCTCGTTCTCATATGACCGTTCATCGGCGTTGAGCGAGCTTAGAATGGCGACGTCCGACGAGCTGAGGCTGCTCAGGGCGACAATCGGCTCGGCCGATCTCTCGACACAGGCAGCAAGGAGATGGCGAAGATTATCGGCCATGCGAGCGATGACATCGCTCGAAAATACGTCTTCCGCATAAGCCAGTTGCAATGCAATTGCATCGCCTTCGTCCTGCGCGTAAAGCGTTAGATCGAATTTCACATAACCTGTGTCGTATTCGCGAAATGTCAGTTCCAAATCGCATTTGGCAGGGGGTTCCGCAGGCTCGGAGTACATGTTGAACATGACTTGGAAGATCGGCGATCGACCGGGCTCGCGGTGGAGTCGGGTATCCCTGACCATCCAGCTAAATGGATACGCCGAGTTCGCGATCGCATCGCTTATGAGGTCCTGCACGTGAGTTACGTGAGCCGCGAAGGACTTATTGACGTCGATCGTGGTTCGAATTGGCAGCATGTTGAGGAAAAATCCCACGATCTCCTCGGTGCCTGGCTGGCTGCGCACCACGTGCGGTATGCCAACGATCACATCGTCTTGGCCGCTATACATCCGCAACAGCAGCTTGAAGCATGCCAATAGGATTGTGGAGGTCGTGCACCTGTGCCGGCGCGCAAAATCTCGCACTTGATCAGACAGTTCGCCGCCAAGGAGAATCGCATGCGAGTTCCCGCGGTAGGAGCTTACTTTCGACCGCAGTCGATCATTCCCGAGCGAAAGTACGGGAGGATTGTCGCCTAGCTGACGACGCCAATAGCGCCGCTGATCACTCAGCGACTCCGGTGTGACATGTACACTTTCCCAGAGCGCATAGGTCGAGAGTGAAGGGCGATCTGCTGGAGAAACTGCAGCGGCATTGGAGTATCTCGTTTGTAAATCTCTGAGCAGGACAGAGATTGACCATGCATCTATGATGATTTCGTGCGCGGTTATCAGCATGAGATGGTCGTCGGCGCCAAGACGGATCAGGCGCGCACGAAACAAATTCCCCTGACTGAGATCAAAGGGATTGTTGAGCTCCGTCCGCCGCAGCTCCGCCAAAAGCTCCTCGGCCTCTTCATGAGGCAGGTGAGTGGCGTCCACCAACTCTATATCGGAGCTCTGCGGATCATCAAAAATCTGAACCGGCCCATCTTCGTCGATGAAACGTGCTGAAAGCGCGTCATGCGTCTCAACAACATCGTTCCAGGTTTTATTGAATGCGGTTAGGTCGATATCACCTCGGATACGCACGCCGCCCTGAATAATGTAATTTTTGGCAGTTGGATCCAACTGCCAGAGAAACCAAAGGTGTTCTTGCACTCGCGTCAGGGGCGCCCGTCTGAGCTTCCCACAGGCGGGAAGCACGTTCTTTGTCGTTTCGGATTGGCTTGATATCGACGATGCAAGCGACCTGATGGTCCCATTCAGAACAACCCTGAAATCCGCATTTGCTCCGAGCTGCCTCTGAATCTGAGCCAATATGAGTACCGCGCGGAGCGAGTCGCCCCCGAGATCCATGAATTGGTCATTGACGCCAATGCCTTCGATCCGAAGAACGCTGGACCATATAGCTCGTAGTGTCTTTTCAAGCTCCGTCTTTGGTTGCTCGAGCGGACCCAACTGCTCCGGGCGAACCGTTGTCGGATCTGGCAGTAACGCGAGATCTACCTTCCCGTTTCGGGTGAGCGGCATCCGCTCGACACGAATGATCCGCTCCGGAAGCATGTAGCCAGGAAGCGTTTCGGCAGCAAAGCTCCGGAGGTCACCCTCCGAAAGTTCGCCAGGAGCCGACACATAGGCCAGTATTCGTCTTGGCCCAGTTTCTCGGTTGGTGTTGGTTATTTCCCGAGCCGTGAGCTTCACGCTCTCGTTGACAGGTGCGATAGCAACGGCGGCACTTACCAAAGGATGAGCGCAGAGGCGAGACTCGATTTCTCCAAGTTCGATCCGGTGCCCCCGGATCTTGATCTGCCGATCTCGTCTACCAAGACACTCCAGCAGGCCATCTGCCCTGATGCGTCCGAGATCGCCGGTCTTGTAGAGCTGCCGATAGGATGGGTGGTCCGTGAACGGGTTCGCCAAAAAGACGTCTTTGGTACGCACGCCATCGTTGATGTATCCATCAGCGACACCGACTCCGCTAACACAGATCTCGCCAACTTCTCCCGTCTTGCACAGACGCGATCCATTGGCGACATAAACCCTGAGATTGGCAATAGGCTTACCGATGGGCAAATAGGTGTCAGCTGTGCTGGGCGGGAGAGATATCAAATGGTGTGTAACCCCATCCGCACATTCGGTCGGTCCGTAGTGATTGAGAATTGGGACTCGAGGAAAGAGTGTCAGCCACCCGTGCGCCAAGGCAGGCGTCAGCGGCTCGCCGACCGTGGAGACCTTGCGCAAGGCACGAAGAAACCGCTTCTTGACTGAGAGTGTCTGGAGATACTCAACGAAGACGGCCAGCATCGATGGAACGAATTGGGCAATTGTGACGCGATTTGCCTGCAGTGCCTCAAGAAGGGCCGTCGGAGATCTCACTGTCGAATCATCTATGATCGCGACGCAACTGCCGACGCATAACCCTGCCAAAAGCTGCCACAGCGAGATGTCAAAGCTATGCGAGGCAGTTTGTGCGACACAGTCCTTCTCACCTAGCTCGAGCGCGTCCATCTTGGCCCTCAGGTGGTTGTTCAGGCCTGCGCGCTTGACCATCACCCCCTTGGGTCTCCCCGTCGAACCGGACGTAAACAGAATGTAAGCGAGATGGCCCTCAGCAGAAGCTGGCATTCCAGGAGAGGCACGGCCACCGCGTAGCGCCGTCTGCACCGTCAAGAATTGCCGGCCGGTGCTGTTTTCCTGAAAGAGGCCAAGCTCTTCCGGTCTTTCCGGCCCGATAATCAGAGTGCATCCACTCTGCTCGATCATGAAAGAAATGCGGGAGGCCGGTAAGGACGGATCAAGTGGCAAATATGTTGCGCCGCTCTTCAGAATTGCAATTACTGTGGCTGCCCAATGAGGGTTTCGTTCACCGAAATACCCCACGATTTTACCCTCTGCGCCGCGCTCTCGCAGTGTGTTCGCAATTTTGTCCGACAGCAGTCGCAGCTCAGCATATGTGAGTTCTTCCGCGCCATGTTTGATCGCTATCCTGTTCGGGAACGACGCCGCAATTTCATCGATAGCCGTAACCACATCGATGAGCTGACTTCCGACAAATTCGGACTTCGCAGTCCGGCCTTCGTTGAGCATGCGTTTTCCTCGTAGGGCGAGACAATCACCAGGTCAGGATTCGGTTATGATATCGGGGGTGCCAGGCTGGGGCCTGGCCTGAGCGGCGCGAGGCAGAATATCGTAGGATGGGGGGTGTCGATCCAGGACCGCCGCGACACCGAAGTGTGTACCCGAACCGGAGTGGGGCCCGCGAGTATTCGACCGTGCGGGTGTCAGGGCCAAGCAGCTTTTGTCGATCGTCCCGCTGGTGCATGTGACGGCGAGGGCGGTCGTGGCGTCGGCGCCCGCGCTTATGACGCCAGACGAGCTGAAGTCCGGATCGATCGCGGAATCGACCTGACAGTTCGCGGTGATCGTCGTCTGGGTTGAGCTTCGTGGTGGCAGGCTGTCCGAATGTGAAGCCGACGAAGAGTGCCAGTAAGCGCCGCAAGCGCGTTTAAAATCTAAGTAGTGTGTTTGCACTGCGTCCGTCCGAGATGCTTCAGAAATGGAATGTTTATTGATGTTGTCATCCACGACATGAAAGTCGGGTTGGCAGCTCCTGCCGCCTCGCGACAAGGGAGTTTCAAAAGTCGTGCCAACTACGCAGGGGAGGGAACAGGAGCAATTCTCTGTATATTATCAAAGGCCTATGAAGGCGTAGGGATCGAACAGCATCGTGTCGCGGACTCGACAAATCGACAAGTAGGTGTCGGGTAATCTGACCGATCTCTGGTCGAAGTGCCGCCGCCAGACGCTTGCCGAAGCCATCGATGACACTTTTGACTAGAGGCCGAACCCTCCGGGCGCACCTTGGGCGACACTCGGTAACCAAAGGCCATCGGCGCCACGCCAGCCGACAATCGGAATGTCGCACTTGCGATCGAACTTGCCAATCGGCGCCTGGCGTACACAATTCACCGCAGTCCGGAACTTGTGGCCGGGAATCTGGATGGTGCTATCCCTCGAATAGGCGACGTCGCACGATAAGAGGGCTAGGGCGATCAGGCCGCAGAGGCTGCGCTTTGGCATAGTGAGTCCTTCCTCATTTCAGCAAATGCTGATTTTACATCGGGCGGAGGAGTTTGGCCCTTATCCTTTCCGAACTAGCTCCGGCGGACGATCCGCGAGGCGCACTGCCGTCAAGGCGGCGCACGCGTTTGAACGGTATGTGACAGGCAGGAACCGTCTCTGGTGCATTAACAAAAAAAGGGCGCAATCTGGAAAACCAGACCGCGCCAAACCGCACTTCTCGTGCGGGCCCTGGGAGGCTATTCGGCGGGCTGGACGGTCGCCGGGACGGTTTTGACCGGCGCTTCACCCGCAAGTGCCGCAGAAAGTTGCGCGTGGTCGAGCTCGCCTTCCCACCTCGCCACGACCAGCGTCGCGGCCGCATTACCGATAATATTGGTGAGCGCGCGGCATTCCGACATGAAGCGGTCGATGCCGAGGATCAGCGCCATGCCGGCGACCGGTACCGAGGGAACGACCGAGAGCGTTGCGGCAAGGGTGATGAAGCCCGCGCCGGTGATGCCGGCAGCCCCCTTCGAGCTCAGCATTGCGACAAGCAGGAGCAGGATCTGGTCACCGAGGGACAGCGGGATATCGGTCGCCTGCGCGATGAAGAGCGCGGCAAGCGTCATGTAGATGTTGGTGCCGTCGAGGTTGAAGGAATAACCGGTCGGGATGACGAGGCCGACGACCGAGCGCTTGCAGCCTGCCTTCTCCATCTTGTTCATCAGGCCCGGCAGTGCCGCCTCCGAGGAGGACGTGCCGAGCACGAGCAGCAGTTCTTCCTTGATGTAGCGGATGAGCGCGACGATCGAGAAGCCGTTGTAGCGTGCGACCGCGCCGAGCACGATGAAGACGAAGAGGAAGGAGGTGAGATAGAAGGTGCCAATCAGCATGGCGAGGTTGGCGATCGATGCCACGCCGTACTTGCCGATGGTGAAGGCCATCGCGCCGAAGGCGCCTATCGGAGCGGCCTTCATCAGGATCGCGACCAGACGGAAAATCGGCAGCGTCAGCGCATGCAGGAAATCGACCACCGGCTGGCCTTTTTCGCCGACCATGGCAAGCGCTATGCCGAAGAGAACCGAGATGAGCAGCACCTGCAGGATGTCGCCCTCGGCGAAGGCACTGACCAGCGTCGTCGGAATGATGTTCATGAGAAAGCCGGTTACCGACTGCTCATGCGCCTTCTCGGTATAAGTGGTTACCGCCTTCATATCGAGCGAGGCCGGATCGATATGCATGCCGGAGCCGGGCTGGACCACATTCGCGACCACCAGACCGACGATGAGCGCCAGCGTCGAGAAGGTCAGGAAGTAGATCATCGCCTTGCCGGCGACGCGACCGACCTTGGCGAGATCGGTCATGCCGGCAATACCGGTCGCGACCGTCAGGAAGATGACCGGCGCGATGATCATCTTGACGAGCTTGATGAAGGCATCGCCGAGCGGTTTGAGCTCGGTGCCGACATCCGGATAGAAATGCCCGAGCAGGATGCCCGCAGCGATCGCCGCGAGGACCTGGACATAGAGATGCCGATAGAGCGGTGTCTTGCCGCGGACCTCCGCGGAATGTTGTGCGATCATGATATCCTCCACGCGGGCCTAGTCCGGCAACAGGCCGGGCCTCCCAGGCCACCTTCCGAAGATCGACAGCACCGCTGCCTTGTAGAGCTATCGAGCAAACGGCATGCCAACCGACAGCGGCTCGATTAACGCCCTGAAATAGCGAGGCATTCCTCTTCGAGCGCCGGAGCCCAACACAAACGTGTGCGGAAATCCGCAAGATCGACCGGGGCAATGGGCGAAAACATACACAATGCTGTCATATTCAGAGCGGCGACGACCTTCGCGCATCGCGCGCTCGCGTGCGGCGAGGACGGTCCCGACCCATGCTTGTGTGACGCGGGCCGGCAGCCCATAGAAGACGAAATCCTGGGCGGAGGGAGCCTTGCCGACGTAACGAGAGAAAGGGCCGGAGGACAGCGGAACGAGGCGTAGCGGTTACTCAAAGTACCTGTTAGTTCAGCATAAAAAACTGACGGTCCTGCAAAAAGGCCAGTGGCGTAGCCCGCTGGAGTGGATCGGGGACAAATACGCCGCAGATCTCAATCAAATCCCCAAGGGGCACTCTTTCATAGTACCCTATCAAGATTGATACCTCGTTCGGAGATGTTTCTTCCGCCCAGACAAACGTGTCTCTGGTCCCTAGAGGCGTATAGTGAACATCCTCCGGGGAGCTAACCGTGTTCTTTCGACTGGGCCACCGCCGCAAGCATCGCCAAGCTGAATCGCCCGCTAGTTTCGACTCTTCACAAAGCGGCGGGTGTGGTCCGTCGCCACGACCCTGAACGAATACCAGTCGTTCGCCAATGTCCGATAATCAATGATGAGCTTCCGCTCCATGAGATATGCGAGAGCGGGATTCATGCGACGAACATCCCAAGAGTACCGGGCAGCCACCTCTTCGGTATTGTGGGGCATTGAAGGATCATTGACTAGATCGGCGGCTAAACGAAGAGCATCCTTTTCGGGCGACCAATCCTTGAAGAAGCCGTCGAAGGCAGTGTACAGCGTGGTCTTCGGCAGGACCCTGTTGAGGGTAACCGTAACCATGTCGCCCAGCTCATAGAGGGCATCTTCGATGTCTTCTACCGAGACACCGATTACTGCCGCGAGCTCGTCGGTTTCCTTCTGCGGATCTCCAAATAATGCCGTTTTCGTTTCGCGAACGAAAATCTCCGCAATCGCCGTTGCGGTCTTCGAATGACTGGTGGTGGGCAGCTGCGTTGTCGCTGGTGCCTTTCCAAGTGGGGGTTTGCGCGAGATGCCGTGAATATCGTTTACAAGATCACGGATGCTTTCATCGAAATTCTCGTTTGTAATCTCAGGAGACATCATCCCTGAAAGCAATGCGGGGAGCTGGCTCGCCGGCAGTTCGTGTCGCAGGGCAACGAATCGCGCTTGTCCTGCAATGCGCTTCACAAGACCAGCATCCATTTCTTGATTAACCCAAGGCTTCTTCTGCGAACCGGGTGTCAACAGCACGATAAAATGGGTACATCCGGCGAGGCCTTCATCGATGCGCTGACGGAGACTGTCGCCTGCCTTCATCTCCCATTCCGCCCACCAAACGTCGATTCCGTGCTCCATCAGCGAATTTGCAATCCGCCGGGCGATATCACCGTCATCAAAGGAATAGCTCAAGAACGCTTTTGGTTTCAGAGTTTGGTCTGTTGCCATAAAAATGGTGGCCTCTCTATCGTCCCGGTCCATTTGCTCCTTTACATGGTCAAGAAGAGATTGTGTGCCTTCAATCTTAAGGTGAAGGTCCTCGATCGTGTTTCCCAAAACCAATACGGTCGGAAATTCGCCAGTCTCCGGATGGCGAATGGAGGCGAAACGCTGCCACAACTGTTCCTTCATCTGCTCGACTGCCGCTGTCTCAATATCCTTTGCGAAGGTACTGGCGTTGAAGGGCCGCCCTTTATACGTCAAAGCCATCATTCACTCCCATCGCCTTTATTCTTCATCATGTCGCCAAAGCCGGAACGGATTCTGCCAAATGAAGGGCGTCCGAATGTCTCTTGCGTAGCTCACGACATCGGTCGCAACTCTGATGCGCACTGATACCAATTCTCATCACTGGCCGAGATCTTTCCTCAGGATCGAGTAGAAGTCGCGCGTGGCTCTAAACCGCGCGACCCCTTCATTGAGCGTGGCACGTTTTTGAATGAGGCTGCGCTGAGCGGCCCTGGATGCCTTGGCATAGAGGTCAAGATCAGCATGGGAGCGAAGGTATGGCCATTTACGGAGATACTCGGGCGGTCGAGTCGCACCCTCCGCATATGTGGCCAAAGGATAGTCCTTTTCAGTCGCAACGCCGATTTCCCACGGCACCCACCAAGACTGTTGAGTTTTCTCCGAAACTACTGCCAGCAGTTGCGTACATTTGCCCATCTCAGTCTGGATATGCAGAGCGAGATCCTCGCCCTTCTGGATATTGGGATCGATTAGATCGAGGTAGCTATCAATCTCATGACGCGTCTTGAGCCGCCGGGCAATATCAGCTGCCAGCAGGCCGTCGGCGGCTTGATGGGAAATAAATACCTTTATCAAATCAAACCTCTTTCGACCAAACGACGATAATGCTCACCCAATGCGGTAAGTTTCGCGGTTCGGCTCTCCATTGCTGCGTAGTACATATGTGGAGCGCCGACCGGCACCAGCAAATTGACGCGATTGAACTTCTGCAAAATGGCAAAAACAGCGTTCTTGTCCGGGTCAGGATTGGGGCTATCCGGTTCATATTCCGGGCTAAGCGGAAACTCATAACCGGGCGAAGGAAAAAACTCCGCAATCCTTCGAAGATGGCCCAATTCCAAAGGTGGCTGGACGGATCGCAGCGATACGAATGTCTTCACATTGGTTTTGAATACCGGGCGTTGTGCCCATGGTCCGAGGGACTGATCGACATGCGCGTACACACCACCTGGCGTCACGTCGCCAACAAGGTTGGCTGCGGCACCACCTAGAGCGTCCACGAGAAGACCGGTGAACACGCCGGAACCATTTTCTTCTGTCGCGTATTGCTCCGCCGTCGAAGCGGTCAGGATTGTCATCCCATCAGACAGCTCTGACATCGCGGGTTGTCCCGGATCCTGGGCTATTCCGCCCCCGTGGCAGCTGTCCAAAATAATGACTTTATTGCGGGACTTCGACTTGTTGGCAAAGATCATAATGTCGGAGAGTGCCAACCCATCATCGCCGCTCTTTGTATCGCTGGCACAAAGATAGCCGCCTGTCGATTCAATGTAGCCGTGCCCCGCAAAATAAAGGAGTGCGATCTCGTCATCTCCTTCGAATAGTTCCTTTATGGCATCGCGCAGCTCTTGCCGCGTCGCCACGTCACCAGCGCCAGTGATCAACCGGACGCCGAAGTTCACGGAGCCGTCTGCATTGCGGTCCAGCATAGCCTTGACCGCATAAGCGTCGTTGACGCACCCATGGAGGCTGGAGATGTGCTTGTAGAAGTCAATCCCCACAACCAAAGCCTTACGCATGCCACTCCCCTTTGCCCGTTACAGTCTGTCGATAAAGTTCTTGATGTTGTCCCAGGTCCAAGGAACGGTAGTGACACCGTCAAGCTTTGAACGATCGTCGTTATAAACCCATATCGCCAGGATCGGCTTTTTCTCTTCTTTCGCGCACTGAATTTCCCATTTCTGACCAGAGGACCGCAGCGAGTTCTTGCTGGCGAGAGCAATCACCCCGTGCGATCGCCGGATACGCGTGCGCACCTTTTCCTTCCAATCTGTCTCGTAGGCCTCTTTGACAGACGTATCGATATACTCGAAAGGCGATTTCGTGTGCAGAGATTGGCCTTTAAGGAAGTCCCGTGACCGCTCATCCTCGATGGCAAACGCCACAAACACTATTTTCTTGTCACCCATGAGAATCATAGCCTCCACTTGATGTAGCCATTGGTTTCATTGCCATAGTTCGTCGGATAGGCGAAAAAAACGCGAAATCCATATTATGGAGCGGGACGGGCCGATCTGCTGAACGACGAGCCCTGCCGCCAACGAGCCCAGATCGCAGCAATCCTTGAGGCTCCTCCTGGTATTCCTGACGGCCTGCTCCCGCTTCAGCTGAGGATTGGCCTGACTATTCACGGCGCTATCAAGCGACACGCCACAGGTTCGAGCCGCTGTCAGGTCACGCCTCCATCAGCTGTAGATTCGGCAGCCGCACCTCGTGCGGCATTGAGAAAAAGGTGGCTGCCGCCGAAACGTGTTCGACGACAGCCAGGTCGCCCTGGGAGGTCGGGCGGAAGAAGGATGAGTCTTGGCGGGATCAACTGCGGGTATAACTGTCCGATCCGGCCAATCAGGCACAGAAGACACTTCATTGACACACGCAGAAACTGGAGAAAAAGCGGGGGCCGTTGAAACAGATCAACGACATCCGAATGACCTGAGAGGGCGGGGAAAAAGTCGCCACACTTAGGGTTGAAGTATGTTCAGGATCGACCGGTTGCTCGGCGTGGATGATGTGGCCGCTATGAAACGAACACTTGCATGTCTCGACCGAGGAGACCTCGGTCGTGCAGCTCACTGCAACCGGCTTCCACATGGCGAGATCCAGGTCCGTCTCTTTCATCAGGTTTCATCGCTTTCAACGTTATCCATCTTGCCCTCATCGCGTGCGAAGCGCAGGGCGGAAGAGGGGCTGCAGCCGTAGGCGCTCCTGTAGAGAACCGAGAAACGACTGAGATTGGAAAACTGGAGGCTCATCGCCAAGTCGGTTATACTCGTCATTCGGCCGGCCTTGATCGCGCCGTGCGCTGCAGCCAGCCTGTAACTACAGAGAATGCCAACGGGCGAGTCGCCGCGATGGCTACGGAACATCCTCTGCAGCGCCTGCGGGCTGCAGCCTGCAGCGACCGCGAGATCGTCGATGGTTATCGGGTTGGATAAGTTCTCCCGCATGAAGGCCTCGGCCTTGAGGAGTTGCCTTGGGGCATCCGTCAGCGATCCGCGCCCGAGTTCCTCGGCGAGGTTGTGCGGCGTCTTGGCAAACAGCTTCGCCAGTGCCAACTGTTGGTACGCTTTTGCCAATATCGGTCTTTCTTCAGAAGAAACGGAAGAAAGATCCTCTTCTGCCTGTCTGAGCGTTCGATAGAGGCCCAGCCCATCGTCTTCACAAAACCTGATCGGCGGCAGCACGAATTCCTGGACATATGGCCGCCCGGTCAAGTCCTCAAAGTGTCGCCGCAAGGTGGGCTCGGGAATGTGGAACGCCAACCACGAACTGTGAGGTTCGATAGCCAAGCGTTTTCCAGAACTTTCGCAGGCGCTTGCAACGTGGTTCGCGGGGATGGACAGAACCGAGCGCGCCGTGCGATCACTAATTTCCATCGCGCCGGCCAGCACGAAATAGATGCTGATGCGCGCCGTATTGCGTCTGGCGACGGCGCCGATACCGACGGAATGCTCGATGGTCACTATCGAGCCCGTGTGAAGATATTGTCGCCTGAACTTGAGTGAGCAATCTTCATCCGAATGGGCCGTGATCGTCCACCGCCAGTTCGGTTCCACGGCATCAAGATTGCGCCGGATCGCATCATTCGAACTTGCTTCGAAGCCAATACTTCTGAGCACACTCATCCACGATGCTCCCTTTTAGTCAAACCGCGACTCGGTCCCAATTGGTGGCGCGGGGCTGCGCCTTCGTTGTCATTATTGGAGGGTGCGCTCGGCGATCGTCGCATGAGCAGTACGTAGATCAGCGTGAACAGCCGTCGGGCGGTGTCTTTGTCGACGATCACCTTGGCCGCGAGCCGCTCTCTCAGTACTTCGGCGGCGTCGTTGTGAATGGCACGACGGCCCATGTCGATTGCTTCGAACCTGGCGGGGCTCGCGCCTGGCATGGCGTCGTAGAAACTCTCGCAGGTCAGGATGTAGTCCTTGAGCAGCCGGCGGAAGGGCGCGAGCGACAGGAAATGGCTCATGACATGCGCTCCCGCCTCGGTTGAGATATGCAATGCTAGCTGCGCCCCCGCCAAGGCGAGGCTGAGGCGATAGGGCCCGCCGTCATGACCGACTGGAATGAAGGTGTTCTTCTCGAGCAGGTCGTAGACGGCAATGGCGCGTTCCCGCTCGAAGTGGGGATTGCGGCTGCTGAACGAGCCGTCAAGCGTCACATGGCCCAGTCGGAACGCGGCGGCACTCATCGACGTTGCTCCGCTCGCGAGGCTTCAATGCCGATGGCGATACCCACTCCAGCACCGGTGCAGAGCTTCCTCAGACCGGGTTGTGGCACTTCTCGAACCGCTGCCGGGTGGCGTTCTGCAAAGAGCGCATAGAACAATGTGAACAGCCGCCGAGCGGTGTTTTTGTCAACAGTAACCTTCGGCGCGAGCCGCTCTCGGAGCACGTCCGAGGCGTCATCATGAATTGCCCGACGGCCCATGTCGATTGCTTCGAGCCTTTGCGGGTTCGGGTGTGTCAAGGCGTTGTGATAGCTTTCACAGATCAGGAAGTAGTCCTTGAACAGCCGACGGAACGAAGTGAGCGACAAGGAGTGTCTCACCACATGCGCGCCGTCCTCCGTCGTGATGTGCAGCGCCAAGCGTGAATCCGCTAATGCAAGACTGAGACGATAGGGGCCGCCCTCATGACCGACGGGAACAAAGGTGTTGTACTCAAGCAAGTCATCGATGGCGATCGCTTGTTCGCGCTTTAGGTGCGAGTTGCGGCCGCTCAAGGAACCATCAAGCGACACGTCGTAAAGCCGGAACATGGCGGCGGTCATCGACGTTGCATCCGGTCGTAAGGATGCAATGCACATGGCGATGGCTCTTCGACGGCCATTGCAGAGCTTCGCCAGGGCCGATTGCGGCGCTTCATTCTCATTCGGCTGAAGGGTGTCAAGATTGAGTAGCTGTCTGCGCATGGTTTCATAAATCTTCTGAGCACGTTCTTCCGGTATGTTTCCGAACTTGCGGCTGACTTGGGCCGTAGGAGTTATGTTATAACATCGCATAAGATAGCTTATGGAACTCGGAAGTTCATATCCCTATAGCTTCATAGGCATCGGCAATCTGTCGGATTGATGCAACGTAGGCGGCGGTTCGGTAATCACCGAGTTCCGGTTGCTGTTCGATGAGGTCGGCGATGCGCCCCCAGGTGCTGTGCATAACGTCTTCCAGCCCGGAACGGACGAGATCGATTTCAGCGCCGCCTTCGAGAAACTCGTCTCGGATATCGGCAGGGAATTCCTTGCCGGTCATGCGTTCGAGTGCCGCGGCAATCGTCTGGTTGCGCCGCTCGCGCCGGCGCCGCTCCATCAGGCCGAAGGGGATATGCGTCAAATTCTTCACCCACTCGAAGTAGCTGACGACAACGCCGCCGGCATTGACGTAGAGATCGGGAAGGATGGTAACGCCACGGGTGCGCAGCACTTTGTCGGCCTCGAAGGTAACCGGGCCGTTGGCTGCCTCGACCACCAGGTTTGCCTTGATGCGGTCTGCATTGCCCGCATGGATGGCATTTTCGACAGCGGCTTGACGGTCACGCAGGCGCGGGCATTGATAACGTCGGTCGGGTTGGCGCGGCGGAACTCGTCCATCATCCAGGCCATTTCCCGCTCGCCCGTGCCGATGTCGGGCGCCGGGACGTTGACGCCGGGGCCGATCAGGCCGCGCTTGTTGAGCTCCTGCGTGAAGCGGCGGGTGATACGCTCGAGTTCCTGCGGGGTCCATTCGCGCGGATCGATTTTCAGCGCGCCCTTCGAGCCGCCGAAGGGAACATCGATCAGCGAGCATTTGAGTCATGAGTGCCGCCAGCGCCTCGACTTCCTCAGCGTCAGCATTCGACGCATAGCGGATGCCGCCCTTCACCGGTTCGCAGTGTTCGCTGTGGACCGATCGCCAACGGATGAAGCTGTACATGCGGCCGCGTAGCCGGACGCCGAACCGTACCGTGCAGGTCGAGTTGCACTGCATGATCCGCTCCGACAGGCCTTCCGGCAGGTCGAGGAACGTCATCGCATGGTGGAAGTTCTGGTCAACGCTATCCAGAAAGCCCGCGGAGCTGGTTTCTCCGGACTGTATGCCGCGATGTGGTATTGCATTCACTTGGGGTTCCTCCTTAGGCAGCCTCGTTATGGACGCCACGCCGGCCCATATCGATCGCCTCAAGCAGTTCAGGGCCTGGGTGGCGGATGGCGTCGTAGTAACTCTCGCAGATACGGATGTAGTCTTTGAGCAGTCGACGGAAGGGGGTGATCGACGGGTGGTGACTGACGACATGCTCGCCCTGATCATCAGCGACATGTATTGCAAGGCGCCCTACAACCGCTTCGATCCTGAGGCGATAAGGCCCCCCCGCCGTGACCGACCGGGATGAATGTTTGCTTTCCAACAGGTCGATGACCGCGAGCGCTTGCTCCCGCTCGATTCTCGCGTCCCGGCCACCAAACGACCGGTCGAGCGATACGTCGCAGAGACGGTACTCGGCGGAGGTCATGACCTTGTCCCCTCAAAGCGTTTCCACACACATGGCGACACCCATGCCGCCGCCGATGCACAAGGTGGCAAGGCCCTTGGAAACCCCGCGCCGCTTCATCTCGAACAGTAGCGTATTGAGAACGCGCGCACCGGAAGCGCCGATCGGATGGCCGATCGCGATCGCACCGCCATTGACGTTGACGATCGACGGATCCCAGCCGAGGTCCTTGTTGACGGCGCAGGCCTGTGCCGCGAAGGCCTCGTTCGCTTCTACGAGCCCGACGTCGCCGACGGACCAGCCGGCCTTCTCCAGCGCCTTGCGCGAGGCCGGGATCGGCCCCGTCCCCATGATCTGCGGATCGACGCCGGCCGTCGCCCAGGAAACGATGCGGGCAAGCGGCTGGATGCCGCGCCTGCCGGCTTCCGCCTCGGTCATCAGCAGCGTCGCGGCGGCACCATCATTGAGCCCGGACGCATTGCCGGCAGTGACGGTTCCTTCCTTGTCAAAGGCGGAGCGGAGCTTCGCCATGGAATCGAGCGTGGCGCCGTGGCGGATATATTCGTCCTGGTCGACGGTCACATCGCCCTTGCGGGTCTTGACGATGAACGGCACGATCTCGTCGGCGAAACGGCCAGCCTTCTGTGCGGCTTCAGCCTTGTTCTGCGAAGCGAGCGCGAATTCATCCTGCTCTTCACGGGTAAGCTGCCACTTGCGGGCGACGTTCTCGGCGGTGATGCCCATGTGATAGCCGTAGAAGGCGTCCGTCAGGCCATCCTTGATCATCGTGTCGATCGTCTTGAAATCGCCCATCTTCACGCCGCCGCGAAGGTGCGCGCAATGCGGTGCCATCGACATCGATTCCATGCCGCCGGCCACGATGATATCCGCATCGCCGGCCACGATCTGCTGCATGCCGAGCGCCACGGCGCGCAGGCCCGAACCGCAAAGCTGGTTCATGCCCCAAGCCGTCTTCTCCTGCGGGATGCCGGCCTTCATCGCAGCCTGACGGGCCGGGTTCTGCCCTTCGCCCGCGGAAAGAACCTGGCCGAGGATCACCTCGTCCACCTCTCCCGCGTCGACGCCCGCCCGCTCGAGCACAGCCTTGATGGCGCCCGCGCCCAACTCGTGCGCGGGGGTGTTGCCGAAGGCACGGTTGAAGGATCCGACGGCGGTGCGAGCCGCGCTGGCGATGACGATCGATGGGGTGCTCATGGTGGTCTCCTCTATGGTCCTGCGAAGCCGGCAGACTATCGGCTCCAGCCTTTCGGCAAAGAACCGCTGGCCTTAGTTGACGATTGTCGCCTCGGTGGCGCTGCGGATCTCGCCGTCGGTGACGCCTTCGGCGAGTTCGATCAACTTCAGTCCGCCCTCGACGACGTCGAGGACGCCAAGATTGGTGATGATGCGGTCGACGACGCTCTGTCCGGTCAGCGGCAGGGTGCAGGTCTTCAGCACCTTGGATTCGCCGGCCTTGTTGGTGTGGTCCATGATGACGACCACCCGCTTGACGCCGGCGACGAGATCCATGGCGCCACCCATGCCCTTGACGAGCTTGCCGGGGATCATCCAGTTGGCAAGGTCGCCGTTTTCGGCCACTTCCATGGCGCCGAGGATCGCCATGGCGATCTTGCCGCCGCGGATCATCGCGAAGCTCTGCGCTGAATCGAAGAAGGCCGAATGCGGCAGCGCTGTCACCGTCTGCTTGCCGGCATTGATGAGATCGGCGTCGATCTCACCTTCGGTCGGGAACGGGCCGATGCCGAGCAGGCCGTTCTCCGACTGCAGCGTCACATGGACGCCATCCGGGATATAGTTGGCGACCAGCGTCGGAATACCGATGCCGAGATTGACGTAGGTGCCGTCTTCGAGTTCGCGGGCAGCGCGCGCCGCCATCTGGTTTCTGTCCCAGGCCATGTCTCCCCCTGCCCTTCAAGCCGCCGCGCGCGTGGTGCGCTGTTCGATGCGTTTCTCGTGCTGACCCTGGATCAGGCGATGCACGTAGATCCCCGGCACGTGAATATGGTCCGGATCGAGGCTGCCGACCGGTACGATTTCCTCTACCTCGGCGACGCATATCTTGCCGCAAGTAGCGGCCGGCGGATTGAAGTTGCGCGCCGTCTTGCGGAAGACGAGGTTACCCGACGCATCGGCCTTCCAGGCCTTGACGATCGACAGGTCCGCGACGATACGGGTCTCGAGAACGTAGGTCTCGCCGTTGAAGGTCTTCGTCTCCTTCCCCTCGGCAACGACGGTGCCGACGCCGGTCTTGGTATAGAAGCCAGCAATACCGGCGCCGCCGGCGCGCATACGTTCGGCAAGCGTTCCCTGCGGATTGAACTCCAGCTCGAGTTCGCCGCTGAGGTATTGCCGCATGAACTCCGCGTTCTCTCCGACATAGGATGAGATCATCTTGCTGATCTGCTTGGTCTTCAGCAGCACGCCGAGACCGAAGTCGTCGACACCGCAATTGTTCGACGCGATCGTCAGGTCCTTCGTGCCCGCCTCACGGATGGCGCTGATCAGGAGTTCAGGAATGCCGCAAAGCCCAAATCCGCCCGCGGCAATGAACATTCCGTTGAACAACAAATTTTCCAGTGCCGAACCAGCGTTCAAATAGATCTTGCTCATATCAGCCCCTCAATATGGCCAGACACGTTGATGAGAGCGCATTGTCCAGTCGCATCATTATGGCCAATAGTTTTCAGGCGCGGAGGTTTTCCCGAGCCACACGTGGAGAACAATTCACTGAAGTAAGAGCTGACGCGAGCAACAAGCGTTATTCCACTTGGCTAATATTTATGCTGTTCGATGAACCGAATGCTGACGCGGTGAACGCAGCACGGTGTAGCGTGTTGACGTTGCGCAGCTTGCGGCGTGAATGAATATAATTTCCTGCTTGGCGCGTCGCAGCATGAAGTAGTGGCGGATCAATCCCCGCACTACGGTGCATTGAGGGAGTCTGTGTCCACAGTGGAGACTTGGACACAATGACATTGAATGGAACGAGCCTATTAGGGCATTTGAAGATCGTCAGGGTCCTTCGCAACGGAAAGCGGCGATATGGTCCGGCTGAGCAGGCGCGGCTGATCTACGTGTGCCTTTGAACCGAGGGTATTGGTTGTTGCGGGCCTTGAGCTGGCGCACGGCGTGAACGCCAACCAGTTGCGTCGCTGGGTCAAAGTTCGCCAGGGGCGGCAGGCGGAACGCCGGGTTTCTTCCTCGCCTTAAGGGCTTCGATAAAGCGTCCCCTGGCGTGAGCTCGGCATCCGCTACGCGGTGGCCCCTTTCAACGTGCGCCAGGCGAGTAGCGTCGCTCATCAGGATGCCGCGATAGTCGCTGTGGAAGGCCCGTCGGTGTTCCTGCACGCGACCGGGCTGATAATCGATCGCTGTCCTTGCCGCTACGATAGGCCCAGATATACGAGTGCTGGTGGGATCCTTGCCCTCTTCCTTCAGCACCTTTCCTGAACGCAAATAAGCTATAAGCCATAACCCGTGGCTCGACGCGATCGCACCGAAGGTCGTGCCCGACACCAAGCTCGAGGATGTCGTCTCCTACACGCTCAACCAATGAGATTATCTGACGCGCTACATCGAAGACGGCAGGTGCCGATCGACAACAACCTTCTGGAACGCCACATCCGAATTTTTGCTCCCTCAAGGAGAGTTGGATCTCTTCAGCGATACAGTCCAGTGGGCCAAGGCCAGCGCCGTCGTCCACATCTTCATGCTAACCTGTCGTGCTTGCCGTGTCGAACCCTTTGCCTGTTTGCGGCACGTCTGCACCGAACTGCCTCAGCGCACGGAGGACTCCGAAATCGACGATCTGCTGCCCTCAACTTCAAAAAGCAGTCTATCTGACCGGCCGCCTTAAGCTGATTCACGACGCGCACCGAAATGCGCGCTTACGCTGAGCGCGGTCAGATAGCCATAAGTCCATCATGGTCCAAGCGCTGCAAGTTGCCTATTCTTCGTCGCCAGATCGCGCTCGCCTTCCAACGCCAAGAAGACGGTATTTCCAGCTCGTCGGCTCTCACTTCCCCGCAGATAATTTGTTCCAGCCGATCGGTGGTATCCAATCTGAGGATTAACGCCATCAAGTTTTGCGTTTGTGCCAAGCGGTGAAAGGATTGTGAGGGTCCCATCACCGCGGGTGTTTACGCTATAACGTCATTTCATTAAGCACGAGATTTTGCGCCAGGCCCATCTGTAGCCGCCACAGCCGAATCTTCCGAGACCTTTGTCGCCGGTGCGCGCACGTGACAAGCCACGACGCGCCCGTCTGCTATCGGTACCAAAGGCGGCACTTCGACTCGACAACGATCGACCGCGAGCGGACACCGCGGGTGGAACGCGCACCCGCTCGGCGGATTGATCGGGCTCGGCACCTCGCCCTCGACGGGCGCCGGTAGCCGAACGCGGGTTGGGTCGGCTACCGGCGCTGCGGCGATCAGTGCTTCGGTGTAGGGGTGGACCGGTTTGGCAAAGAGGGCTTCACACTGCGCAAGTTCTACAATCCGTCCCAGATACATGACCGCAACGCGATGGCCGATATGCTCTACGACACCAAGGTCATGCGAGATAAAAATGAATGCAATACCCATCTGCTGCTGGAGATCCATAAGCAGATTCAGAATCTGTGCCTGCACGGAGACGTCAAGGGCTGACACCGCTTCGTCGGCGATGATAATCGATGGCTTGAGGGCCAGCGCTCGTGCAATGCCGAGCCGCTGGCGTTGACCGCCCGACAGCTCGGAAGGAAGTCTGTGCATCATCTCGGGCGACATTCCGACCTTCTGGAGCAAGTCCGCAGCAAGCGCGTTGCGCTGCTTGCGGGTGAGGCGTTCAAAATTCTCGACTGGTTCGGTGATGATCTGTCCAGCGGTGAGGCGCGGATTTAGCGACGAGTAAGGATCCTGAAAGACCATCTGCATCTGACGGCGATACGCGCGCAACTCATGTTTCTTTAGGCCAGCTATATCGGTTTCATAGATCAGGACGCGTCCGCCCGTCGGCTCCACGAGCCGCATCAAGAGCCGCGCGACAGTGGATTTGCCGCAACCCGATTCCCCGACGATGCAGAGCGTCTCGCCTGCTTCGACAGAAAAGGATACATCCTCCACCGCCCGGACCACCGGAATGGTGTTCTTCAGGAATCCCGCACCAATGGGATAATGCTTAGTTAGATTTTCGACTTTTAGCAATGGACCGCTCATGCGCATACAATCTCCTCTGAGCGCCAGCATGCCGCGGTGTGACCCGATTCGACGTCACGCAGGACGGGCGTCTTTTCACGGCAAATGTCGATTGCGAATGGGCACCGTGGTGCAAAGCTGCACCCGATAATCGGTTCACGCAGGTTGGGCACAATTCCAGGGATTTCGGACAGACGACTCTGTCGGCCTCGCCGCCGATCAGGCACGGAACGCATGAGACCCTGAGTGTACGGGTGCATGGGTCGCGCGAACAGATCCATCACAGAAGCTTGCTCAACGATCCGGCCGGCATACATGACGATGACGCGCTGGCATGTCTCGGCCACCACGCCAAGATCATGGGTGATGAACATCACGGCAGTCCCCGTGCGCTCCTTCAGATCGACGATCAGCCGCAGGATCTGCGCCTGGATAGTGACGTCGAGTGCGGTTGTCGGCTCGTCGGCGATCAACAGTTCCGGTGAGCAGGCCAGAGCCATGGCGATCATGACTCGTTGACGCATGCCTCCTGACATCTCATGCGGGTAATTGGTGACACGGCGCCCGGGGTCCGCGATGCAGACGAAACGGAGCATATCTTCTGCTTTCGCCATCGCAACTGAACGTGAGGCGCCGGTGTGAATTTGTACAGCCTCGGCGATCTGATGACCGATCGTGTAAACCGGGTTCAGACTTGTCATCGGGTCCTGGAAGATCATTGCGATTTTACCACCGCGGATCTTTCGCATCTCCTGCTCGGACAACTTCAAAAGGTCTTGTCCGTGGTATCGGACCTCGCCGCCCACAGTTCTGGCCGTCGTCTTCGGCAGCAGCCGAAGAATGGAAAGGGCAGTGACACTCTTGCCGCACCCGGATTCTCCGACGACACCAAGGGTTTCGCCTTTCATTATCTGGAAGCTGACGCCGCCCAGCGCGCGGGTAATGCTTTCTTCGCCGTAAAAATGTGTTTCAAGATCTCGAACGTCGAGAAGCACGTCGTCCCTTACCGCCTTGTGCATTTGCATGTCAGCCCCTCCGCTTCGCGCGGGGATCAAACATGTCGCGCAGACCATCCCCCAGCAGGTTGACCGCCAGAACCGTAACGGCAAGACAAATGCCCGGGCCAAAGATCGTCAATGGAGCACTTGCCAGGTACAACCGCGAACTTGCAATCATGTTGCCCCAACTGGGGATTTCCGGAGGTACGCCTGCGCCGAGGAAACTAAGCGCCGCCTCCGTCATAATGGCGCTGGCGCACACGGTGGCGCTCTGCACCATCAGCGCCGGTATGGTGCTCGGCAGAATATGCCGCCAGAGCACCTTGGGCAGGCGCGCACCGCCACAGAGAGCGGCCTCCACATAGGGACGTTCCCGAACGCTAAGTACCACTGAGCGAACCAATCGCGCAACCGCCGGTGTCTCGGGAATCGCAATTGCGGCAATAAGGATGCCAATCCCCGGGCTCGTTAGAGAAATGAGCGCGATGGCAAGCAGAATCGTCGGGATCGACATCAGACCATCCATGACCCGCATCATAATACTGTCGAAAGTGCGGCTGTAACCGGCGAGGATGCCGATCAAAAGCCCAACAATGGCGGCACAGCCTGCCGATGCCAATCCAACCATTAGCGATATCCGCGCGCCGAAGATCGTCCGGGCAAACACATCACGGCCCAGATTGTCGCTCCCGAACCACATCTCGCTCGACGGTGGCTGTAGGCGTTTGAACGGATCCATGTTTTCCGGATCGCCAGCGTAAAGGGGGGCAGCGAGGGCGAGAACTATCAGGACGGTCAATAGGGCGCCGCCGATCAGTACCAGTGGGTGCCGCCTTGTGAGGCGGGCGAGACTGAAAAGTGTCGGTGGGGACGACGTCGCGGTCTCGAGTGTTGTGGAGGGGAGCGTCATATCAATACCGTATACGCGGATCGATCAGCGAATAGGCAAGATCGACGGCCAGGTTAATAAGAACGTACAGGCCTGAAGTTAGGATGAGCACGCTCTGGATGATGGGATAGTCACGGTTGTTAATCGCATCGACAACAAGCCGTCCGATACCGGGTATGTTAAATACCGTTTCCGTTAGAACCACACCGCCGATCAGATAGGCGAAGCTTATGCCGATGACTGTGAGGATAGGAACGCCAGCATTCTTCAAGGCATGGTGGAAAAGGATGGAGTAGGACGAAGCACCTTTTGCGGCAGCCGTTCGTATGTAGTCTTCTGAAATAACCTCCAACATGCTCGCTCGTGTAACCCGTGCAATGAATGCGATGAAACCAAGACTTAACGCTAAAGTAGGCAGGATCAAGTGTACAAACCATAGCCCAAGCCCCTGGTTGATCTGCACATATCCCTGCACTGGCAACCAATGCGTCCTGATCGCTAAGAAATATACGAGAAAATAGCCGACCACGAACACCGGAACAGAATAACCCAGTGCCGAAAAGGCTGCGAGGAGCCGATCAACGAGACGGCCACTTCGCCACGCGGCAACAACACCGAAGGAGACTCCGACCGACACCGAAAACATCATCGTCAGGATCGCCAAGGAAATGGTAGGTTCGAGTCGCTGAGAGATCAGCTCGAGAACCGGTCGTCCGGAAAAGATCGAGATGCCGAAATCGCCACCGAGCATCTGACGCACCCAATGGATGAACTGAACCGGCAGTGGCGCGTTCAGCCCAAGCTGCTCGCGGATGTTGGCGATTATCTCGGCCGTCGCATTGCGGCCGGCGATGATCGCCGCCGGGTCGCCGGGCGCCAGCCTGAGGAGCAGAAAAACGAAGGCCCCGACCATCGCCATGACGGCGATGGCCGAAACCAATCTGCGCAGGATGTACGCGGACATTACGCCGAAGCCTTCTGCATGTTCCACATCGGCCAATAAGCCGCGTGAAAATGCACAAGGCCAGTTAGAGATTTTCGGCGAGCGATTGGCTCAAAATATTGACCCAACATGACATTGCTAACGAAGTCCCAAGCGAGGCTCTGCATCTCGCGGGCCAACGCCTTGCGCTCCTGGAGCGTTTCGATTTTCACCCATTTGGCCCGAAGAACCTCGTATTGATCGTTCTTCGGCCAGCCAAAAAAAGCGTCTGCGCCGTTTGCGCGGAACAACGGCACACTGATCGGATTGTCGAGTTCGGCATCGGTCCAATCGTTTACATATATGTTCCAGCCGCCGTCCTCAATCGGACCCTTGTTTGCTCGGCGTTTAGCAACTCCGCCCCAGTCACTCGGCGCAAGCTCGGCATTGACTCCAATCTTCCGCAGGGTAAATGCGAGATATTCGGCGGCCTTGCTAGCTGTCGGCCAATCCGTGGATTGGAGAATAACGACTTTCTCGTCAGTATATCCGGCTTCCTGAAAAAGTTGCTTGGCCTTTTCTGGGTCGCCCCCCTTCTTGTACCATCCCGTATTCTCGTCGTTGGAATACGGGGTACTGTTTCCAAATATCGACTTAACAGGACGGAAGTATTTCGGATTGAAGCCGGCGGCAAGCATAATCGCCTCCTGATCAATCAGGTGAAGCATCGCCTGGCGCGCCTTGGCGTTGTCAAAAGGCGACTGCAGAAAATTCATGCTCACGAACATGACCCTGCCCGACTCGTTCACGTTTTCCAATGCGAGGTTGGGATCGCTTTCGATCAGCGGATAAAGATCGGATGGCGGTGTTGCAAGGAAATCGACCTCTCCGGCTTGGAGCGCCGCAACGGCAGTCTGTTGATCCGAAATAACTCGCCAGACCACTCGATCGACCTTGGCGACCTTTCCGCCGGCATACCCGTCTGCTGGTTCCTGACGGGGTATATATTGTTCATTTCGGTCGTAAGTGAAGCTTACGCCTGGATTGGCTAGAGCGTTATTGAACTTGAATGGCCCGGATCCGATATTCGCGGTTACCTGCTCCGTTGGGGGAAGCGTCGCGTCTTTCTCGCGCATGATAGCAAGATAATACCCGCCGGAGGACGCGAGCAAAGGTATGAGAAGCGGCAACGGCTCGTTGAGCGTGATCGTGAAGGTCTTCTCGTTTTCTTTCGAGATATCCTTGACAATGGCCATGATCAGTTTTCCACCTGAATCCACCTGGCTCCAGCGTCGTATCGAGGCCACACAGTCCGCCGCGGTGACTGGGCTGCCGTCGTGGAAGGTCAGGCCTTCGCGGAGTTGGAATGTGTAAGTCTTCTTGTCCTCGGATAGGCTCCATTTTCCCACCATTTGAGGCTGCGGCATCCCTTTGGAATCGAGTGCGAAAAGGGTGTCGTAAATCTGATAAGCATGATATCCGGCAGTTACTGAGATGATCGGATCGAACACAAAGACGTTAGAAGCGACCCAGCGGACGGTCCGAGCGTCATCCGGCGTCTGCGCCCGAAGGATTGTCGGCATTGATAAAGCCGTTCCGGCGGCCAAACCTGCTTTGATAATTTCGCGTCTAGTTATTGTCATGCTACGTTCCTCTCTTTTTATTTTTCAGGGGTATTTCCCAGTCTTCTCACGAATTTATGGATACGTCAGCAGAGTGCTGCCGAGCGGTGATTTCGGGACTGGCGATATCGTGTTCAGGCCAGAAATGAGCTTTCCGGAATTCGAATTGGTGTTTTTTATAGTATCCCACGCCAGGCGTGTTCACGAGCACTGGAGTCGCAACACCAGCGAAGTTCGAAACAAAATGGAAACCTGATTTAACGACTACGAAATCGAGATCTTCGATAACCACTGCTTGGCTTGTAAAAGCCGCTGGATCAAGGGTTTCTCCAGGCTTTGTGGTCAGCAGAACTTGTATCCGGTCATCTACCCTAATAACAGCCGTTGGCCCCATGGCCCAGCGAGCGCCCCCGCCAACGGGACCCTTCGCAGTAAAACTTCCGTCACTCACGTGCTCAATAATCCCAGTGATAAGTCGAGGCGTGAAACCCGGCGTGTATCCAGCGCCGACCGCAAAAGTGACAGTTGCACCTACACCAGCCTCAATCGCGCTAGCCGCTGCGGCGGGGTCTGTAATCGGCACCGCGCCGCAAAGTCCCGGATAGCGATCGAGCGCTGCGGAAAGCAAAATTGTGCTGTCTCCGGGGGCACCCGCTGCGACCCGATCGCCCATATCTCCGATCGCGAACGGCCGTTCATCTGGCGAACTCTGCACACGCTCAAAGGCCTCCTCAACCGTCAGAAGGTCGTCCTTGAAACGCTCACGTTCAACCCAAAAGCGAGTCGCAAGGTCTACAGCTATGGAAGGTGCATCAGCGCTTGGGCCGTTGCTCAATACCGTAACAACCTGACCGATTTCATAGTCATCGGTAAAGCGGAATACGTTATAGATCGATATATCCTCAATCGATGGATGGAGCGCCGCGTATTCGCGTGCCTTCGCATGGATTTCAGCCAACGGCCCAGAGCCGGTTTCACCCGCACCCGGCAGGATCATAGGCACCCGCGCCGAAACCGTGACCGGCTTTAGACGCCCCTCAAGTTGCTCGATCAGCAGTTCTGCAACTTTCTGGCCACATTCGACAAAGTCGGAATGAGGGTTTTCCTTGCAGGCAATACAAATGTCGGAGTTGTCGAGCATGCGGGGTGTGATATGGCCATGCAGGTCGAGACCGACGCCGATCGGCACGGTGGGGCCGACGAGACGGCGAAGCGCTTGAAGAAGATCGCCTTCGGCATCGGGCGTTTGTGTGGTTCCCATGGCGCCGTGAAGGCTCAACCCGATTGCATCAGGCTTGGTGCGCCGAACCGCATCCAAAAGTTGCTCACGCATACGCAAGTAGAAATCATGATCGACAAGGCCGCCGGCGCCACCGCTCGCCGAAAAGACTGGTTCAATTGTCACACCCGCGTTGACAAGCGCTTCAGCCAGTCCCTTCAGCACGCCGGTTGGCGACCGAAGAATATCGCGGCCACGTTCCACCACGAAGAGCTCCTCGTCGGCAGACCTTGGGTTCAGCCTGTTGGATTCCTGGCAGAAGCAGGCAACAAGAATGCGATAAGGTTGTGATAGTTCTGGCAAGCGATTACTCCGGATTTTTGTGATCGTATGCAAACCGGTAACCGGAGTGCGGCAATCCGGAGTGAATTCTTACAGCATGGGCCTTTAGCCGAAACTACCGGTCAGTGCCGCCAGGCAGGACCTCTTCGGCAGCCTCAAATTTCTGTCTGCTCGTCGAGGTTCGAGGTTTCATAGACGCGTTACTCATGCGCAGCGGCGTCGCCGATCGTAGACCGAGTTTCTGCGGACTGCAGCATCGCAGACGATTCCCTATAACCAGTGTTTCCAAGCACCATAAGAATGCTAGTTTGTGTCTATGCATCGCATGGAGAACGGGCCCGTGAAACTCAGAATAGTTATTTGCTGCAGCGATTGATTATGCAAATCGTTAGCCTAACCCATCTTATGCATGAGAATGAGAATGTGCATGCGGGGCTGGCGGATCACGGGAATCCTGCACCTCACGCACAATAGCCAGCTTCTGCTTGACCGTCCGGGAGCGACGTGTACATCCGTCGGAAGCGACTCACCCCGGGGGCGCTGTCACATTGTCTGCATATACACGCGTTGAGACCTGCGGCCGCTAATGTCAGCTGACCAACGGCCACGGCTTTCCATTTCGCCATGGCCTCCAGGCGGTGAATGTGCGTAGCGAGAGCGGAGCGTTTGAGCGGAGCGGGGCGGCGGACGAAGCGTTGCAGTGCTCCTGGTGATCGGAAGCCTCGCATAATCCGCTCCCGTTTGCGCAGCGGCACATGTGCATTCTCCGCCCAGTTGCTCAATCCCTTGTGCGACCGATGCTCGACGCCCGGCATCACCTGTCGCCTGGCTGCTCCGTAGGAGCGCAGCTTGTCGGTGATCATGCGCTTCGGCGCGACTGCCTCTTCAGCAGCCGCGTCCGCAAGCGCTTGGCCGCCCGAAGCAACCGTACTCCACCGGCGAATTGACGCGACACAGTCCGCTGCTGTGACGGGGCTCCCATCGCGCCACTTGAGACCGTCACGCGTTCAAAAATCTAGGCCTTCTTATCGTCCGCAACACCCCACTTGCCAACCATCTGGGGATGCGGGGTTGTAATATGCATCGACCCCGAAAAGCGTATCGTAGATTGCGTATGCGTGCGTATGGGTTGGATCGGATGTGGTGACCACTGGGTCAAAGACGCTGAGATTGGAAATGACCATGCGAACAGTCCGGTCAACGGCCGGAGAAGTTCCCGCTTGGAGGAATGAGGGCATTCAAAGCGCCGTTGCTGCGGCGGCACCCAACTTGAAGGGACTGCATCGGGAAACGATCATTTCCAGCTCCTTCTTATGACAATTAGCGCCTGTTTGTGCAGGCGCCCGCAAATATAACGGCCGAGAGAAAATGAGTTGCATCAAAGTGCTGACGCGTGCGAAACCGGCGTTGCACTGCAAGGCGGTATTTCGGAATATTTATGCTGCGGGCTCTCTGTGGTCCAACGATCCGGAAGCTTTCGACATTGCGAGACGCTCAATTCAAGACTGCAGTTAAACATTTCTAATCGAGTATTGTGAATGCTCAAAAGAACCAGTTTGGGATCACTGTCAGTCTCGGTCATGGCGTTTGGGGGCATGTATCTCTGTACGAAGACGAATGACGAGGCTTCGCGAGAACTTCTCGACGAACTACGCAACCTGGAGAGTTGAGGTTGCGCGCACGGTGAGTGCGGCCGCAGGCCTCGCATGTTACACTGCAATTCAACAACGGCATAGCTATTTAAGACCATCGCCCCGGCACGACCTGGAAGTTGCCAAGGCGCTGGGCGAGCGTGGGGGGCACAGGGTTTAGGAAGCGGTCGGCTCGGAGATGCTCGACTATGTCGCAGCCCATCCGGGGCTCCGAATTGTCGGCTATTCTCCGCTTCTGCAGGGCGGCATTGCAGACCCTGAGAGGATGCCCGACGGCTACCGGACCCCGGACAATGAAAAGCGGCGAGCTGTGCCAGAGACCGTCGCGTCCGAAACTGGCACCTCGACCAGCCAAGTCGTTCTCGCTTGGATGATGGCATCACCGCAAGAAGTCATTCCCTTGGTCGCCTCTTTCCGAGCCGAACAGCTGCTGTGAGATTGTCGCCCGAACAGATCGTTCGGCTGAATCAAGCCGTGTAAGTGGCTGCTTTTCCTCGCTTGAGGCTATGGGCTATACCGAATCCGTCGGTCGGCCGGCAGTGGTATCGTTGCGCCCGGAACGAGTAAAGCTGCATCCGGCGCTTTGGTTCCCTGCCAAATACCCTTCAATGGCCGAGTCGAGGAGCTGATTTACTTGGGCGACCATGTGCGAACCCGTGTGTCGGTTGGCGGCCCTGATCTCGTGATCAAGCTGCCAATTCGGCGTTATGAACTTAACTCGCGTTCAGGGAATAGACCGATGTCATGAACACCGCAACCGTTAGCTACAAGCGCCATCGTTTCCCGCGGTAGATCATCTCCAATGCAGTCTGGCTCTACTCCAGGTTCCCCTTGAGCCTGCGTCTGGTCGAGGAAATGCTGCTGGAGCGCGGCATCGTGGTTTCGTATGAGACAATCCGCCGATGGGCATCAAGTTCGTTCCGGATTACGCTCGCCGCTTGCGCCGCAAGCAGCAGAGACGGCCGGATGAAATAGTAGGTCTCCATCGGTTCAGCAAACGTTCGTTGGTCGAGACGAAATTAGGGACCGGCGCTACCGACTGCATAATCAATCACCCACGGAAATAACTATTCCGAATTTCCCTGCCCCCCTTCTCCATGTGATGGTATCAGAACCGCACGCGTGAGCATTCTCATGCGGCTTGGAAACACTGGGGAGATGGAACCGTCTATGATGCACTACCCGGAAGGTTTGCCAGGCCTCAATCCCGTTCAGGAATTGCCACCGTCGGGCGATCGCGAGACCGCTTCGACGTTGCGTGTGGATGGCCGGCTCGTCTTCCTTGATGGACCTCTACCCAGGTCGACCAGACTTCGGTTGTCGCAGCTGGACGCACCATGGCGCGGCGTGTGCTCGACAGGGCAGGCTATAAGGCTTCCAAGGGCGGTGATAAACTGATCCGTGATTAGGACTGATATTTTGCAGTATGGAAACCGCACATCGGCAATTCAGGTTCGGGAAGCGAGCTTTCGGGGCGGTCGCCGATCTATTCCTCCACTGTTTGAAAGGTGTCGCAATCAATCACCGTCGCGCGAGGGTGCGAGGATTTCTGCTCCGTGAGGCTGGTTACCGAGCTTTCAGCTCAGGTCATGCCCTTCAGGAGACCAAGGACCTCTTGTTCGAGAAAGCGGTCACCCGGCAGGAGAAGATCAGCGTGCGCTCTTCCAGTCGGTGCGTGCCAAGGAAAATCATGTATCCGGGCATCTGCGTCGGGCTGGCCTTCCTATCGGAAGGTGTGCCGAGTCGTGCAAAGCATGTCTACCAGCACGATGGGCGGCCACGTCAGTATCACCGGCTCTTACTTGATGGAGATATGCGTCGGCCGTACACAAAACGTCCAACCTCCTTATCCACGGACCGCATCAAGGAAACACGAGCCAAGAAACTGGCGGTAAGCGAATTGGTGGTACCTCTGGAGATCGACCCTCAAGCCACAAGGGCGCTCAATGCCCTGCGGGCATCTGCACGAGTGTTAACTCGAAACAACGAGCCGTGGCTGCGTCCGTTCTTCGAAGCGCGACATAGCCGGACAAATGGGAAGGCGTTCATGTCTAAAGAACATCAGTCAGTATACAATCTCGGTTCCAGCAAGCCCAAGATTGCCGTGGACGCGTGGATCGCGCCTTCCGCCACCATCGTGGGTGCCGTGACCATCGGGCAGCAGTCCAGTGTCTGGTTCAACTGCGTGCTGCGTGGCGATGACAATACGATACAGATCGGTGCGCGAACCAACATCCAGGACGGGTCGGTCATACACATCGATCCCGGCGAATTCGATGTCATCATTGGTAACGATGTTACCGTTGGGCATTCCTGCCTAATCCATGGTTGTCACCTGGAAGACCGCGCTTTCGTCGGGATGGCCTCGACCGTCATGAACGGCTGCATCATCGAGCCAGATGGTGTTCTCGGGGCGCGCAGTCTTCTGACATCGGGCAAGCGAGTTAAGTCGGGAGAGTTGTGGACGGGATCACCGGCCAAGTTTGTCCGGATACTGTCCGAAGAGGAGATTCTAAATTTCCGAAAAACTGCAGAAAGCTACGTGCGAAAAGGTGAGCGTTTCCGCACCGAATTGAATGCAATAATGGTCAAAGCTGTTGAGTTGGGAGAAACAGCCATGTCGGCGTTATCAACTTAACTCGCGTTCAGGGATTTGCGGCATAGACCGATGTCATGAACTCCGCAACCGTCAGCTACAAACGCCATCGTTGCCCGCCGCAGATCATCGCCAATGCAGTCTGACTCTACTTACAGGTTTCCCTTGAGCCTGCGTCTGGTCGACGAAATGCTGCTGGAGGGATCGTGGCTTCGTATGAAACAATCCGGGCGCTGTCACGTTGTCTGCATGTACACGCGTTGAGACCTGCTGCCGCTGATGTCAGCTCACCACGGCCACAGCTTTCCATTCCGCCAAGGCCGCAATGCCAGCGTTGCATAAATAATGCCGTGGAAGCGTTTTTTCGCCCAAAGTTTGCACTTGATCATACACGCTCAAGTGCAGCCGCGGCGTTCGAATCAACGCGCGCTGTCCGCCATCGGCCACAGTCTCGGCGCCCTCCTCGCATGGCTTAGGCGTCTCTTGCGGCTCATCGTAACTGCGATCCTTAAAGCGTGCGACAACTGCTCAGCGCTCAAGCCGGGCTTCTAACGCCGAAAGCGATCTGTCAGCCGTCCACCACGACTGGTGAGGAACCATTGAGCACCTTGTAGGTATCGGCACGACGGTCCCTAATGAGGCGCGGCCCCCAATAAAGCGCTGAAGCACCGGCAAGCCCGCCACAGATATCTATCTCCGCAGTGACTACTCCAATGTGGTCAAGTCCGCTGCTTACAACGATCCCGCCGAGTGGATCGACAATCTGGCTGAAGCCAATAAAGTTCGATCCACCATGTTCACCAACGAAATTTGATGAGATGAGCCAGCGGCTGTTTTCTAAAGCTCGCACACGGTCGAATAGGTCGTACCTGCGCACTGCGGAGTTGTTTTCGCGGTCGCCCTGGCCAAGAGTTGCGGCCCACGCGGAACCTATCACCAGCAGTTCGGCCCCCGAAAGGGTAAGTTCTCGGCACCCCTCCGGCCACGATTTGTCGTAGCAGATCAGCAGCCCGACTTTGCCAAGGGTCGTGTCAAAAACTGGCCAATGGTCGCCCGGCCGGAAGATAAAGTTCTCACCGAGGGTGAGGTGGACCTTTCGATATGAGCCGATATATCCCTGCGGCCCCGCGAGCACTAGGGTATTGTAGAGGATGCCTGGCTGCTTGCCAGCCTCAGTGAGGCCAAAGACAACATGGATGTTGTGCTTCATGGCCGCGGTTATTAGGCGTTGCACTGTTGGGCCATCCGGAACTGACTCGGCTGTGCGCTGAGCTTTTGTGATAGCGTCCTCGATCTTTTCTAAGTCCAGGATTGCCGGATAGCCTTGTAAGCTCGTCTCGGGAAAAACGACAAGGGAAGCACGGGCACTAGCAGCCTCCTTGATATAGGATAGATGTAGGTCGAGGTTTTTGTCCACGTCGTATGTGCCCGGAAACGCACAGGTGGCGATTACGGTTTGGGGCATATCGATCTCCCTGATGAGGGCAGGTTTAACTGGATGACTGCCAAGCTATCTGTGGATCGCATGGAAAACAGATCGGCGAAATCCAGCAAAAGTTATTTACGGCGGTGGTTTATTATGGAACCGGTAGCGCGGGTCGCCCCAATTGCTGTCTTGACCAACGAGCGTTTGCGGTAGCCGTTGGAGACCTGCCATTTCACCTAGCCGTCGCTGCTGATTGCGGCGATATGCTGGTCCCTTAGTCCGTCAGGTGCGCAGTTGATTGGTTCGAACGCGTTGACGCGTGGCGGACGATGGCAGCCGCCGCGCCTTGATCGACGACTGCGTCGTGTGTTCGGTTTCCCTCTTGGGAAATGTCCGTAGTAATTTGTCCGATCGAACCGTCAATCTGGTTGAGTAGTAGCTCAACGTGCGTGTCGCGATCCAGTACCAGATGCAGCTTTGGCGGGTCTGACGCCATGCTTCTCCTCCAGCCACTGGCGCGCCGTAGACGTGCAGACAGGTGCTATCCACAACCTGCAACGAGCTGATTCACATGATCGTGCAGTGCTCCGGGAGGTCGCCATATTAGTGCCCGACGCCTTCAGGGCAGCATCGCCATGTTCGCGATCCTAGTCGATACATTGAGTGCTTGATGAACGTGTCCGTCAAATGTCAGGCGAAGCGCAGATTTGACCCCATTGGGGTAACGGCCCGGCTTCAAGGCCACCCTTTCATTAAGGATCCTCAGAAAGGAAACAAGATCGTCCGGGTGGCCGACCACCTTTCTTTCCCGGCAGATGTTCCCTTTTTCATCGACGATGCACACACTCGTCTCCTTTACCGAAACATCGAGGCCGGCGTAGTATTTCATGGCAGCGCTTCCTTTCAGATATTTGTGGCCGATGACGTCAGACCACGTTTATTATCAACTCGAAGCGCTGCTCCTTTTACCAGGTCGAAGATGGGCTCGAAGCCGATTACCCTATCTTTTTCGGTCAGTCTCTGGGATCCTCATCGTTGGAAACCGTCCTATTATACGGTGTGATGGCCTAACCACGACCGCCCATAGTGGGTTACCTCCGCTTCAGATGGTGCGGTCTAATCTAATCTTATCATGCCCCCCAAGCCAGCATAACGATTAGTTGAATGTCATAACTCAACAGCGGTAGCGCTGTTCCGGAATTCGGTCTTACTTGTCGGCGTCAGCAACACAGGGGCTAATTTTATGCCAATCACGCCATTCAACAATCGCAAGATCATAATTACCTGCGCGGTGACGGGCGGATCAGTATTCAATCGCGATCACCCGAATTTTCCGATCACCCCCAAGGAAATCGCCGACTCGGCGATTGAAGCCGCGCACGCTGGCGCAGCGATCGTCCATGTTCATGTGCGCGATCCCGCGACCGGTGCCGCCTCTTACAATGTTGATCTGTTCAAGGAAGCTTCTGACAGAATTCGCCAGTCGTCAGTCGATGTCATTTTAAACCTCACCTGCGGCGGAAATGCCCGGTTTGTGCCCGACCCGGGAGACGAATCGCGCGCCGCGTTTGGCACGACGGTGGCGCCGCCCGAAATTCGCTATGCGCACATCGAAGAGTGTCTTCCGGACATTGCGTCTCTCGATGTCACGACCTCAAATCAAGGCGATGGCGGCGATGAGTACGTTTACCTAAATACACCGCGCACGCTTCGGGCGATGGCGAAGCGCTTTAAGGAGCTCGGCGTTAAGCCAGAAATTGAAGTATTTGAGGGTGGCGATATCGGCTTTGCGCATCAGTTGATCGCTGATGGATTAATCACCGGGATCCCGATATTTCAGTTTGTTCTGGGCGTGAAGTGGAATGCACCGGCGACGCCTGACACAGTTGCCTACATGAAAGGCTTGTTGCCGGAGCGGGTTCATTGGGGCGCTCTCGGGACGGGGCGAAACCAGTATCCTATCGCAGCGCAGTCGGTCTTGCTTGGAGGTAACATCCGTGTAGGCCTTGAAGATAATCTATATCTACGACGAGGCGTCTTCGCTACCAATGGACAGCTTGTGGAGCGCGCTCGGCAGCTCATCAATGTTCTCGGACATGAGCCGGCGACACCTAAGGAAGCGCGCGATATCCTGGGGCTGCCCGCCAAATGAGCGGCCGCTGTCAGGCAGTGACAAAGTCGAGTAACGAAGGTGAACTGACGAGCGCGCCTTTCACGTGTTCTACGGGAGACGTAACAATCCAAACTGCGCTTTATCAAAATAGGTCACGCGGGCATGACGGTTGTTTGAATGCAAAAAAGCAATAGGGGCCAAACCGCCTAGTCGTTATTCTGCTGCGTCTCAGCATCGCATTGGGAGGATCAGACACACAAAGAAATGCAACATGAAGATCCATAAACGGCCCGACGAACTACACTAACAAGGGCGCTGTCCGTCCCAGACATTGCCTCGCAGAAGGGCAAGGACCTCTCGTCTACCTGACGGCCTACACGACGCCTCTCGCTCGGCTAGTGGACAGATATTGCGACATCGGGCGACAGCGTCGGCATGGTGTTTGCAGGGATTGTCTTCGACGCTGAGTGCGACACTGGACATGATGATCCTGCACCGCGAGGCTGTGCGGCGTGACCTTGAGGGCCATCTGAGTCTTATCCGGGCCGCGCTTGAGCGGTACGAACTGTTCGTTCAAAACAGGATGAGGACCTCATGCGGGCCAGTTTCGTGGGCACGGCTCAGGAGTTCCTATGCGGCGCTGTCGCAAAGCGGGAACGATCGAACGGGCATTGCCTTGGTTCCCTCGCGGCGACTTTTGCCCCGCCCGGTCGGGGGCATTCGGCTGCCGTTGCACCGTCTTCAACGGCAGCTCCTTTTGTTGCCATCCACAATCAACGGCACTTTGTGCGTCGGCAGTCTCATACTGGCCGTCGTGGCGGACGCCGCCATGCAGGTTTCCCGAAGATGGCTTCGTTGACTTCGACCCTTCGGGATGCTCCGGCTGTCGTCGGTTCTCCAGGCCGACGACAGCCGTCTTTTGGCCGGGCTTACCGCCGGCAGACCAAAGATCTCGGGTCCATTGAATGCCTCGCACGCACGCGGATGAGCGTTCTCCCAGCCCCAACTCGCGGGGCACCCTGGCTGCGTCGGACGCGCTCCGGCGGCTCGCGATCCCCGCAAAGGGCCCAATGGCAGCCGGAGCAACGAGATGAGAGCGAATATGACGGCCGAACCCTTATCGCAACCGAATTCCCGGCTGATCGCGGTTGTCCTCGGTGCCGCCTGGAGTACGCGGGCCAATTCCGAACTGAAGCGGGAACGCGACATCGCGATGCATGACCTCCCGGAAGACAACTCATTTGCGCCTGCCGGCAACGATCGGGGGCCCTTCCGCCTCGGGATCGATATTGTGGACAATCGACTTGTACTTGGCATCACCATGGATACTGGGGCCCCTATAATCAGGCAGCTCCCGTCGCTGCCCTTCAAACCTCTCATCAAGACCTACGCCCAGATCTGCGAGAATTATTTTGATAGCGTCGGACGCTGCAAGCCCGAGCGCCTCGACGCGATCGATATGGCCAGGCGCTTGTTTCCCAATGACGCTGCCGGCCTGTTGAAGAAACGTCTGGAGACCAAGGTCGCGATCGATCAGCAGACGGCGCGGCGGCTGTTCACACTGATTTACCTGCTCGTCAGACAGGGCATCGTTTCCGGGACCGGCTTCACACCAACAGCACGAAGCGCAGTTATTCCCCTGTGACAACAGATCTCAGAAGAGAGCCGACCTCGTCGGAATAAACCAACTCATGCAGCGCGAAGATCCCCATTCAGCCGTTTCGACCACCCTGGCTCCTCTAGGGAACCGGGCGTTTCGTGCGATCTGGACGGCGACGCAGATCTCCAGCCTAGGCTGGCTGATCCAGACGACGGCCATCAGCTGGCTGATGACGACGATCTCCGCCTCGGACGTGATGGTCGCGCTGGTGCAGGCCTCCTCCACGCTGCCAGCCTTCTTCCTGTCCATCCTTGCCGGCGCCATTGCCGACAGTTTCAGCCGACGCGGCGTGATGCTTGCGGGGCACTGCTTGATCGCCCTGGCTTCCATGACGCTGGCGATCTCCGTGGCCCTGGGCCTGGTCAGCCCATGGCTAATCCTTGGACTGGGATTCCTCGCCGGATGCGGTTTTGCCTTGAACGATCCGGCCTGGCATGCCTCTGTCGGCGACATTCTGGAAAAGCGAGATATCCCGGCAGCCGTCACGCTGATGTCGGTTGGCTATAACATCGTTCGCAGTACTGGCCCTGCGATTGGCGGCGCGATCCTTGCCTTCTTTGGGCCTCTTGCCGCTTTCGTCCTGGCGGCGCTGAGCGATCTGGTGCCGCTTGCCGCGATCTCGCGCTCGAAATGGCACGTACGCTCGTCGTCGCTGCCTCGCGAGCGCGTCACCACCGCCGTTCAAGACGGGCTGCGCTTCACCGCGATGTCCTCGGAAATCAAGGCGGCCATCGTGCGGGGGACCTTGTTCGGCGTGGCGAGCATTTCCATCCTGGCGCTGCTGCCGCTGATCGTGAGGGATCATCTGGCCGGCGGACCGATCGTCTATGGCGCCCTCCTGGCTGCCTTCGGGATGGGGGCCTTTTCCGCCGGGCTCAGCAGCAGTCATCTCAGACGGATCGTCTCCCAGGACCGGCTGATCGCCCTTGCATCAGTTGCCTGTGCCGCTTGTTGTTTCCTACTTCCGCTGACGACGTCAATCCCCGATGCGGCGCTTGCGCTGGCAATCGGAGGTGCCGGCTGGCTGCTGACCTGGACCGGAATTGACGTTGCGATTCAGCTGTCGAGCCCGAGGTGGGTGGTCGGCCGGACGCTGTCGATCTACTACGCCCTTTCCCATGGCGGCATGGCCGCGGGCAGCTGGATCTGGGGCACTGTCGCCCAGAACTACTCATTGACGGTTGCGTTCGAGGGGGCCGCTGCGGTCCTGCTTCTTGTAGCAGCCGCCGCATTCGTGCTGCCGATCGAGTTGTGGGACGAAGCCGAGCAAGAGTCCTCCGAGTTCGAACCGCCGGCTCTCGCGCTCGATCTGCAGCCGAGAAGCGGTCCCATCGTCGTCAAAGTCGAATACGCCATTGCCGAGCAGGATTTGGAGACCTTTCTGGAGTGCATGCGCAAGCGGCGGCGCATCCAGAGCCAGGCGGGTGCGCGCAACTGGACGCTCCAGCGCAACCTGCTGAACCCGGCCCGATGGACGGAGACATACCGGACACCGACATGGACGGACTATCTCCGCCTGAACCATCGTCTGTCGGCGGCCGACCACGAACTCGTCGAGCGGCTTGTCGCCCTTCATGATGGAGCGGATGCCCCTCAGACGGTGCTGGCGATCGAGCGCGCGACGACCCCGGTTCGCTCGCGTAGTCAGCCGATCACACGTGTCTCCCGTCCATGAGGTGCGTTTGAGATGAGGCAGATCATTCAACATCGGCAACACCCGCACCACCTGTGCCATCTCTCTAGGAATGCCTAGCCCGCGCGATGGCCTCGCTGGAGGCCAAGACGATTGCCGAGGCGGTGCGGAAGGCCGGGTTTCGGCCTCCGACCGATAGAAGTGCAGAGCAGATAAGGGCACGCCGAACGGGGCTTTGAAAGTCGATCCATTCGACTGATCCCCCATTCGCGAATGTACCGGCGAATAAGCCGACACAGGGAGAAGATATGGTTTCCGTCTGAAGGAGCGCCTCGCCAAGAGGTTTGAAGAAGAGGTTCATTTTTTCAAGGGATGGCAGAAGGACAAGAAGGGTGTCGGTGCCGTCATCCCGACATCGACCCGTACCGCGCGGCGAATGGCGAGCGCCGTCAAACCGCGCTGCGGATTGCCGGTGCTGGAATTCGGCGCCAAGACCGGGGCGATCACCAGGGCGATCCTGGCGCGGGGCGTCGAGCCGCGGCAGCTGGTCTCGGTCGAGTATTCCAGGAATTTCTATGACGGCCTGACGCAACGTTTTCCAGGCGTGGATTTCCGATTGGGCGACGCGTTTCAATTGGATCAGGTGCTCTCCGATCACCGAGGCGAACTGTTCGACTGTGTCGTCAGCGCCGTGCCGATGCTGAGTTTCCCCATGGAAAACGCGTGGCCCTGCTCGAAGATCTGCCTGCCCGCATTCCCGCCGGTCGGCCGGTCATCCGGATCACCTATGGGCCGCCATCGCAGGTCATCAAGATCGCGGACCGGCATGTGGTTTGTCACTACGACTTCGTGGTTCGCAATATCCCGCCGGCACAGCTGTGGACCTATCGGCGCTCCCGTTAAGCCCAATTCGTGAATGCACTGCGACAATACGTGCGTTCTTCGCGCGCCGCCAAAGGCGTCAGCGTTTCTTTACTGAAGCAAAAAGGAATTGCGATTTGGAGAAGTACGTCAGCGCCAAGCTTCATGGGATCCGGGTGACGGATGCCAAGCTGAACTATCATGGGTCGATCACAATCGATGCGGATTTCTGCAGGGCCGCTCGAATATGTCGACATCTTGTACCAGATGTCCGGCGCTAGGATCAGCACCTAAGTGCTCTATGGCAACGCGGGTTCCAGATGCTGTATCCTCAATGGCGCCGCCGCGCGCACCTGCCAGCGGCGAGACGAGATCATGATCGCCTCGAGCACCTTCTGCGAGGTTGACGACATCAGCAGTCTCAAGCCACGTGTCCTCGTATTCGATCCGGATCGGATTACCCATGAGGTGTTCCGCCGCCCCGACGGTTCGCTCGATCTGCCGGTCAACAGCGAGCTCGTCGTGTAGGTGAAGGAACTGATCCACTCGGCGCGAAGCTCGGGATTGGCCACTTCCTCGAGCCATTCACGAATCGGCTGGTCGCCACCTTGGACACCATTGAGGACAGTCCCGTGATTTTTGTCCTTGTTACGTCAGGTTCTCCAATACCCAGGAGGTCACACCTGCAAACAGCGCGCGCCCCGGAAATCCAGTAAGCGTCACCCTTCGGGGTGGGCAGAAGGGCTGCCGCGATGGAATTGATATCGATGTCGCGCTGGTGGGGGGCGATGGCGACGAAGTCGAGCGGATTATAGCATTCCGTGTCGCCGTTCTCGTCGGCCGGCGAGAAGCACAGCACGCGCGAGAACTTCGAGCGTTATCCGACCGTCGCCTCATATCGAGCACGACGATGCTGTCGGGCCAAAGCAGGCAGTTGGGGACGATCAGTGACGCGCCCTTGCCGGAACGCGGCGGGCCGATGACGAACCCGCCTACATCATCGCCACCAATCCAGAGCTTTTTGCCGCCGATGAGGTTGGGCTTCGGCAGCCGCCGTTTGCCGGAGCCGCGCTGGGTAAAGACCCTTGGAACCTTGATCAGGCTGCCGCCGATCTGGCCAACGAACACGCCACCGGTGCGGGTGAGGCCGAGGGTGCGCGCCTCTGCCGCGCTTTGGCTGGGTTGCGCCGTGACCGTCGTTACCGCGCCCGTGACGGGATCGACCATCAAAATTGAACGGGCGCTGGCGGTATCGCCAGGTGCGGCGCATATTCCGCAGCACCACCCATCACGGAGAGCATGATCGCTGAGCCGAAGCGCTCCCCAGAAATGGTGTCGATCTTGCCGGTGAGGCCAGCCCGCCGGTCGGCGCCAGGCGAGGCGATCTCGACGGACAGGCCGTCGGAGCGAATGATCCACGACCAGGCGACCAAGATCCGATTCTGGCCGCGCCCCAGACTGGACTTGTATTCTCCGACGTAACGCGTGCCCTCCGGGATGAGGATGCGGCCACCATCGAGGGAGCGCACGTCCTCGCGCACCTTGCAAGGCCGATATTAACAGCCGTTTCAAGAAAGCCGCGGATCATCGTCCCTTGAGCAACGAACGCGTCGGTGCGGTCGAAGCGGGTCGCCGTTCGTTTCTCGAATGGTATCATACGCGGCCAGCCGAAGGGGGCATTGACCACATCAGTTCACCTTCGTTACTCGACTTTGTCACTGCCTGACAGCGGCCGCTCATTTGGCGGGCAGCCCCAGGATATCGCGCGCTTCCTTAGATGTCGCTGGCTCATGTCCGAGAACATTGATGAACTGCCGAGCGCGCTCCACAAGCTGTCCATTGGTAGCGAAGACGCCTCGTCGTAGATATAGATTATCTTCAAGGCCTACACGGATGTTACCTCCAAGCAAGACCGACTGCGCTGCGATAGGATACTCGTTACGCCCCGTCCCGAGAGCGCCCCAATGAACCCGCTCCGGCAACAAGCCTTTCATGTAAGCAACTGTGTCAGGCGTCGCTCTTTGTCGCAATCGAATAACGAAATGAGCACGATCATAAATATCGGCAAATGCGCGGGAAAATGACATCGCTTAGAGTGGGGAAATCCAAGAAGACGAATGAAATGAAAGCCAACCTCATGATTTGCCTTTGTGGACTCGCGGCAGTCTCGCGAGCAGAGCCTGCGGCCTCGATGATCGCGCAGGTTCCTCATTGCGGTTTGAAACTATGTCGCTAACACAAGACGTTGCCAGTACGGTCGCCAGCCTCACCTACGACGAACTGCCGGCAGCAGTAGTCGACAAGACGAAGCTTCTCGTCCTCGACCATGTCGGCTGCATGATCGCGGGAAGCACTAGCCGCGGGGCGAGACAAATGACGCCCTATCTCGCGCGTCTCGATTCCGGTGGTCCCAGCACTGTTTTCGGCACGTCATTATGCTTCCATCCTGCCAATGCCGCTCATGCCAATGCCCACAGCGCCAGCATGCTTAGCCTGGATGATTCCTACGTCCTTTTCGGGCATCCCGGCGCCTCCATTATCCCGGCTGCGCTCGCCGTTGCCGAAGAGGTAAACAGCTCCGGCAAGGAGCTGATCGCCGCGATTGTCGGTGGCTATGAAATGTCGCTGCGCCTTGGCACGGCCATGCGGCCTACCGAAGATCGCGCCCGCCACGTCAACGGTCTTGCGACTTGGCAGATTTTCGGCGCCTGCACGGCAACAAGCCTGTTGCACCGATTCAGCGCCGTGCAAATCGCCGATGCTTACGGACTGACGCCGATGCATGCTCCGCTTCCCTTTGGACGCAAATTCCAATCCCGGCCGATGAGCTTTTTGAAGAACAATTACGGTTGGGCGAGCAAGGGGGCCATCACTGCTGTTGACCTTGTGCGCGAGGGCTTCCACGGGAACCGCACCATCTTCGACGGCGACGACGGCTTCTGGGCCATGGCCGGTTCCGACCGCTTTGAACCCCAGAACATGCTTGACCGGTGGGGAGAACGTTACTTCATCCTTGAGACCGGCTTCAAACCTTATGGCGTCTGCCGCTGGATCCACACCGCGATCGACTGCCTGCGCGCGCTGCAGACACGCCATCGTTTCGGCCATGCCGACATCAGGGGCATTGATGTCGAAACCGTGAGCCAGTTCGTTCGTGACTTTGATGGCCCCTGGCCGCAATCCACCATCGAGGCGGCATTTCATATCCCCTATGCGCTCGCTCTCGAACTGCACGACAAGTCCTCCGCGACCGGCCTCCGCGAAGACGACCTGGCTGACGAAGGTGTTAAACAAACCGCGGCACGGACCAGCCTTTCAACCCTCGCCGGTGCCGATGAGAAATTTTATGCGGAAAGGCTCCTGCCGGCCCGCGTCAGCGTCACCCTTCAGAATGGCAAAACGCTTTCCGCCCAGGCCGACGTTCCAACCGGCGCCCCCGGCGGGCCCGCTTTTGGACAGGCGGAAGTAGAAACGAAGTTCCTCGCGCTGGCTAGCCCCGTCATCGGCGGTATCAAGGCCGCGCGTCTGAAGGAGGCCCTCCTTGAATTGGAGGGCCTCTCCACCCGCGACGCACTGAAGCCTTGCACCATGACGTGATCTCCGCACGGGTGCAAGACCGCAAACAGGCGGCACCCCTTCTTCACACCGCAAACCAATCAGCATGAGGTTGCAAAATGTCCTCTCAGAGTATCGTCCCAGCGAAATCCGTTCAGAAAGGATCTTCCGAGAAGTTCGTCTACGCCAACGCACGCGGGGTCACCGAAACGTTCAATGTGTCGCATGGGAAAGGTATCTTCTTCTGGGATACCAACGGCAAGCGCTATTTCGACGGTTCCTCCGGCGCGGTCGTTGCCAATCTCGGCCACGGGAATGAGCGCGTCCGCGATGCGATGATCGATCAGGCCAATCGCATCAGCTATGTAATCCGTACGGCATTTACCAGTGAATCAACCGATACGCTCCGAAAGTTGATCGCGGACCTCGCCGGACCTGGATTCGATCAGACTTTTCTCGTTTCCGGCGGTTCGGAAGCAGTCGAATCCGCCATCAAGCTCGCGCGCCAATACGCGGTGGTCAGCGGACAGCCGAAACGCCGGAAAATCCTTGCGCGCTTGCCAGGATATCACGGCGCGACGCTTGGCGCCGCTGCTGTCACCGGCGATCCTGACCGGGATGAGATTTTCGGCCCGATCATGCAGATAATGCCTAAGGTGCCAGCGCCACTGAGCTATCGCCTCCCTGAAGGCTTTGATGTCAGTTCCTATGCCGACTACTGCGCGGACGCGCTCGAGCAACAGATTCTTGCGGAAGGTGAGGAGACGGTGCTCGCCTTCATCATGGAGCCGGTCGGCGGTATCGCAACCGGCGCCTTAGTTGCGCCGGATAGTTATTATTCCAAAGTCCGGGAGATTTGCGATCGCCATGGCGTGCTGCTAATCTTCGATGAGGTGATGTGTGGCGCCGGCCGAACCGGAACCTTCCTTGCCGCTCATCATTGGCCAAGCGCCCTGCCCGACATCGTCGTCTGCGCCAAAGGTTTGAGCGCCGGCTATACGCCGCTTGGTGCCATGATCGCTCCCAACAGGATATTCGACAAGGTCGCCGAATCCGGCGGTTTTTTACACGGCCACACCTACTGCGGAAATCCCCTCTCCTCGGCGATTGGTGTCGCGGTTCTCAAGGAGATGCTCGAGCACGATCTGATGGGCAATGCCAAGCGGATGGGCGTCGTGCTGCGCCGAAAGCTCAACGCGCTGAAGGATCAGAGCACCACCATTGGTGACGTACGGGGTATGGGCCTCCTCAACGCGGTTGAGATCGTTGAGGACCAGGCAACCAAGGCAATTTATCCTCAGGCATCCTATCGAGTTTCGGAGATCGCTCGCGAACTTGGGCTTCACATCTACGCGCGCCGCACCGCCAGCGGAAAGTTTGGGGAATGGTTCATGGCAGCTCCTCCGCTCATTACAACCGAGCCGGAAATCGACCTCTTCATAGAGCTTCTCACTGAGACGTTCCGAGTTTTTGAGAGCAAGAGTTGATAACGCGGCCGCCTATCAATAGTTTGCTGATGCAATCCATGTTGGCCGGTGTGCAGGAGCCAATCCCTCTGGCGTCATCGAACCAGCGAGGACTATTCGTGCCAAAGACGTCTATGGTGCAACAGTCCGCGTTAGCACGAACGGCACCAGCTGAAAGAACCGCCCCAAAAGCTACCAAATGAGGTAGTCGCCGCACGACGTGGGATGGCTTCGTCAAAGGTTGAAACAATGTACAAAAAGGTTGAAATAATGCACAAGAAGACCGTCGACATTGTCATCATCAATGGTGATATTTTTACCGGTGACAGAAGTCAGCCTCACTATAGACCGGGGGCCATTGCGATTTCTGATGGCGTGATTGTAGGGATCGGTCACGAGCAAGAGATTCTGTCGGAGTATGATGCAGCGCGCAAGGTCGACGCTCAGGGCGCTATGGTCCACCCGGGCTTCATTGAAACTCATCTGCATTCGACCGGGATGGCCTATCACGGCGCGCCTTTCTCGCCGCTCTCAGGCACTGCCAGCAAAGTGAATTACTCGAGCATGAAAGCGGAGACGGACCCCGACATCACCGCAGCTTATACAGCCGCGGCCGCTTGCTCGATGCTACAACGCGGCTTCACCCTTTACTTCGAGTCAGGGACCGTCTTCGAAACCGATGTGTTTGCCGAGACAATGACCAGGTGCGGCGTGCGGGGAATGGTGACCGCACCATGGGGATGGGACGATATGTCCAACATGACCGATGGATATGGGTTAAACGAGACGCTTATGCGGCGTGCGCCATCGGATGCGAGGCGGGTTATCGATCAGTGCAAGCATGAACTTGCGCGCAATGAGGACGACAACGCATTAGTACGCGGATATGTCGGTCTACAGGGAGGGTCGAGCAGCACAGACGAGCTCATCCAGGAAGCGGTGAGACTCGCCACCGAATCGAACGCGATCTTTTGGCAGCACCAAGCCTTCGACCCCGTCTCCGATGCGGAAGAGCGAAGGAAGTATGGTGACGCGGGAACGGTCCGAATGAGCCGGCTCGGAGGCCTTGGGCCTAACACGACGCTCGCGCATATGAACATGCTTGACGAACCGGACATCGAGCTCATCCTGGCGACGAAGCCGGGCCTGTCCTGGTGCCCCAACAATGCGATGGTCCATCGGATTACTCCACCGCATAAATGCTGGTTCCCACATCTCTACCGAAAAGGGGTAAGTATCTCGCTCGGTGTCGACACAACCATGATCCATCCAATCGGGATCGCGGGCCTCATGGGCCTCTATCTGTCGAGACTGGTTGGGGACAGCCTTAGTGACTCCGATCCATTCTACATGCAGACGATCGATGCTGCAAGAAACGTAGGCCTCGGCGACAGGCTGGGCAGCCTGACCGTCGGCAAGCGCGCTGATGTTGTCATACGGGAAGCTCGCGACATCACCCATTACTCCTGGCGCGACGATATGGGCATCCTGTTGTCACTGTCGTCGTCGATGATCCCGGTCGACACAGTTCTCATCGATGGCAAGGTCGTAATGGAAAAGGGCCGCCTCACGACAATGGATCAGGATGAAATCCTTGCCGAAGCCATGCACCAGCGAGATCTTTTGGCCAACAGGCTCTCCGCCTGAGTATGCGTCACCGAGCTCGAACTCAGGAAAAATGGTCTGCGACCCTTCGATGCTGACTGTCGCATGTTCCGCCCCGTGGACGCATGCGTCACAGCATGCTCCACCACACGCCCTTTGATCGGCGCAACGGTCAAGTCGTCGACGCTTGGCCGTTCACACCCTTCAGCTGCCCTAGGTGGCGTGGGTCGTCGTTACTGAGTGGGGGTCACTTCTACGCTGCCGACGGCTCGCGACGTGTAAAGATATATGAAGCCACTTCAACAATCGCGAAACGGTTTGATGCTCCGCTGTCCACCTTTTTGAATTTTCCCTTCAAAATGTATAACGCCAGTCATCTGTAATTCTTACTTCGAGTGGAATATGTACTCTGTCATATGGCAGGTTCACATAAACGACTGAATAAATCTCCGAAAATTCAGACTATTTCCAAGAGAAGACGGGTAGCATTCTCCGCACAACTATGTGGCTGGAGAAAGCAATGGATCATGTTACGCGTCCGCTGTCGCATGGCCAGATGGGCCTTTGGATACATCATCAAAAACGACCGACCGGTAGCGAATACAATCTGCCAGTTGAGCTGCGCATAAAGGCACCGTTCGACATTGATGCCTTGCGGCGCACGCTTCAATCATTGATCGACCGCCATGAAATGCTGCGCACGACCTTTCATCAGGAAGGCGAGCAGATCTATCAGCGCATTCATGAGACAGCCCTTCTGAGTTTTCGTGTCGTTCGGCTACAAGGTCTTAAAGAAGCCGACTTCCATCACTCCATCGCAGCGGAAGCTCGCTCGCCTTTCGATCTGGAACATGGGCCGGTGTTTCGCGCTCACCTGTTCATCAGGAGTGCGACGGAAGAGGTTCTCCTCCTCAATTTCCATCACATCGTTTCCGACGGTTACAGCATTCGCACCTTCCTGCACGAGTTCGGCGGGCTCTATCAGGCGTTCTGCGGCGATACGGACATGCCGGGTCTGACCACGGCGGCTCCTTACGGGGACTTCGTAGCCTGGCAAGAGCGCCTCCTTACCGGCGACGACGGAGAACGCATGTGGGCCTACTGGCGCAGCCAGTTTGTCGATCATGAGCCCGACCTGGCCCTTCCGACCGACAGACCACGAGCTGCATTTGCCACGCACACTGGGTCAGTTTTCTCCGTGAATATTGAGATGCCGCTGATCGCGCGCTTGGAGCGACTGGCGCACAAAGAAAAAGTGACGCTCGCCACCGTGCTGCTTGCTGCCTTTTATGTCCTGCTGCATCGTTATGGCGACCAGGATGACATCACCCTTTACGCGCCACGCCTCGGTCGTCCGGCAGGAAATTTTTCGGGGGCATTCGGCTACTTTGTGACCCTGGCGGCCCTGCGCCAGGATCTTTCCGGAAATCCCGGTTTCCTCGACCATTTGCAGCGAGTGCGACAGGTCATTCGCGGCGCGCGCAGCCACGAGTATTTTCCTCTTCCCCTGCTGCTGGAGAAGCTCAAGCTCCCCCCTGCACCTGATCGCGATCCGCTCGCGCAAGCAGTTTTCAACTTCATTCCGGAGGCGGTTAGTTCTCTTGGTTTCACGCCATGCGACGTCGACCTCTCCGACTTGCCTGCGCAAATCCGACTCTGCGAGACCGATATCTGGATCGATCTTGATTTTCGTATCCTGGCGGGCAAAGACAGCGTTCGCCTTTATGTCGTGTACAATGCGGATTTGTGGGATCCTAGCACCATTGAGCGACTGGCAAAGCACTATCATTTGTTGCTTGAGGGGATTGCTGATGCGCCAGAACGACAGATCGGCGACTATAGCCTTCTGACGCCAGAGGAGGAGCACCGGCTCCTGCAAGATTTTAACGAGACAGCTGCACCGTTTCTGTCCGATATTTGCCTGCACAACATGATCGAAGCGCAGGCCGCCGCTTACCCAGACAATATGGCTGTCAGCTGCCCGTCGGAGGCACTCAGCTATGCCGCACTTGAGCAAAGCGCAAACAGGCTCGCTCGTCATCTAATTTCAATAGGTGTCGGCCTTGGAGACGTGGTCGGCATTCTCGTTGAGCGTTCTTGCGATCTCATCGTCGGCTTTCTAGCGATCCTGAAGGCGGGTGCCGTCTATCTTCCTCTCGATCCGCAGTTGCCGCCCCAGCGCCTACGCTTCATGGTGCGGGACGCGGGCGCCACTGCGATCGTCAGCAAGGCCAAGCTTCAAGAACACACGTTCGGAAAAGCCCTGTCAGGGCTAAACATTGAAGGTGCGAATGGATGCGCGGTGGTTCTCCTCGACATGGACCACACGGAAATTGCCCTGCATGAAGTCACGCCTCCGCACTGTCCTGCTGGCCCCTCCGATTTGGCTTACGTGATCTATACGTCCGGGTCCACGGGTCAGCCGAAAGGTGTGATGATTGAGCACCGCAGCGTCTGCAACGTGGCGGAGGACCTAAAAAGAACCTATCAGTTGGAGCCGGATAGCCGAGTATTGCAGTTCGCTTCCTGCGGATTTGATGCATCGCTATTCGATTTTATGCTGGCTTTGTCCTCGGGTGGTCGATTGTGCCTTGCGCCCCCATCAGCATCGCTGCCCGGAGCAGAGCTGGTCGAGTTCATGCGCCGTGAGCGCATCAACGTTGCCGGTCTTACACCGACAGCTTGGACATCGTTGCCGTCGACTGATCTTCCTGATCTCACCGTGATCAAGTCAGGCGGAGAGCCCTTGCCGTCGAGCCTCATTCAGCGATGGGGCGAAAAGCGCCGCATCTTCAATTCCTATGGACCGACCGAAGCGACCGTTTACTGTATAAGGACCGAGGTGAGAGCCGACGGGCGAAAGCCACCCATTGGGCGCCCGGCCAGCAATACCCAGGCTTACATCCTTGATCGCTATGGAAATCCGGCACCGATCGGCGCAATCGGTGAACTTTACATCGGGGGCGTCGGCATAGCCCGCGGCTACATGAATCGCGATGAACTCACCCGCCAGGTTTTCCGGGCAAACCCGTTCGATGCTGAGCCGGAATCCAGGCTATACAAAACTGGGGATCGGGCCCGCTATCGGTCAGATGGTACGATTGAGTTCCTGGGCCGGAAAGACGGACAGATCAAAATTCGCGGCATGCGGGTCGAGCTTGCCGAAGTCGAGCAGTGCCTGATGGAGCACGAAGCCGTCAAAACTTGCTGCGTTACGCTGATAGACGGTCCCGATGATAACGCGAGCCTAGCGGCCTACGTGGTGAGGCGAACGGAAAGTTCGGAGGATACCGATGAACTTCAGTCTTTTCTGCGCGCCGCGCTGCCTGGCTACATGGTTCCCTCACAGTTCCTGTTCCTTCCGCAGCTACCGACCAATCGCAGCGGCAAGATCGATCGGCGCGCTCTTCCCGAGCCGAGAAACTCCTCGCGACTAAGGGCAACAACGTTACCCACTGGTTGGCTGCAGACGCAATTGGCTGAGATCTGGAAGAATGTGCTGAAGCTGGACTTCGTCGGCATCGAAGACAATTTCTTCGATGTTGGGGGACATTCCTTGGCCATCGTCCAGGTTCAGGCGCGTATCCACGACCGTTTGGGCATTGATTGCAAGATCCTGGATCTGTTCGAGCACACCACCATAAGGAGGCTCGCTGCGCACTTGGCTGCAATCGAAGCCCCTCCCCGCCTCACTCAGTATCATAAGAAACCAATTGGCGTGGCCGCAAGCAAAAACGAACCCAAACAAGACCGTAATGCTGTTGCGATCATCGGTATGGCGGGCAGGTTCCCGGGGGCGGAGAACGTCGATCAATTCTGGAGCAATCTGGTCGATGGCATAGAGTCCGTCGCAGATCTGGATGAACAGACCCTGCGAGAAGCTGGCGTCGATCCCGATACTTCGGGCAGACCCAACTATGTGAGGCGGGAAGCCATTATCAGCGGAGTTGATCTGTTTGACGCAGCGTTTTTCGCTATCTCACCTAAGGAAGCAGCGTGGATGGACCCGCAACAGCGAATCCTGCTGGAAACGGCCTATCAGGCGCTCGACCATGCGGGATACGGATCGCGTGAGACGGCAGGACGCCGTGTCGGCGTCTTTGCCGGCGTCGGGGCCAATCACTATCTCTCTGAAAGTCAAGCAGTCGGCGACCTGCTGGATTCAGAGAAGTTACAGATCCGCATTCTTAATGGTCAGGATTTTACGGCGACACGCATCGCCTATAAGCTCAACTTGTCCGGCCCCTGCGTTTCAGTTCAGACTGCCTGTTCCACTTCGTTGGTTGCTGTCCACCTCGCTTGTCAGAGCCTGCGCAGCAATGAGTGCGATATGGCGCTAGCAGGCGGTGCATCGATTTCCCTGCCTCATGGAAAGGGCTATCTCCATCAACAAGGCCACATCTTGTCTCCTGACGGGCGCTGCCGTGCGTTTGATGCTAAGGCACAGGGAACCGTGAGAGGCAGCGGGGCTGCGACCGTTGTTCTCAAGCGGCTGAGCGATGCCTGTAGAGATGGCGACTATATCTGGGCAGTCATAAAGGGGACCGCCATCAACAATGATGGCGCCGCCAAAATAGGGTTCACCGCCCCCAGTGCAGCCGGACAGGCAGCGGTAATCCAAGCTGCCCTCGCCGATGCTGAGGTCTCTGCGGACACCATTGGCTACGTGGAGGCGCACGGTACGGGAACCTATCTTGGAGACCCCATCGAAATCTCCGGCCTGACCAAGGCTTTCCGTTCCCACACTGCGAGGAATCAATTCTGCGCAATAGGTTCGGTGAAGACAAATGTTGGCCATCTCGACGCCGCAGCGGGTGTAACGGGATTGATTAAGCTCGCCACAATGTTGAACAAGGGCATCATTCCCGCGAGCCTCCATTTCGACAAGCCCAACCCAAACATCGACTTTCAGGAAAGTCCGGTGTTCGTAACCACGGCTTGCACCGCTTGGCCCAAAGGTCGCGAGTCACGCCGCGGCGGGATCAGCTCATTTGGCATTGGTGGCACGAATGCGCACGCGATTCTGGAGGAAGCTCCGCCGCCCAGCAGTGAACAAAGCGGTCGCAGGCTACAAGTTTTTCCAGTGTCGGGTGCGAGCGCCTCTGCACTGACCGAAATGCTGCGGCAACTGGCAGCTTTTATGCGCCGAAGCGATGTTCAGCACAGCGCAGCAAATGTCGCACACACCCTGCAACAGGGTCGAGCCGCTCTCAGATGTCGCACAAGTTTCGTCGGATCCGATTTGGTGGAATTAGCCGACCAATTCGATCAGGCGGCACTGAATGTGGGCGCATCGGGGGAAGCGTCAAGCAGTGAACATCGCATCGTATTCATGTTCTCAGGCCAGGGCGGGCAACAGCTTGGAATGGGTCGGGAGCTCTATGAAGAAGAGCCGGTATTCCGCAATGCCATCGACGAATGCGCAAACTGGCTTAATGAGCTCGCGCATGTTGATTTCCGCCCCCTGCTCTACTGCGAAGGCAAATCTGATGGCGAGCTTGAGCCTCAGCTGGAAGCCGTCATACAGCCTGTCATCTTTGCTACGCAATATGCAATGACGAAGCTCTTCATGTCATGGGGTATTACCCCTGCAGCTGTGATCGGCCACAGCATCGGCGAATATGCAGCCGCTCACTTTGCGGGCATTATCTCGTTACCTGACGCCATTCGACTGACACTAAAAAGGGGACAGTTAACGTCGCGTGTGCCTGCTGGCGGGATTGTTGCAGTCAGCCTATCGCCGGAAGAGCTCCAGCCCTATTGGAACGAACGCCTTTCATTGGCGGCAATAAATGGTCCACGTCAGTGCGTCGTTTCGGGGGCCGCATCCGAGATTGAAGCGTTTCATGAGCGACTGCAGGCGAAATCTATTGCGAGCAAACGAATACGTGGAAGCCATGCCGTGCATTCATCTCTACTCGATCCGATCTTGTCGGAGTTTAGGATTTATGCAGAACAAGTCGATTTGCACGCGCCGCAAGTATCTTTCATGTCGACGGTACTCGGTGACTGGCTGGAGGCGGACGTGCCGCCTGATGGCAACTACTGGGTCCGTAATCTGCGAGAGACGGTGCAGTTCCATCTGGCTTTTGATGGACTGGTGCAATCAGGCTATGAGTTGTTCATTGAGATGGGGCCTGGCGCAGCCTTGTCCACGCAGTTCAAGTCGAAAGGCAACCTGCGCAGCCCCCTCACCTTTTCGGCCTTGCCAGGAGGCGACCATGGCCAGGGCGATCGCCGAAGACTGCTACAGACATTGGGCAAAATCTGGACATGCGGCGTTGCCATCGATTGGTCTGGACTGCACGATCATGTGCCCCGGCGCACCCCGCTCCCGCCCTATCCTTTTGATCGCCAGCGGTACTGGTTCGATGCGGTCGCCACTACCAAGGAGCGTGGACAAAATACCGGTCTGAATCGGGCTAACACTGCGGGCACATCCGTCGATGATCCGACTAAGAACGAAGAACAACGCAGCTCGATTGTTGCTCAGTTGTCTGCTGAGGCGGCTTTAGACCGCCAAATTGCGGCGGTCTATCGGGACATTTTGGGTTTGGATGACGTTGCCCTGACCGACAGCTTCTTTGATCTTGGTGGCGATTCGTTGAGCGCTTTAAGCGTCATCGATCGCATAGAGCAACTTACCGACGAGAGATTGGCTGTCTCCCTGCTGCTAGAATACCAGACACCAAGAGGGCTCGCGATGGCTCTATCGAAGACACGTAGAGCGCGTCCGAACGCATTGGTGCCGCTACAGACCGGCGGTTCGCGGGCGCCTCTGTTTTGCCCTCACCCTTTTGGGGGACATGTGCTGCTATATAAGCCTCTTGCTACTGCACTTGGTACAGAGCAGCCGCTCTTCGGCCTGCAGGCGCGCGGTCTGAACGGTGAGGCACGACCTCACCTGAGCATTCCGGAGATGGCGCGGGAATACGTTGAGGCCATCAAGAGCGTACAACCGTGCGGCCCCTATCAGCTCGTCGGCTTGTCCATGGGTGGTAGCATTGCTTGGGAAATGGGCTGCCAATTGCGCGATGCTGGTGACGAGGTAGCAATAATTGGGCTGCTCGATGCCAAAGCGCTTCACAAGGATGAAGAGCACACAAGCAGTCGGTATCATCGCTTGCTCGGCAACCGCCGTATTCCTGACTGGGTGAGCGAGCAAGCGGTCATATTGAGTGTCCTTTTTCCCGCGCTCAAGAAACATTGGCGAAAGCTGAAATCCATCAAACGTGAGTGTCAGGTTATGGCACTGCTGGATTTCGGAGTGCAAGCAGGCAACGTACCCGACATGGGCGAAACGCAGCTCAATAATATCCTGGCAGTTGCCGAGGCAAATAAAATTGCGCTACGCGAATATACGCCTCGGTTCAACGACAGCAGGTCCGTTCTTTTTGCAGCCAAGAAGGGGCTGCGCACATCAACTAATGAACCTGATGGCGATCTTGGGTGGAAGCAATTCGCGCGGGCGCGCCTGGAAATTCATGAGGTGCCCGGTGACCATTACACGATGGTCGCTCCACCTCATGTACGCTTTCTAGCAACGAAGCTCAAAGATTATCTCAATCGAAAGGACTAAGCGACGGTACCAGCAGCGGATCGCAAAAGCCGGACAGGACCGGTGACCCCACCTGTTGCAGCAGATCCTTCAAGTAAGTTTATAGAAACTTTGCCACCGCGGATCGCTGACGATGGTACGTTCACCACAACGTCTGACATCCGGCACGACTGAAATAGCTCTGCCGATGTACGCTCAGACCGCCGCACAGCGCAACGTCGGAGTCAACGGCCAATGGCAAGAAGAGCGTACGCCTCCGGCGAAGGCCGTCTTAGCCGCCATTCGACCAATCTGTGATCTTGCTTTGCATTCGCTGGTATCTGGCCTACGGACCGAGCCTACGCGATCTTCGAGAAATGATGGCGGAGCGTGGCATTAGTGTCGATCGATTCAACGATCCATCGCTGGGTCATTCATTTCGCGCCGCTGCTGATGGAACGCTTCAACCGGCACAAGCGCGCCGTGACCGGCAAATGGCATGCGGACGAAACCTACATCAAGGTGCGCGGGCGATGGATGGACCTCTATCGCGCCATCGACAGCGTCGGCGACACCGTCGAGTTCTGGTTCAGTGAATACCGGGATTTGTCGGCCGCCAAGCGTTTCTTCACAAAAGCGTTGGCACGCCATGGCCGTCCCGATCGCATCGTCATCGACGGCAGTCAGACCAACCGGGAAGCCATCGCTTCCTACGATGCCAGAAGTCGATTGCAGGATTGCTCCCGGCGCCGGTCGAAGCCGATCCGCATCCGCCAAAGCCAATACCTCAATAACCGCATCGAGCAGGATCATCGGCGCATCAAGCGCCGGGTGCGGCCGATGCTCGGTTTCAAATCGACGCACGCCGCCGCAGTCACCCGGTCTGTCATCGAGATGGTCCACATGATGCGCAAACGACAGGCGCGGTACGCCTTCAATCCGAACCCGTCTCTCGCCGAGCAGTTCGAATCCTCGCTGCCGCATGAGGTTGCCACCACTCTGGCAAATTCTCTGACCAGACAAAACTTTGCAACGGAACCAGATGGAGCGGTCCATCCGAACGACGAAGGAACTCCACAAGGGGGATCGATCAGCGTGCTGATGAGCAACCTGTTCTTGCACTATGGACTCGACCTCTGGTTCGAGCGCGCGGTGAAGGTCCGGTTGCGGGGCGAAGCCCGGCTGGTGCGCTATATCGATGATTTTGTGATCTGCTTCCAATATCGTGAGGATGCGCACCGCGTTCAGAAGGCCTTGCGTCTTCGGTTGGGCAAGTTCGGCCTTACTCTCGAGCCGACCAAGACTAACTTGGTCGAGTTTGGTCGATTCACGCAGCGACGCGCGGGCAAGCGCGGCAGGAGGCGCCCGGAAACAATCTACTTTCTCGGCCTGACGCTGTGCTGCGTAACCGAAAGCAACTTCAAGGTGGGGATGCGCACCGAGAACTCTCGGCTAAAGCGCAGCCTTCTGTCTCTGCAGGAGCTGATGCGGCGCATACGGCATTACAAATTCAGTGATCAGGTCGCGGAAATAAACCGCGTCCTGCGCGGCCACTATGCCTATTACGGCGTCGCCGGAAATCTCCGGTCGCTGATCAAGATGTACCAGGTCGTGGAACGTTACTGGCGCAGAATGCTGTGAACCAACTGCCGAAGAGCGCGGTGCGGGAAATCCGCATACTGCGTCCTGTGGGAAACGGGGGCGGGTGACCGCGTGCACCGGTGGGCGGCGTCTCGAGGCGTCCCCCTATCTCGATCAATCTGCAAACATGAGAGCTATTTCGGTGATCTTTTCGGCAGAAACTCACCGGCAAAGAAGCGTCGCGGGTTGTCCACTAGCATAGATTCGACGTCCGACTGGCTGACACCTCGGGCGTGCAGCATTGGGATAAAGTCGGTAAACAAGTAGGTGTGGGCCTGATAGAGTCCTTGTGACTTGAGGTATTCGATCTTTGCAAGATACGCGGCAGTGACCGGTTTAACGAACTTACCGAGCCTACAGCAGTTGCGGTCCATGCTCATCATGATCTGCGTGCGAAAGCCGTTGCGCACAAGTGTCGCTATGTTATCTGCGCGGACGTCGTCCGGTCGATAGTAGAACAATCCAATTTGATCGAAGCCGACGTAAGAGCCAGCATCGACAATGCGGCGATGGTACGCGGGATCGACGTTACAGCAGCTATGGCCGATCAGGCAGCGATGGGCGGGGACACCGCCAGCCGCAAACAGTTGCTGCTGTTCTGGCCCTGCGCAGCCGTCTGTCGTGTGAGTTATGATCGGCACCCCGGTTGCTTTATGGGCTATGCAAGCGGACTCAAGGAACTTCTTCTCCTGCGCGCTAATAAACGCGCCAGTCGCGACCTTAATGGCCCCGGCCTTCACACCGGTATCGCCGATGCCTTGGGTGATCTCGCGCACGTAAAGCTCTGCGATCTCATCGACGGCACGTGCGCGCCAGTAGATGGGTAGCCCCAGTTCCTCGTAGTAGAACCCGGTGGTGCACACGATGTGTACGCCGGATTTTTCGGAAACCTCCTTCATCGCTTTAACGTCACGGCCGAGTTCGATCGGACAGGGATCAACGAAGGTGTTCACGCCATGCTCGGTGCGGAGTTTCACCAGACGTCGAACTGCCTCCTCGATGAATTCCGAGCGGTTGAATTTCACGAGCGGATCGAACTGCGCACCAGGAAAGGCGATGAACAGATGCTCGTGCATAAGTGTGCGACCTAGAGTCTCGACAGGGATCGGCCCTGTTGCTGTCTGAACCCTCATGGCTTTGTCCTCTCTGTAAGCTACACGTTGCTTGGCCAAATGGAGCGCTGCTACGGGGTCTCGATGGTGAGCCTATGACAGCGTGTTGCGGAAGAAACTGGAACAGGTTGGCAATCGGATCATGGATGGAAACGAAAAACTGAAGCTGACGTGCAGCCTTGAAGCGTTTCATGATCGTTTCCCGCCGTCGGGTCGGCTGCTGCGAATTTTCCGCTCGATTATTGAGGCCTTTGTGCGACCGGTGCTCGACACCGGGCGGTGGCGACGATAGAGCGGATCACGAGCAACTTCTGACATGGCCCATCCTTCAAGATTGACGCGGATCTTCGTGATTTCCCCCAAATCTGAGCGCCCTAGGCCACAATGGTCTTTGGACCTGCCATCGACAGGCTTTCCTCGGACACGAGGCGCGTGACTGCCTCTCGGACGGGCGTAACGCTGACGCCCAGTTGAGAGGCTATAGCGCGGTGCGTGATCTTCTCACCCGGCCCATACACGCCGCATCTGATGCTTTCACGCACTATCCCGTATACCCTATCGGACAGGGTCGTCGTCTGTGGATGTTCGCTCAGATCTTTCATTAGTAGGCGCACCGCCGACGGCGCGAGTTTGCCGTCATCAACGAGGACTAAATTGTTCGCGCATTGACAGCAATGTCCTCGCCTTGACCGGTTGGGAGTCGCTTCGATGTTGGCGTGCGAATCGTCAGTCGAAGTCATCGTTCAGTTCGCCATATCGGTCCAGGAACATGCCAAAGGCATTCTCCAACGCAACGGCATCTTTATCACCAGGCGCGGCCAGTTTACCGTGTCGATGGCCAATCCCGAAGACGAGTTGGCCCCACGGCGTCAATTTCAAACTCAGCCGTGGACATCGATCCATGCAGGTCGAGGACAATCGCATCGGAGGCGAGCTTCTTGAGTTCCTCGCCCCAGAACTGGCGTTGCTCAACATAGAAACCTTGATCGATGGCGCCGCGGGGCGACCATCGAATCTGAAATGGGAAGGATTTCAATATCAGCGCGTTCAATCAGGGCGTCGACAATCCCGCCGAGCGTGGTGCCATTTCCCTTGGCCGCCTCAATCACAGTCTCGCCGCGAACGACCGTGATATCTGCGGCCGCTGTCGCAGGAGCATATCCGTGCGATTCATGAAACAGACGTCCGACTGCTATGCGCTTCATAATCTTATATTTCCTCCTGAATGTCAGGCTTTGGTCGCTAGCGACTTCGCGGCTATTTCACCGGGTTAGCGTGCAAGGACGTATGGCTGCGTTTTATGCTGCGGTTTCAAGTTCACGGTGCGGATGGGGCTGGGCGGGTGGGGACTCGCAACAGGGTGTGCGCCGGGGACAAGCGCTTGATTTCTTAAGGGGCCACAAGCCGCTCCTGTTCGCCAGGCGTCGAAAATGGTGTAATCGACCAGTCGATTAAGTCAGCAGCACGCTGTAGTATTGTCTCGGTTTCAGCAAAGCTGGGTGAAGCGGCGATGACATGTCCGATGTAGTCTCGCAGATCGCCGTTTATGATGATCGGCGTCTCGGGTTGAACATAAAATTTGACCTCGACGACACCTGGTACAGCAGCCGCCTCACTGTCGCCACCGATCCATTCGAGGGTGCCATCGCGATCCGGAATTAGATACCGCACAGCCGCAGTGTGTGAATGCCTTCTGCGCAGATCCAATTCCTCGCCGATGACAAGCTTGATGTGCTCGGTGATGAGGTCGACGCCGCAAGCCAGTTGAACCCGTTGAGAAGTTGTTCCACCATGAAGCCGCGGATTGACTTCAATCACCACTGGGCCATGCTTCGTCCACCGGATTTCAACGCCCGTCGGTCCCCAGCAAAGGCCGAGAGCTCGCAAGCAACTCATCGAAACGTCGGCAATGCTCACATGCTCATCATCCGTCAGCGGGGCCGGAATGATGCACTCACGAGAGATGAAGTAGGGTGGAGGGCCGAAATCATTGGTCCCAATCCCGATAACTTCATTTCCCATTATTTCAACGGTATAAAGAGGGCCTTGTGCGAATTCTTCCACCAGGATCCTCGGCAGCGACTGCCATATGTGCTTCCCGCCCAAGAGATAGGTCGTATGGTCGGCTAGCTCTTCGAGGGTGCCGCACAATCGGACGCCGCGGCTCCCGGTGCCTACGGCTGGCTTAACAATCACCGGCAGCCCGATTTCCGCGGCAGCGCCTTCTACATCCCTCGCATCCTTTACCAAGCGATAAGCAGGTATTGGAACGCCGGCCTCCGCGAGAAGCTGACGTTGGGTGAATTTGTCGCAGCATCGCTCAATGGATGTGGGGTTCGGTCCCGGCAGATCGAAATGGCGGCAGAGCTTGCCCACTGTCGCATAGAACGAGTCCCCGACGGACGTAATGCCAGCAATGTCATAGGCTGCATGCAGCCGGGAGCATTCGCGGATCAGTGTTTCGAGATTGGCTGTATCGACGCGGATTGCCTCAATTCCTTCGGCCCCTAGATAGCCGTACTGAGCTGGATCAGCCGACAGGACAATTGCATGAAGACCAAGTTGCAGAGCTGCGTGGACGTATAGCGGACCATTATACCTTGAACCTTCAAGCAGGATGAGCGCTCTTTTTGTCATTGGGCGTTGACTCCGGCGTTGCGTGCTGTGCGGCGGTCTGAGCGTACATCGGCAGAGCTATTTCAGTCGTGCCGGATGTCAGACGTTGTGGTGAACGTACCATCGTCAGCGATCCGCGGTGGCAAAGTTTCTATAAACTTACTTGAAGGATCTGTTGCAACAGGTGGGGTCACCGGCCCTGTCCGGCTTTTGCGATCCGCTGCTGGTACCGTCGCTTAGTCCTTTCGATTGAGATAATCTTTGAGCTTCGTTGCTAGAAAGCGTACATGAGGTGGAGCGACCATCGTGTAATGGTCACCGGGCACCTCATGAATTTCCAGGCGCGCCCGCGCGAATTGCTTCCACCCAAGATCGCCAGGATGTGTTGCAAAGTTTTTGGTAACGAGGGGTATGGCATTGGGCTCCGGTGTTCGCGACAGCCCTGGCGTGAAGCCGGATTTCGACGACCCGTCCCTGCCACGGCAGTCAGCCACCCGGCGCATGTAGTGGCTGTGGATGCGGCCGGTTCGACAGTCGCAGGAGCGACAGCGCGATTCTGTCGCCTTCGGCAGGGGCTACAAGCACTACCTTGTCGGCCTGTGGGAGAACTTGGACAATCGAAGCTCGGGCGAAACCAGCGAACGGAAGGCATGGAGCGCGGGCGAATCACCGGCGTCGACTGCGATTCCGACTCTACGGACTCATTCGCACCGCCCGTGAATCTCGGCCCCTACACCAAATATGCAAAAGATCCCCAGATTGTCGCGCTATAAACTGCGTCGAGTGCCGCCGATATAGACCGCGGGTTTTCACGAGCCTTCTTCGTTCAAGGCCGACAGAGCGTATCAGTTTTCTGGTTCCCGTGGTGCAGCCTTAGCGGTTCACTCCAGGGCGGACGATCAGGGGACCGAAGCAAGTCTCAGTGACCGCTGCAGTGACACAAGGATCTGAGTACATCCATCTCGAATATCGGCCTCCACCGCAAACCGCAAAGCCTTCGGATCCCTTTTTTCCGCCGCCGCAATGATAGCGTAGTGGTGACGCACACCTTTCTTACTTTCGGCGAATTCGGGATAAAGGCCGTGCATTGACGGCCCGGCTCTCAGCCATAGACTATCAATCATCTGCACGACCCGCTCCCATCCAGATCGATTGTAAATCAGAAAGTGAAAGTGCCAATTGGCATTCAAAACGTCTTTGAAATGCTTGCTGTCGAGGTTTTCGTTGATTGTGGTCTGTAGTTTAGCTAGTGTCTTGCAATCAGCAGATGTTAGATGAGGCGCTGCCCTCTCCGCTGCCATTCCTTCTAGGGCCAATCGAGAATGTAATAGTTCGTCCATGGCCAATTCGGTCAAAGGGGGAATGACAACAGTCTTCGGGCCTTCATTTACAAGAGCGCCTTCCGCCAGGAGCCGATTTACGGCGTCGCGCGCTGGTGTGGTACTCGTCTCCAAGGCCGCCGCAATCGCACGGATAGTCAACTTTTCTCCAATCGGAAAAGCTCCACTAACAATACTCTGCTTCAAGCTGCGATAGGCGGCATCTCCCAGGCTACTGTGTTTTGGTAGTGGATCCACAGCCTCCGCCACTCCTATCTTGGGCTGCTTGGGTTTGACATTGAATTTCACCATCTCAATAACCGATCACTCTCGTGTAGAGACTACAAGCATAATGTATGTTGCTCAATGCGCCTTCCGCCCGGTTCCTTGGCATTTAGCCTTTCCCTCTCGACATTTAGTAACCTAAACAAGCTCCGCGCGCCATATTTTTGTTGCACCAAACATCAAAAAAATGTCAATGGTTGTGAACCAAGAGACGATGGGCTCATTAAATAAATCAAAAACGGGAACAGGGATGCGCGCAATTTCGAGGCGACAAACGCTGAAAGCTTCAGGTTCCGCTGGAGCAGTGATCGCGGCGGCTCAGCTCCCCGGACGCGCTCATGCAAATATCGAGCAAACGCTGAGGCTGGTCTGGCCGTATGATGCCAACTCCTTGGATCCTCTAGGGATGGGCGTTCAACGATCAACATGGACTGTCAGCCTGCACGTCTACGACCGGCTTCTCCGCTATGATTTGGTCAAAGATGAAAGCGGGCGTTCCGTATACAATCCCTCGAAACTTGTTGGGGAGTTCGTGGCTAGCTGGCACGTCGTCGATGACGGGAAAGCTGTCGATTTCCATATTCGTGAGCACGCGCAATTCCACGATGGCAGCCCGGTCACAGCCGAAGACGTCCGCTGGTCAATCGCCCGAGCCATGAGGGCCTCTGCTGCTGCGGCAGGTCTCTTCTCTGCCACAGGAATCAAAAGTGAAAGGCAGCTTCAAGCTGTGAATGAGCGGCCATTCCGTCTGTCGCTGCCTACCGCTAGCAGATATATCATCCCCTACGCGGCGATCTTCAACAAAAATTTGGGTCTTAAACATGTGACCGAAGGTGACCCCTGGGCATCCGAATGGCTTAAGACCAATAGCGCAGGCGGTGGCGCATATAAGGTTAGCAGCTTTCGCCCAGAGCAAGTTGTGCTCACGCTGAACGAGAACTGGCGCAACGGCTTTAAATCCTTGATTGGGCGGATGTTGTTCCAATCGGTGCCAGAAGCGACAATGCGAGTAGCTCTTGTTGAACGTGATGCTGCAGACGCAGCTATGGAAATCCCGCCTGCAGACTCCGATGCAGTTGCGGCATGGGGCAAGGCGCAAGCGTTGGCTGTCGCCATGCCCAACCAAATGGAATTTCTTGGGTTAAACTCAGGCTCGGCTCCATTCAACAATACCGCAGTCCACCAGGCAGTTGCCTGGGCGCTGCCATATGACGACATTTGCCAGAAAATATACCAAGGCCGTGGAAAGAAGCTCTATGGATCCAACACCCCGCCCATCGGTGGAGAGTTTCCGCAACTCACAGTATTCAATACCATTATTGAGAAGGCGAAAAGCCTCTTGGGTGGTGCAAGTGGATTTACAGCATCGCTGATCTACTCGACCGGTAAGGCAGGCTACTTCGACCAAGTGGCGCTGGCAGTGAAAGAGAACCTGTCCAAAATCGGGATACAGGTCAATATTGGGCGCCTACCTGGCTCCCAATTCGATGAGCGTATCGCAAAGCGGACTTTTGACGTGCTTGTGGAGAATAGAACCTCCTGGTTCAGCATGCCAGATTATTGGATGCGCACCTATTACACCGGGACCGGGACAAATATTCTCGGTAACTTTCAAAGTACCGTACTTCAGGACATGTTGAACAAACTACGGGGTGACGCGAGCGAGTCCGAGTACGCAGCGCGCACTAAGGAAATGATCGAACTAGTCTTGGACGAGGTGCCGCTCATCCCCACTAAGTCCCAGGATCCGCAACATCCCTACACACAGTCCTTGGTGGCAGCGGTCCCGGCATTCACACCCCGGGCCGATCCCGACGACTCAATGAACAAGGCAAGCATCATCCACTAACCGAGTGAGGAGAAAACTGTTGTCAGGCGTTTCAGACGACCATCGTGTGCTCGTAACTGCGGGCGCGAACGGAATTGGCTTGGCAATCGCCAAGGTGTTCCTGAGATCAGGTGCCCAAGTTTACGTTTGCGATATTGATCCCGATGCGCTCGAGAGAGCATCTCGCGAATATCCTAGCCTGAAGACCTGCCGCGCCGATATCTCGTCCGTGTCAGACGTCGACGAGCTAGCTCGCATCATCGAAGGCGAATTGGGCGGCATCGACACACTCGTAAACAATGCAGGAATCGGAGGACCGAGCAAGTTCGTCGAGGACCTCAGCGATGACGACTGGGCTGGCGTGTTTGCTGTCAACGTCACAGGCACCTTCAACGTCGTGCGACGCTTCGTGCCTAAAATGAAGGAACAAAAGAAGGGGTCAATCATCAACATCAGCACGACATCCACCCGGACAGGGTTGCCGAAACGAACCCCATACGTCGTCTCAAAGTTCGCGATCGAAGGCCTGACGAAGAACCTGACCCGCGAGCTCGGTCCTTTCAACATTCGTTGCAACACGATCTCGCCAGGATCGATCGAGAACGAGCGGGGGCGCATGCTCATGCAGAAGCGAGCCGAGAGCCACGGAATCCCCTACGAGGAGGCCTTACAGCAGAGACTCTCCTTTATCTCCATGAGAACAAAGATAAATCCGACTGAGATCGGGGAGATGGCTCTCTTCCTATCCTCGGAAGGAGCCAAACATGTCACCGGACAATGCGTAAGCGTCTGTGGCAACGTCGAGTGGGAAGACTAACAGGCCTATCTGTTTCGGAGGGATAAACGTATGTGGCTAGCATGTGACACCGGCGGAACATTCACTGACCTTGTGGTCGAGTCAAACGGTGTTTGGCAGTCGTTCAAATCACCGACAGTCGCGGCAGATCCCGTGAGAGGAGTGCTCGATGTGCTGGACGTGGCGGCGACGGGATCCGGACGCTCGCTTAAGGATTTTCTTTCTGAAGCTGAGGTATTGGTTCACGCCACCACCCATGCGATCAATGCTGTGCTCACAGGCAACGTCGCTAAAACGGCGTTGCTCGTCACGGAAGGCCACCGCGACATTTTGACTTTGCGGGAGGGCGGCCGACCAGATCCCTTCGACCATCGTACTCGCTACCCTAAATCGTTCATCTCCCGTGACTTGGTATTTCCTATCCGAGAGCGTATCGATTCTGATGGATCGATCTTTAAAGCATTGGACGAAGATCAGGCCATCAGGGTAATTCATCGCCTCAAAGAGAAGAAGATCGAAGCATTAGCAGTTTGCCTGCTTTGGTCAGTCGCGAATGCTCAACACGAGCTACGCGTTGCAGAGCTCGTCCGCCAACATTTGCCAGACGTCCCATTCACACTCTCGCACCAGATCAACCCGACGCCACGGGAATTTCGTCGGGCTGTCTCCGCTGCAATTGACGCATCATTGAAGCCAATGATGCTCAACTACTTCGGTGGGCTAGTTTCACGGCTTGCCGACGCGGGCTTCAAGGGAAAGGTTCTTGTTGTCACGTCGCAGGGGGGTGTCATGGAGGCGGCTGATGTAGTCGATGCCCCGATCAATCTGGTCAATTCCGGACCATCGATGGCCCCAATTGCCGCGCAAGCATACGTCAGCATGGATGACGACACAAGGGATATCATCGTGGCAGATACCGGAGGGACGACATTCGATGTCAGTGTGGTTCGCAGTGGGCGGATCCCCTTGACCCGTGAGCTGTGGATCGGCCAACCAATTCTAGGCCTCCCTACCGGATATCCTTCCATCGACGTCAGAAGCGTAGGAACCGGAGGCGGCAGCCTTGCGAGGATAGACGCCGGAGGCATGCTTCACGTGGGTCCTCAAAGCGCTGGCGCGAGGCCCGGCCCCGCGTGCTATGGACACGGCGGCCTTGAACCCACGGTGACCGACGCTGCCCTCGTCTTGGGTTACATTGATCCAGACTTTTTCCTTGGTGGTAGGATGCGGCTCGACCTGAAAGCGGCAGAACGGGCCATGGCGAGCATCAATGGTGACGCGACTTCCATAGAATCAACAGCCGCATCCATCATCGCCTTGGCTACCGAAAACATGACTCAAGCCATCTTTGATATAACTGTGAAACAGGGTGTAGATCCGTCGAAAGCGGTTATGGTGGGCGGTGGCGGAGCGGCCGGTCTCAATGCGGTATTTATTGCGCGTCGCTTGAAATGCGCTCGACTCATAATTCCTGAAACCGGAGCAACCTTGAGCGCCGCCGGCGCGCAAATCTCGGACTTGAAGGGCGACTATCGGGCAAGCGCGTTCATGAGCACCGAGCGGTTCGACACCGCGGCTGCAGATAGGATCCTCGATTCCCTTGAGGTCCAGTGCCAAAAATTTGCGGAGCGTTCAGGCGCTCTTCCAGAAAAGACACGTTTAAATTTCACGGTTGAAGCAAGGTACGCGGAGCAGGCTTGGGAAATCGAGGTGGGCTTACCGAGGACACGGTTTTCTAGCGAAGGGTCCCTTCAGGGATTTTTGCAGGCGTTCCACGATGAACACAGGCGTCTGTACGGTTTCGCCGACCCAGACAGTGCAGTAGAAATTGTTGGGTGGAGAGCATCAATCGCTTGCGAACTTCGTGATACTCGACCAGTTCGACTTAAGAAGGACAACGCTGCGCGCCACCGCTCAGTGACGCGCAAAATCACTCTCCCGGATCTAACGTCATACGAAGCCGGTGCCTACGATTGGAATTCCCTTCCAATAGGGAAGTACCACCGAGGTCCAGCAATCGTGGAATCAGCATTTACGACGGTCGTCGTCGACGATGCGGACTTCCACGTCAATGCCTCCGGCAGCCTCGTCATCAATTTATAGGAACAATCCACAGATGCTAAATGGTTCACAACTTGCCATCTTGCGAAGCCGTGTCGATGGCGTAGCGAGGCTTATGTCAAATGTGGTTTTGCGGGCCGGGCGCTCGGGCGTCCTCAATCGCGCGAAGGATCTTTCATGCGCAATCGTCACGGCTGACGGAGAATTGCTCAGCGCAGCCGATAGTCTTCCAATCCACGTCTTAAGCGGACCAGACTTGATGGCTAAGGCGATGATGAGTTTCCATCCAGAGTTACGGCCAGGCGACGCATTTTTGCACAACTCACCTTATCATGGCTGCAGCCATGCAGCGGATCATACAATCCTTGCGCCGGTGATCGATGCAGAGGGTGTTCACCGATTCACAGTCGTCGTGAAGGCCCATCAAGCAGACATTGGAAATAGCGCACCCACCACCTATTTCGCGACTGCTAAGGATGTATACGAGGAGGGTGCTCTTCTATTTCCGGCAGTTCGCGTCCAAAGCAATTACCAAGACATAGACGACATAATCCGAATGTGCCGCCTGAGAATCCGCGTGCCAAACCAATGGTACGGTGACTATCTGGCCATGGTCGGCGCCGCCCGCGCGGGGGAACAGGAGCTCCTCGCCCTTGGTGCTGAAATTGGCTGGGATGTGATTAGCGAGTTTCAGACCCAATGGCTGGAATACAGCCGCACCCGGATGCTTGAAGCAATCGCCAAGCTCCCGGAAATGGTTTCAAGTGGTCAAAGCCATCACGATCCGATGTTTGGAACACCTCCGACCGGAGTTGATGTCGCTGCAACGGTAGTGATCTCCCCTAACTCCGGACGCATTACGGTCGACCTGAGAGATAATATTGCGGCGATGAACTGCGGGCTGAACGTCAGCGAGGCCTGCGCAAAGACCGCTGCGATGATTGGCGTGTTTAACTGCTTAGATGCAGAGATACCAAAGAATGCTGGTAGTTTTAGTTGCATCGACGTCCTAATTGAAGACGGCTCGGCAATCGGTGGCGCAAAGCATCCAAACAGTCTTTCCGTTTCCACAACCAACTTAGCCGACAGGGTTGTGGCGGCGGTGCATATGGCTCTTTCAAAGATCGTACCAGAACAGGCTGTAGCGGAAATCGGCGCGGTCAACCCTCCTCACAAAGGCGTTATATCAGGAACCGACCCGCGAACGAAAACTCCTTTCATAAACCAGCTCTTTCTAGGTAGCACGGGAGGCCCTGCATCATCCTTTGGCGATGGCTGGTTGACCTATTCACACGCTGGAAATGCAGGAATCTCCTTCGTCGAAAGCGTGGAAATGACGGAAATGCACCATCCTCTACGGATATTGTGCCGCGAATTGGTCCCGGATAGCGAGGGCGCCGGTTGCTTTACCGGCGCTCCGTGTCTGGAAGTGGAGTTTCAACCCACTTTGTCGCCGATGACCTTGGCCTACGTCAGTGATGGCACTTTTAGTGCCGCGCAAGGTGTGTGCGGTGGTCTTGCGGGAAGCACCGCAGCACAACACGTCCGCGACGAGGCGGGACATCTGAATGAGATTGCTCCAGTTGGGCAGATGACGGTCAAACCGCAACAATCTATTCTTTCACGGACCGCCGCAGGTGGTGGATATGGAGACCCGCTTGATCGGGAATGCGATCAGGTACTTCAAGACCTCGCCAGCGGACTACTCACTTTAGAGCGTGCTGAATCAATATACGGAGTTGTTGCGCGAGAGGGCGTGTTGGACGAACGCGCGACGGCAAAACTTCGCACTGTTAAGGGCTCGAACGAGAACGCTGGCAGCGACAAATCTACACCTGACAGATTGGCCGGTCCGATGGAGGCTACCGATGGCACTCTATGAATTGGATGGGGTTTCACCATCGCTGGTGCCGTCCGGGGTTTAGTTGGAAAATAGGGGTGGCGTAGTCTCCGGGGTGATCAACCTCGAATCATCCGGCGTTGGAGCGCCGGACTGGAGACCACGCTATGACAAGCACTACCACGAACCCGCTGCCGTCCATCCCGAGGCTGAGGCGACGAGCTCTCTTTTCGACAACTGGTTCGACCCGATCGACGCGCGCCTGCGCGAGCGGGTGCGTGGCTTCATTGAAACGATGATCGAGGCCGAGCTGGAGGCGGTTTGCCCGTCCCCGCTATGGCCGTCGAACGCGCACGCTCACAGGCACCTTCGGCACGACCGAGATCACGGTGCCGCGAAGCACGCTTGGATGCCGATGACGGCACGGTTCCGTTGCAAAGTTTTGTCTGGTCAGAGAATTTGCCAGAGTGGTGGCAACCTCATGCGGCAGCGAGGATTCGAACTGCTCAGCGAGAGACGGATTCGGATTGAAGGCGTACCGCGCCTGTCGTCTGCGCATCATGTGGACCCAATGCCATACCCCTCGTTACCAAAAACTTTGCAACACATCCTGGCGATCTTGGGTGGAAGCAATTCGCGCGGGCGCGCCTGGAAATTCATGAGGTGCCCGGTGACCATTACACGATGGTCGCTCCACCTCATGTACGCTTTCTAGCAACGAAGCTCAAAGATTATCTCAATCGAAAGGACTAAGCGACGGTACCAGCAGCGGATCGCAAAAGCCGGACAGGGCCGGTGACCCCACCTGTTGCAACAGATCCTTCAAGTAAGTTTATAGAAACTTTGCCACCGCGGATCGCTGACGATGGTACGTTCACCACAACGTCTGACATCCGGCACGACTGAAATAGCTCTGCCGATGTACGCTCAGACCGCCGCACAGCACGCAACGTCGGAGTCAACGCCCAATGACAAAAAGAGCGCTCATCCTGCTTGAAGGTTCAAGGTATAATGGTCCGCTATACGTCCACGCATCTCTGCAACTTGATCTTCATGCAATTGTCCTGTCGGCTGATCCAGCTCAGTACGACTATCTAAATCCGGTGGACGAAGCATGGCCCAGTGGTGATTGAAGTAAATCCGCGGGTTCATGGCGCACATGCTTAGATAGAGGCGATACTTCAGCCGTCGACGGTCGATTCACCATTTTCGACCCCTGGCGAACAGGAGCGGCTTGTGGCCCCTTAAGAACTCAAGCACTTGTCCCCGGCGCACCCTGTTGCGGGTCACCACCGGCCAGTCCATCCCACCGTGAGCTTGAAACCGATCCAGCAATACGTCGCACGCTGCCCGAGCAGGTAGCGCGAAGTCCTTGGCGATCAAACCCTCACATTCAGGAGACAATTAATATCATGAAGCGCATAGCAGTCGGACGCTTGTTTCATGAATCGCACGGATATGCTCCTGCGACAGCGGCCGCAGATATCACGGTCGTTCGCGGCGAGACTGTGATTGAGGCGGCCCAGGGAAATGGCACCACGCTCGGCGGGATTGTCGACGCCCTGATTGAACGCGCTCATATTGAAATCCTTCCCATTTCAGATTCGATGGTCGCCCCGAGCGGCGCCATCGATCATGGTTTCTATGTTGAGCAACGCCAGTTCTGGGGCGAGGAACTCAAGAAGCTCGCGCCCGATGCGATTGTCCTCGACCTGCATGGGTCGATGTCCACGACTGAGTTGGAAGATGCCGAAGGTGATTTCCTCTCCTACATTCGCGGCGCGATCGGCGGAAACGCAGTCATCGGAGTAGGTCTCGACCTTCATGCCAATATAACGCCGCAGATGCTGAAGGCAGCCGACATCTGCATCGCTTGCAAGAACAATCCCCATGACGATTACTACGATAATGGGAAGAAGGTCGTCAGATTGGTCTTCGATGTGCTCGAAGGCCGTCTGCGCCCGGTCTATACCTTGGCGAAAACCCGAATGATTGCCCCAGGCAGGCTCGAAACTCATCTCAGCCCACTTAAGGGAATGCACGCACGCGCCCGTGCGATCGAGAAGTCGGAAACGCCAGTGGTGGACCTTAGCATCTACAACGCCTACCGCTTTGCGGATCTAACGGACATGGGTCAGGCCGCTGTGATCTTGAGCAACGGGCCATATGCGCGAGCCAAGGCGATCGTGGAGGCTTACGCCCAGGAGTTCTGGGATCTGCGAGAGTGCTTCAAGGATGAAACTGTGACTATCGCAGAGGCCCTAGATGCCACTGCGAAGGACAAGAGCGGCATCACCAAGGCGCTTGCCGATCTTGGCGACCGGACGCTGGCCGGCGCGCCGGGCGACAGCACCTTGATCCTGCAGGCCGCACTAAAGCATCCTGCGAAGCTCCGGGGCGCGATGACAGTCAATGATCCGGAAACCGTCGCTCAGGCACATGCCGCAGGAGTCGGTGCGAAAATCAAGATGCGTCTCGGCGGCAAGATGACCCCACTATATCTGCCCTTCGAGGTCGAAGGCGTGGTCAAGATGCTCAACAATAGGGATATTAAACTCATTGGACCCAGTTTTGCCAAGGAATCCGCTTCCATGGGAAAGACGGCCCTTATCGAGATTGACAACCGTTTCCTTGTGATTGCCACTTCAAAGCCAGGATTCATCGTTGATCGGGCCATTTTCGAATCCCACGACATCAAGATTATCGAGCAGGACTTTATCGTGATGAAGTCGCAGTTCCACTTCAATCGCAATTTCGAGGGCGTTGCAGCGACTATCTATGTTGCAAGCGCGGGTCTCTCCTATTTCGTCCCAGGTGCTTTCCCGAAAAAACGCGCACGGGTCTGGCCGGATACCAATGTGGGCGACGCGCCTATTATCGCGACTCAAGTAGTGGAGCGTTTAGCCGTATAAGGCACTATCGCGACACTAGGCCGGCAGGACTCGCGGTTACTGTCGACAACGCGGCGGTAGCAGGCCAGAGCGCCGAAATCGTTCGATCCTCATCAGAGTCCTGACGTCGATCGCGCGCTTGAGATGGCCGTGCGGGCTTTCGATGAGCCATTCTCATGCGCGAAGCCGCGATCTTTGTGCGAACGGTGGCCGCACAGTTCGTCGTAGCGGCGCGTAAGCCCGCTTCTCTCACCGAATCTAAGCGGCAGGCTCCGTTGTGGCGCGTCGTGGGCACTGGCATGGCTGTGGAGTTCGGGAACGGGCGCGACCAGCGCCGCGATGTTGCGACGGTCGGGTTCCTCAGCAATGTATCCTCTGTCGTTTGTGAGAAGGGTTCGGGTCGGGCGGCGTCACAGAGCCGTGGCACGTATTCGGGCGTGAGCCAGCGCGAACTCTTTGGGCATAGGGACACGCTGAGGCCATCGCCACCTTGATGCGATGAACCGAGACGCGCACCTGTGCGCCGATCTTCAGCAGTTTCAATCTGATCGTGCCGCAGCTGGCGTTGGCGAGCCGGGTATGGGGAAGACCGAGGCGACGCAAGGCGCAGATCAGGACCTACGTAAACGAGGCGAACCACAGCCGCAGCTGATTGGCGCCCTGCGTCGTCCATTCGGCCTCGGCCACGACCCGCCTGCGGCGGGACCAGTTGTCTTTTGCCGACCACCTGAAGTCGCGGAAGGTCCGGGCAGCCTGGCCGCTTTTCCTGGATACCAGACAGGCTTCCTCGAGGGCCGGGGCGATCTTGGTTTCCAGCCGTTCGTTGCGGGCGAGCCCGAAGACGTAGTCGACGCGGTTGATCTCGCACCAGGTCATCAGTTCCTCGCCTGCAAAGCCGGAATCAGCGCGCAGGATGATGCGGACCCTAGGCCAGGTTTTGCGGATGTCACGATCCGCTCAACCTCCTCGACCGCTCCTTTGCTGGCATCGATGTTGGAACGCCTGAGCTTTGGCGCCAGCAGGTGGCGGTCGCAAAAGATATAGAGCGGCAGGTAGCAGGAAGCAGTTGTAGTAGCCGTGGAAGAACCTGCCTTCCTGTCGGCCGTGCAGCGGATCATCGGTGGCGTCGAGGTCGAGCACGATCTCGGCCGGCGGCTTGTCGTGGACTTCCAGAAACAGGTCCACCAACGAAGCTTCCAACGCGACCCTTGTCGTAATTGATCTTTGATAGCGCATCGGCTCCGCGACCCGGCCGTGCTCCAGCCGGTTCAGCGTCGACTTGCCAGCAAGCACCGCACAATCTTCTCGCTTCGGCGTCAGGCGTTCCGACACAAGCGCGAGCACCGGGTCGTGGCGAAGCGTGTCGTGGTCGTCGATGTCCTCGTATCCCAGCGCGATCGCTGCGATGCGTTGGCCAACCAGCGTGCGGACGCTGTGAACCGTGCGATCCTGATTGCGGTAATCGACGAAGCACGAGGCCACCCGGTTGAACAGCCTTATGGCCCCATCAACGTGACGCAGAAGCAAGGCGCCTGCGTCTGAGGTAATGGCTCCGCCGTCGAAACCAGCCACAACTTTGTGGCCGTCGAAGCCTTCAAATTCAAGCCGGTCGGACGTACAGCGTGTCTGCATCGGACCCCGTTCCTGAACCTGGTAACTATTTGTTGCAAAAGCAGTCTCTCAGATTCTCGGGGCCGATGCAGTTCTTTTGGGTAGGGTCGAGGAAGGGCGCGGTGGCTTGGGCCATGTCGGCACCGCTCCGTTTCCCCATCGGGTCACCGGAGGCGGTCACCCGCCTCCGGTTCCCGCAGAACGTAGCGTGCGGATTTCCGGCACTACGCTCTCGGCATTTGGTTCACAGCACGGCGAGTGCTTGCAGCGCTTGATACGGAAGCCGCAGCTTCGGTCGCAGTATCGGATTCCGTTCTTTGATCTGGTTGAAAGTGTCCCAGGTAAGGCGGCCGCCATCCCGACTGCGACTGCGTAACTCCGGCACCAGTACCGTTCGGTGACGCGATATACCTTGAGCAGCGACTGGAGGTTTCCGGCGATGCTGATCCTGCCGCCGGCGATGACCTCGTCGAGGGTCGACAAGGCATGGTGGGCGCTGAGCTTTGGTCTGCCTCCGAATGAGCAGGGCAAGAAGTCCTGCTCATAGATCGCCGACAGCACCTCGGCCGTGCTGCGCTGGAGCGCCCGGTCCGAGATAGTTGGCACCCCCACCGCCAAGCGGTTCGAAATCCTCAACAGATTCCTCCGCACTCGATCGCGCGTGATGAATGAAAGGCGTATCTCCCGTTGGATGGAGCCCATGTTGCCCAAGAACACTGCAACTACTGCAGACCACTTCACCATGTGGCCGGCTCTCCCGTCCTCCGAGTACTATCAGTCAGTCCGACTTCCACTCGGCCCTCGCCTCATTAGCTTGTCGGCGGCCTACAAGCTCACACTTGAGCCGAATGGATCTCCCTTGTTCACGACAAATCCTTTGGCTGCATGCTGGCGGTACGAACCCCGGGATCACGTTGGACCACTCGCAGAATCGCGATCCGCGGTTCCGCCTTCCCCTTAGAGAGATAGGGTCGGCTGCTCCGACCACGTTCGATTTCGCGGCTATCAATCCGTACACATATATTCCGGCCTACAACCTCCTTGTCTACGTTTCATAGTGGCCGTCGCCGGACACCACGCAAGACTCAGCACACGGCTGCTTGCTAGGTTTTACCGTGGCCGTCATTCCAGACGGCAGGACTTGCCGCGCTTGCGAGGCGAGACGCTCATCAAACCGGACGTGCGGATTTCCCACATCCGGCTTTCCGACTGGCTTCATCCCAAGGCACACGGCGGCGGCAGATGCACGCTTTGCAGACGCAAGACACTAAGTTCTCTGAAGACTTGATCGTCGGAGAAGCGCCGATCTCAGGTGGGGCGGCATCCGCATCATCACTTTCGAGGCCTCGCAGCCGCCCCATATTGCATGACTGGGCAAAACGCACTCCATTTTCCACTTTAGATCAATGCCGAGGAGGTTTCGCCCGTGACGCCATTCGCCAGACACTTAACCGCATCGATAACCACGTCATGCGCCGGCTGGACGTCAGTCGCCGCCCATGATGTTGAGGCAACGGTCTTTAGCGGTCAGGTCGAGTGTTGCGCCGATATGACGGGCAAGCGCGACGGTCTCTCGGATCAAGTGGCGCAGACCGCCATGCGAAAGTGATGTCCGGTCTCGCGCCAGGATCGCCAGCACGTCTTCAGTGCCGGAGAAAGACGGTTGGCCGGTGTTTTCTTTTCCGATCGTGGTTCCCGACTATGTTTCGAAACATTGGCCACGTCCAGCAAACGAGTGCAAATATCTGAGCGCGAGTCCGTCCTGCGCGGGTCGGAAGCACCGGTCAGCGTTCCCTTCTCCCAATCAATGAGCACCGCCTGCCCGCCGCCCAATGGGTAATGCGGCTCCGCCACTTGGCGCAAGCCTTCGACCGGGCCAGCGCCAACGCCTCGCGCGGCCTCCACGACATCGTGGTTGTAAAACGCGCGAGCGGCATCGATCGCTTGCTGCGGATCCCTGCCGAAGTCGATCATGTTGGTCAGCAGATGGACATGGCCGAAGGGCTGGTAGCCACCGCCCATGACGCCGAAGGCCATCACCGAGCGCCCATCTTTCGTCATCATGCCCGGCATACTGCTTGTCGAGCGAGCCATCGTTCTGAGCCTTGGCCAGCATCGCCATGGAGCCCAACTCCGTGTCGGACTGACCTTTACTGTTCTTATCTTGTTCGCCGGCTCAGACAGTGAGGCTCACGTTGTAATCGGTCAGGAAATCCTGAAGGGTCAGGATGCACTCCACCCACCTAATATTGTCGGTCGCGCTAAGCAATGCGCGGGAGCGGTCGACGGACAGCAGTGGTGCCACTGCCGCATCGCGATCATTCAGGAGCACGGTGAACCGGGTGCGCAGCATTCTGTCATAGGTCGGGTCCTGAATAGGCGGGTACACACTCTTGACTCGCTGCACCACCGACTGCGGCAACAAGTCCGCGGTCGCGGCCCGCAGGAGGCTCTTCTCACGCCTGTCGAACGTCTTGTGCGACCATGGGGTGCCGAACACGTACTCAACGAGGCGGTGGTCGCAGTAGGGGACCCGCACCTCTAGACCCGAAGCCATGCTCAGCCGATCCTTGCGGTCGAGCAGAGTCGGCAGGTGGCGTGTGAGAACGAGGTAGCAGACCTCACGCATGCGACGCTCGTGCGGATCGGCCGAGGCCGGCCCGGTCAGGGCGGGTACTTCCGCAAGTGCCCTGCGGTACTGCTCGTCGAGGTATCCGGGGAGGTCGAGCTCCTCTGCGAGTCCGGGGTCAAGCGACTGCCGGGCGATATCGACGGCGTATCCGGGCCACGGAAACGTGTCGACTTGAACGTGCGCGGGATCGTGGAACCACGAGTAGCCGCCGAAAAGCTCGTCGGCCGACTCCCCGGACAGGGCCACCGTCGAGTGTTGCCGGATTGCCCGGAACAGCAGATAGAGTGAGCTGTCGAGGTCGCCCCAAGTGAACGGTAAGTCACGGGCGTGCAAGGTGTTAGCCCGAACGTCAGGCTCCATGAGTTCGTGCGCGGATAAGGTGATGTCGGTGTGATCGGTACCAACGAACTTCGCGACCTCCTGGACGTACGGCCCGTCAGGTGTGCCGCACATCGGGCCGGGGGTGAAGTTTTCAGTGTAGCCGACGAAGTCGAGGGCGAAGGATCGGATCCGGTCGCCGTCAAAGCGCGCGGCCAGCGCGGTCAAAGCGGAGGAGTCCAGCCCGCCCGACAAGAGCGTGCCTAGTGGCACGTCAGCGATAAGTTGCCGCTGGACCGTGTCCTCGAGCAGCTCGCGGACGCATCCAATTGTGGTAGGGACGTCATCGGTGTGCCCGCTGTCGGTGAGCTGCCAATAGCTCATCTGCTGGGTACCTTCGCGGGTCACGCGGACGATGTGGCCGGGCCGTACCTTACACATGCCGCGGAACACGGAGTTGTACGGGTCGGCCGCGGAACAGAGGGTGCGACGAAGCCCGTCGGCGTCCATGACCCGTTCCGCGAGCCTATTGGCGAGGATCGCCTTTGGCTCGGAGCCGAACAACACTCCGTGCTCGGTGGGGTAGTAGTAGAGCGGCTTGATGCCAAGCCGATCGCGTACGAGAAGCAGTTCGCGCTTGGCGGCATCCCAGAGTGCGTAGGCGAACATCCCATTGAGTTCGCTCACCGCAGTGCACGGGTCCTCTCGGCCCCACTCGCGGTGGGCGTGCAGCACCACCTCGGTGTCACTGCTCGTGTCGAACCGATGACCCAGGGCGGCGAGCCGTTGGCGCAGCTCGCGGTAGTTGTAAGTCTCGCCGCCGTAGACGAGCACCAAGGCGGGTTGGCCGTCCTCCTGGAGCGTCATCGGCTGGCGGCCGCCCTGGATGTCGATGACCGCCAGGCGGCGGTGTCCCAGCGCCGCGGGCCCGTCAATCCAAGTTCCCTCATCGTCTGGACCGCGGTAAGCCATGGTGGCCGTCATGTCGGCAAGCTCCCTACGCGCGTCGGGATCTCCTAGGTCACGTTCGAAATCAATCCACCCACAGATGCCGCACATTTTTTTTGGCTCCTTTGCCTTGGGTATTATCGCTCAACTTTGAGGCCCACGGGGCACGGCACCCCGCGAACAACCGATGAATCTTCGCACCCGCCTCATCGACTCAACTTGAGTAAACTCGATGAGCCACGACGGTTTATTCTCAATGCGCCGGCAAACGCCTCCCTAGTTGCTTCGGGAAATGCATCGACGGGACTAAGGAAAGTGGGTCGGACACGCTGCGGTAGTCAGCCGCCGCTGTTGAGTGACCGCGGTCTTCCATGTTCTCTCCTCCGCAGCCTGTTGCATCGGGTGCGGTCCCTTGAGGACAAAGCTGCCGACGTAAGGCTGCGGTTCTGACGCCACCGTTAGCGGGGCGCCACCGAAGCTCTATCACGTTACGGCAACGCATAAAGTTATTTTGGGTTAAGTGAGGATTACGCTGCAATTTCGGAAGTGTAAAATTGGAAAAGAATGCTTAATGGTTAACATCGTCCGCCTCATTCTCTCAAGCTAGCCATTATGCGGTATGTTTCTTTGGTGCCTATTCGTCCAGCTATTCTTCCTTCGAGCGGCCTTAGAGTCCGTTTTGAAATTCAGGGAGCGTTTCTGCGGATGAGATTGCCGCCCATAGCGATAAGGATCATAGCCTGAGAGAGTCGATGCGCTTCTCGTAGTCGCGCACGAAGCGGCGCCATCTTGTCATCCAGCCGAAGGTGCGCTCGACAACCCAGCGGCGGGACAAAACTTCGAAGCCCTTCTGGTCGTCAGATCTGCGGATGATCTCTACCACGAAGTCCAGATAGGCGGCCTCGCGCCCGGCTCGCTCGCGGTCCAGCATCAGCGCCACGTCGTGGATGGTCTGGAACAGAAGCGCCGCGCCAATTCGCGAAACGAGCCGTAGACCGTCTGCCAGGCGCGCCGAGATGGATCGGCAGCATCCGTCTGCCGCAACCCGAGCGCACAAGGTAGCGCACCGCGTTGATCACCTCACGGAAATCAACCTCGCGCGGACGGCCGCGACGCCTAGGCTTGGGCATCAGCGGAGCGATCTGTTCCCACTCCTCATCCGTCAGATCGGACGGGTAGTGCTTGGTCTTCTTGGCGATCTTGGGCGTCGAGCATCGGTCGCATAAGGGATTGAATAACCCGGCGGAGAATGCACATGTGCCGCTGCGAAAACGGGAGCGGATGTGGAAAGCTTCCGATCACCAGAAGCACTGCAACGCTTCGTTTCGATCTTCTCGGCTCTGCGCAATCTCTTCGTTCCGCCCCGCTCAAAACGCTCCGCTCTCGCTACACATGTTCACCGCCGGCAGGCCATGGCGGAATGGAAAGCCGTGGCCATGGTCAACTGACATCAGCGGCCACAGGTCTCAACGCGTGTATATGCAGACAACGTGACATCGCCGTGCAGTGGCCCGAACCGATCGCCAGAATCGTTCGGAGATCTGCGCGGGGGATCACTGCAATTCAACCACGTTTCACATTGTCGTATGTCCGACGACGTCGGACATACGACAATGCAGTATTAGAGGCATCGTTTTTTGTTTTGACCTGACTTTCTCCTTGGCTCGGTACATGCATGGATATCCGCAGGTTCCTCATTGCGGTTTGAAACTATGTCGCTAACACAAGACGTTGCCAGTACGGTCGCCAGCCTCACCTACGACGAACTGCCGGCAGCAGTAGTCGACAAGACGAAGCTTCTCGTCCTCGACCATGTCGGCTGCATGATCGCGGGAAGCACTAGCCGCGGGGCGAGACAAATGACGCCCTATCTCGCGCGTCTCGATTCCGGTGGTCCCAGCACTGTTTTCGGCACGTCATTATGCTTCCATCCTGCCAATGCCGCTCATGCCAATGCCCACAGCGCCAGCATGCTTAGCCTGGATGATTCCTACGTCCTTTTCGGGCATCCCGGCGCCTCCATTATCCCGGCTGCGCTCGCCGTTGCCGAAGAGGTAAACAGCTCCGGCAAGGAGCTGATCGCCGCGATTGTCGGTGGCTATGAAATGTCGCTGCGCCTTGGCACGGCCATGCGGCCTACCGAAGATCGCGCCCGCCACGTCAACGGTCTTGCGACTTGGCAGATTTTCGGCGCCTGCACGGCAACAAGCCTGTTGCACCGATTCAGCGCCGTGCAAATCGCCGATGCTTACGGACTGACGCCGATGCATGCTCCGCTTCCCTTTGGACGCAAATTCCAATCCCGGCCGATGAGCTTTTTGAAGAACAATTACGGTTGGGCGAGCAAGGGGGCCATCACTGCTGTTGACCTTGTGCGCGAGGGCTTCCACGGGAACCGCACCATCTTCGACGGCGACGACGGCTTCTGGGCCATGGCCGGTTCCGACCGCTTTGAACCCCAGAACATGCTTGACCGGTGGGGAGAACGTTACTTCATCCTTGAGACCGGCTTCAAACCTTATGGCGTCTGCCGCTGGATCCACACCGCGATCGACTGCCTGCGCGCGCTGCAGACACGCCATCGTTTCGGCCATGCCGACATCAGGGGCATTGATGTCGAAACCGTGAGCCAGTTCGTTCGTGACTTTGATGGCCCCTGGCCGCAATCCACCATCGAGGCGGCATTTCATATCCCCTATGCGCTCGCTCTCGAACTGCACGACAAGTCCTCCGCGACCGGCCTCCGCGAAGACGACCTGGCTGACGAAGGTGTTAAACAAACCGCGGCACGGACCAGCCTTTCAACCCTCGCCGGTGCCGATGAGAAATTTTATGCGGAAAGGCTCCTGCCGGCCCGCGTCAGCGTCACCCTTCAGAATGGCAAAACGCTTTCCGCCCAGGCCGACGTTCCAACCGGCGCCCCCGGCGGGCCCGCTTTTGGACAGGCGGAAGTAGAAACGAAGTTCCTCGCGCTGGCTAGCCCCGTCATCGGCGGTATCAAGGCCGCGCGTCTGAAGGAGGCCCTCCTTGAATTGGAGGGCCTCTCCACCCGCGACGCACTGAAGCCTTGCACCATGACGTGATCTCCGCACGGGTGCAAGACCGCAAACAGGCGGCACCCCTTCTTCACACCGCAAACCAATCAGCATGAGGTTGCAAAATGTCCTCTCAGAGTATCGTCCCAGCGAAATCCGTTCAGAAAGGATCTTCCGAGAAGTTCGTCTACGCCAACGCACGCGGGGTCACCGAAACGTTCAATGTGTCGCATGGGAAAGGTATCTTCTTCTGGGATACCAACGGCAAGCGCTATTTCGACGGTTCCTCCGGCGCGGTCGTTGCCAATCTCGGCCACGGGAATGAGCGCGTCCGCGATGCGATGATCGATCAGGCCAATCGCATCAGCTATGTAATCCGTACGGCATTTACCAGTGAATCAACCGATACGCTCCGAAAGTTGATCGCGGACCTCGCCGGACCTGGATTCGATCAGACTTTTCTCGTTTCCGGCGGTTCGGAAGCAGTCGAATCCGCCATCAAGCTCGCGCGCCAATACGCGGTGGTCAGCGGACAGCCGAAACGCCGGAAAATCCTTGCGCGCTTGCCAGGATATCACGGCGCGACGCTTGGCGCCGCTGCTGTCACCGGCGATCCTGACCGGGATGAGATTTTCGGCCCGATCATGCAGATAATGCCTAAGGTGCCAGCGCCACTGAGCTATCGCCTCCCTGAAGGCTTTGATGTCAGTTCCTATGCCGACTACTGCGCGGACGCGCTCGAGCAACAGATTCTTGCGGAAGGTGAGGAGACGGTGCTCGCCTTCATCATGGAGCCGGTCGGCGGTATCGCAACCGGCGCCTTAGTTGCGCCGGATAGTTATTATTCCAAAGTCCGGGAGATTTGCGATCGCCATGGCGTGCTGCTAATCTTCGATGAGGTGATGTGTGGCGCCGGCCGAACCGGAACCTTCCTTGCCGCTCATCATTGGCCAAGCGCCCTGCCCGACATCGTCGTCTGCGCCAAAGGTTTGAGCGCCGGCTATACGCCGCTTGGTGCCATGATCGCTCCCAACAGGATATTCGACAAGGTCGCCGAATCCGGCGGTTTTTTACACGGCCACACCTACTGCGGAAATCCCCTCTCCTCGGCGATTGGTGTCGCGGTTCTCAAGGAGATGCTCGAGCACGATCTGATGGGCAATGCCAAGCGGATGGGCGTCGTGCTGCGCCGAAAGCTCAACGCGCTGAAGGATCAGAGCACCACCATTGGTGACGTACGGGGTATGGGCCTCCTCAACGCGGTTGAGATCGTTGAGGACCAGGCAACCAAGGCAATTTATCCTCAGGCATCCTATCGAGTTTCGGAGATCGCTCGCGAACTTGGGCTTCACATCTACGCGCGCCGCACCGCCAGCGGAAAGTTTGGGGAATGGTTCATGGCAGCTCCTCCGCTCATTACAACCGAGCCGGAAATCGACCTCTTCATAGAGCTTCTCACTGAGACGTTCCGAGTTTTTGAGAGCAAGAGTTGATAACGCGGCCGCCTATCAATAGTTTGCTGATGCAATCCATGTTGGCCGGTGTGCAGGAGCCAATCCCTCTGACACCGGCTTGCGTGCCTGGGTAAGGACATCATCGAACCAGCGACGGGCTGGCGCCGCGATTTCCATCCCTATCCTCGGCGTTATGAACTTAACTCGCGTCGGGGATTTGCGGCTTAGACCGACGTCAGGAACACCGCACCCGTCCGCTACAAGCGCCATCGTTACCCGCCGCAGATCATCGCCAATGCAGTCTGGCTCTACTCCAGGTTCCCCTTGAGCCTGCGTCTGGTCGAGGAAATGCTGCTGGAGCGCGGCATCGTGGTTTCGTATGAGACAATCCGCCGGTGGGCATCAAGTTCGGTCGGGATTACACCCGCCCGCTTGTGCCGCAAGCAGCACAGCCGAAACGATGTCTGGCACCTGGACGAGGTCGTCATCACCATCGCCGGCAAACACTGGTTGTGGCGCGCCGTCGATCAGGATGGCTATGTGCTCGACGAGATCGTCCAGAACCGCCGCAACGCCAAAGCGGCCAAGCGCTTGCTGACGCGGCTGCTGAAGAGGCAGGCGCCGCGCCGAAGCGCATGATCACCGACCAGCTGCGCTCCTACGGCGCAGCCAGGCGACAGGTGATGCTGGGCGTCGAGCATCGGTCGCACAACGGATTGAGCAACTGGGCGGAGAATGCACATGTGCCGCTGCGCGAACGGGAGCGGATTATGCGAGGCTTCCGATCACCAGGAGACTGCAACGCTTCGTCCGCCCCGCTCCGCTCAAAACGCTCCGCTCTCGCTACACATGTTCACCGCCGGCGGGCCATGGCGGAATGGAAAGCCGTGGCCGTGGTCAGCTGACATCAGCGGCCGCAGGTCTCAACGCATGTGAATGCAGACAACGTGACATCGCCCCATGCGGCGATAGCTGCCGTCTCCGCGAAAAACGCCCCGAAACCAACGAAACAGTGGAATGTCATTCCCTCTTGAAGAACGTCGGTAGATCGCTCCAAACTGATATTGCTGCGTTCGGTCCAAGGGGCACCAGCTTGATATCCGGTTCGCTGCCAGGCTCCGTTGTGCGCGTCGCGGGCACTGGCATGGCTGTGGAGTTCGAGAACGGGCGCGACCAGCGCCGCGATGTTGCGACGGGCGGGTCCTCAGCAATGTATCCTCTGTTGTTGTCTATGCCGCCGCAAATTTCCCCAAAAGTTGGAGTGAGCCCCTTGGGGTGGACACGGATCAGGCTGCTGATTTGCCAGTCTGCCGGATGTGTTGATCCTCGAACTGTTTGGGGCTCAAGTAGCCGAGCGCTGAATGGAGCCGGCGCTTGTTGTAGACCTCCTCGATGAAGTGCGGAAGATGTTCAGTTATGCCATCTGATAGACCGCCTTCGACCTTCAGCGTTTTCATGAAGCTCGCGGCCGTAGCGTTGTCGTAAGGTTCCCCGGCGACCCATCGAGCCGATTAGGGCGTTTGGGGCCAGTGTCTCGCGGTAGCGCTCGGCAGCATACTGCGAGCGGCGGT